>JBEAUF010000446.1:0-43971 GCA_041161565.1 Planctomycetota bacterium | reverse complement strand
GAACTTCCAGCGGCGCCCCGCGACCCGCCGCACCCGGCACAGCACCGCCTCGACCAAGACCCCCTCAGTCCTCCGAATCAGCCACCGGCGAACCCAAACCAGCCAGTCGCCCCCCAGGCCCCCCGCCAGCAAAGAAAACACCTCCACCCGAACAACCTGGCTGAGACATATTTCCGCCGCTTTCAATCCGGATTTTTCGTTCCGTTCAGCCCTGCGAGAGTGACCATGAAGCACGTTGTCCCGGCAGCCCTGCTGCTCTGTCTCACTATCTCCTCCGCTTCACTCCCGGCCGCCGATCAGGTGGTTCGCCGCAGCGACCGCGCAGTGCTCCGCGGAGAACTCACCGCGCTGACCGTCACATCGCTCACCATCAAGCTGCAGAATGGCCAGACTCAAGAGGTGCCCGTCTCCGACGTGGCCACCGTGAAGTTCGACATGGAGCCCCCCACACTCTCTCAGGCTCAGGCCGCCGAACGCAGCGGTTCTCTCGACTTTGCCCTCAAAACCTACAAGCAAATCCAGCTGGAATACGGTGGCGAAGACAAACGCCTCGTCACCGACCTGAAATTCCTGATCGCCCGCACCCAGGTGCGACTGGCGATGGCAAACCCCGCCGAAGTGGCTGCGGCTGCCAAAGCCATCAGCACATTCCGCACCGAAAACCCCAATAACTTCCGCTTCCTCGAAGCTTCACTCCTCGAAGCGGATCTGCTCGCCCAGGACCCGGCCCAGGCCGAAGCAGCCCGCGCGATTCTCACCAAAGTTCAGGAAAGCCCGGTTAAGGGCTACGCTCTGCAGGCCGGCGTTCAGCTCGGTATGCTGCTGCTCAAAAGCAAGGACAATGCGGGAGCTCTGGCAGCTTTCGAAAAGGTGATTGCCGACAGTCAGAACGACGCCAATGCCCTCTCAGCCCTCTACGACGGTCAACTCGGCAAAGCTCTCTGCCTCAAAGCTGACGGCAAGGCCGACGAAGCCATCGCGACACTGGATGACGTCATCGCCAAAGCCTCTGAATCCGAAACTCGCACACTCGCTCGCGCCTGGCTGCTCAAAGGTGACAGCTTCCGCGAAAAAAATCAGCAGAAGGACGCCCTGATGGCATATCTGCACGTGGATATTCTCTACGGATCAGAGCCTTCTGAGCATGCTGAGGCGTTGTATCATCTGGCAGCACTGTGGGGCCCGGCCGGGCACCAGAATCGCGCTGATGACGCCCGCGCGACTCTGCAGTCCAAATATCCCAACAGCCAGTGGGCCAAACGCTGAGCCTGCAGATCCGCAAATTCCCCGCAGCTTCCCGCGTTTCTCCGTGAATTTCCTGCCCATTTTGTTTATATTCGTGACTATTCCCTGTTCTGCACATCCCTCCGGATCACCCGGACGGACTTCCCGGGAGAAATCTACAAATGACCTCAGTTTCTGAATCGTTTGCTCGGCCATCATTCGGTCGCCTCTTTCTCAGTGCCGCCTTTGCCGTCTTCTCCGCCCTGTTCATGACCGGCCTCCTGCAGTCTCCACTGCAGGCCCAGGACGACATGGCCGCTCCGGCAGCCGAAGCCCCCGCAGCCCCGGCCGCTGAAGGCGCCGCCGCACCCGCTGCCGGCGGACAAGCCGCCGCCGATGCTCCCGCCCAGTCCCGCAGCTTCCTCGCCTACACCGCTCGCGCCTGCGGCCCGTTCTGGGGCCCCGCCTTCCTGCTCACATCCTTCATCCTCGTCGCACTCATCATGATGAACGTGCTGCAGGTTCGCCGCGAAACACTCCTGCCCGCCGCCTTCGTCGAAGAATTTGAAGCCAAACTGAACGCCAAGGACTTCCAGGGCGCCTACGAATTCGCCAAAAACGACGACTCCTTCGTCGCACGCGTACTCGCCTCCGGCATGTCCCGACTCAACCGCGGCTACGAAGAAGCCGTCGAAGGCATGCAGGAAACCGGCGAAGACGAAAATATGGCCCTCGAACACCGCCTCAGCTACGTCGCCCTCATCGGCAGCATCGCCCCCATGATGGGTCTCATGGGAACCGTTCAGGGGATGATCAGCAGCTTCGACGTAATCGCCACATCCGCCACATCCCCCAAACCGTCTCAGCTGGCTGACGGTATCTCCACCGCACTCGTCACCACCTTCATCGGACTCATCCTCGCCATTCCCGCAATGGTGTTCCACGGCATCCTGAAAAACCGCATCCAACGCCTGGTGCTCGAAATCGGCATGGTCAGCGAAGGCCTCATGGGACGCTTCGCCAGCTACAACAAGAAACAAGGCTGATCTCCCCCCTCCAGCCCGGAACGCTCCCCGCAGTCTCTGTTTCATGCCGGAAGTGATGCAATCATGAAGTTCAAGCCAGCCAACGTCACGTCGGCCGATCTCGACATGACCCCCATGATCGACATCGTCTTCCAGCTCATCACCTTCTTCATGGTGATCAATAAATTCGACCAGGATGAAGCTGACGAACGCGTTGGGCTGCCCCGGGATACCCTCGCAAGGCCACCCGCCGTACAACGCAAAAACGCGTTTGTGCTCAACTATGGCTTCATGAAGGACCAGCAGGGAAACAGACTCAGCAATGATCCATTTCTGTTCATCGGTGACGAACAACTGACGCTCGATCAGGTCCGCCCACGACTCCGCCAGGAATCGCAGTTCTACCGCACCATCGGCACCAGCCTCGAAGACGTCACCGTCGAAATTCGTGCAGACGCCTCCATCAAAGCCGGGCTCGTCCAGGAACTCATCCAGATGTGCCAGGAGACCGGCATTGAATTCCAGCGTTTTGCCCTTAAGGCCACCCAGGCCGCTGTCCAGTAACCTCCCCGGCTCACCCAAACGGCATCAGGCCAAAATCCATGAAGCTCCGAAGCCGCAGCGCCAGTAAGATCCAGCTGGACATGACGCCCATGATCGACGTCGTGTTCCAGCTCATGATTTTCTTCATGTGCACCCTCAAAGTACTCGAACCGGAAGGGGACTTCGACATCAGCATGCCCCTCGGTGCCCCCAGCGCATCCACGGTCACAGACGCCGAACTCCCGCCCTTCAAGGTCCGCATGCAGGCCGACGCCTCCGGCGTTCTGCAGACACTCTCCTTCAACGGCCAAAGCCTGGGTGCCGGAGATCAGGCCTTCGCCCGACTGAATTCCGAAGTCTTCCGCGCCATCACGGCCCTGCAGGCCATCGGTAAGGAACAACAGGAAAAACAGGAAGTCGAGATCGATCCGGATTACAACCTCGACTATCGCTACGTAATCAATGCCATCGGCGCCTGCTCCGGAAGACTCGGTCCCAACGGCGTGCCCGTGCGCTACATCAGCCGCATCAAATTTGCACCTCGGCGCGAACCTCGCTGAGTACCGTTGTACGGAAATCTTTTGTGACCTCCGGCCCAGCCTCGGCACCCCCCGCAATCCTCTCCAACTCTGATGTCCCCGCCGTTCTCCTCCAACGGTCGCTGGAGCGCCACGGATTTCAGGCCGAATACCCCTTCACTTCAAAGTGGTTCCGGACAGCCGACGGAATCCAGCACTACATCGACGAAGGCTCAGGTCCAACTCTCCTGATGGTGCACGGCAATCCCACATGGAGCTTTGCCTGGCGGAGACTGGTAACCGCCCTGAAAGATCGCTTCCGCGTCATTGCCGTTGACCACCTCGGATGCGGCTTCTCAGAAAAAAAACCAGACCGCTCGCTCTACACCCTCCAGCGACACATCGACCGACTCTGCCACCTCGTCCGACTGCTGCAACTCCAGCACATCACTCTCTTCGGCCATGACTGGGGCGGCGCCATAGGCATGGGCTGCGCTGCGTCCCTGCCGTCGCACTTCCAGCGTTTCGTGCTGATGAACACCGGCGCTTTCCGCAGCCAGGCAATCCCTCTGCGAATCGCCGCCTGTCGCATACCGCTGTTCGGTGAACTCGGCGTGCGCGGATTCAACCTCTTCTCCCGCGCCGCACTCTCGATGGCAGTCGTCCGGCCACTCTCACAGGCCGCTCGCGCCGGCTACCTCGCTCCTTACAATTCATGGGCGAATCGCATCGCCGTACACGAATTTGTACAGGACATCCCCCTCTCACCCCGGCATCACAGCTATTCAGCCCTGCACGCCGTGGAACGAGGACTGGAACAATTCCGCAATCACCCGGTGCAACTCATCTGGGGCCTCAGAGACTGGTGCTTCACTCCATCTGAATTCCTTGAAGGCTTCCTGTCACGTTTCCCCGGTGCCGATGTGCTGCGTCTCCCACAGGCCGGACATTACGTCTTCGAAGACGCCCCCGATGAACTCCTGGCTCAGGTCGAACGGTTCCTGAAAACCAGCGACTAATCCTCAGCACTCCGCAGCAGCTGACCCTCAATCCCAGCAATTCATTCTGCAGGGCTCCGACTGCCCATGATCTCCTGACAGCAACCAAATCCCTCCCGAGTGGCGGTCAGTCGTCGGCAATCCACGGTTCGACGGCTTCTGCAAGAAGTTCTTCGTCGAGGATTTCGTGAGCAAGCAGATGATCAGCGATTGCGCCGATGGCAGACCAGTGATAGTCGTCCGAGAAGGCTTCGTGAAGTTCGATGGTGATGAGTTCGGCACGGGCGAGGCGTTTCTGGGGGTCGCGAATGGGCTGCAGAGCCTGCAGAGCATCGCGCCAGTCCTGCTGCCATTCCGCAACAACACCGGGATGGAAGCGGCGGCCGGTGTGGATCATTTCGGCCACAGGCCCGGCGAGCGCCACCCAGCAGAGTTTTTGGGCGAGCACTGCCGGGGGGAAACGACGACGGCTCCACAGAATCGTTGTGTCGCCAAAGCGTCGCGGACCGTCATCGTCGTCCGGAGCAATCGATACCGACTGCACTCGAGCACCCACGTAGAGGGCGGCCCAGGCGTGGCCGGCTTCATGCCATGCTGTGACTTCATCAGTGTCATGCATGCACAAGGCTACTCAGCTGACTTCGGCTGCCTGGAGTCGGTCTTTTCTGTTTCGTCAGCCGCAGCTGGCTTCGACTCGTCGTCTTCGGCTTTGGAGCTGCGGGTGGTGCGGGAGCTTTTTTTGCGGATGACGGGAGGTAAGTCGGTCCCTTCGGGGACGAACTTCATGGAGACGGAGTTGACGCAATGACGAGTATTCTTTTCGGTGAAACCTTCACCAAAGAATACGTGTCCCAGATGTCCGCCGCAGTTCTTGCAGGTGATCTCGACACGGTAACCATCTGCATCCCTGGACTGTTTGACAGCCCCTTCGATCTCATCGTCAAAGCTGGGCCAGCCGCAATGGCTGGAGAACTTGGCTTTGGCGTGATAGAGGGGCGCGTTGCAGCGGCGGCAGATGTACGTACCCGGATCCTTCAGATCTGTGTACTCACCCGTGAAGGCCCGTTCCGTACCTTTCTGCAGGATGACCCACGATTCAAACTCGTTGAGCTTGTTGTACTGAGCAGGGGCCTCGTCGGATTTGTCTTTCACAGACTTTCCCTTTGCCTGTTTTTTCCCCGTCTTCTCTGTTTGATTTACGGGCGGTTTGGCATCAGGAGCTTTCTCGTCAGCCATGGCCGCGGCGGCCGACGGCAGCAGCGGTGCAGCGACTTGTTCACAACCGCTGATCAGGACAGCGAGGCCAGTCAGCGCGAGCGGCAGACGGAGCATACGAATGTCTCCTGAGGAGTGGCAGGGGAACGGAGGGATCCAGGTTTCAGTGCTTGAGCGGGGTGAAGAGCACTGACGCCATTTTACCGCTCTCCATTTTAGGCGGCTGTTCGACGGCGGCTATGTCTTCCAGCATCTTCACGATTTCGTGGAGCATTTCCAGACCGCGTTCATGATGGGCATTTTCGCGGCCCTTGAACATCACGTTGATCTTCACCTTGTCGCGGCGGACAAGGAATTCACGAGCCTGCTTGACTTTGACCTCGATGTCGTGCTGGCCGGTCTTCGCCCGCAACCGCAACTGCTTGAGCTGAGTTTTGTGCTGGCGAGGGCCACCAGACTTCTTGTGTCGCTCATACAGCACCTTGCCGTAGTTCATGATACGGCAGACCGGAGGCCGAGCGTCCGGACTGACTTCGACCAGATCCAGTCCCTCATCCTGCGCCATGCGCAGGGCGACCGCTGTTTCCATTTCCCCAAGCATCTCACCCGTGGCGCTCACAACACGAATCGGAGAAATCCGGATTCGCTCGTTCATGCGCGGCATATTGCTTTGGGGAGCTGGTGTCGGACGAGTTCGTTTAATGGTTACCTCCATCAGGTACAGGAATAGGAACCTAAATGACCCCAGCAGCGAGTGCTCAAACCGAACTGCTGGCGCGAATGCAACGGACCGACAGGCGGTCCCCACTTGACTGCAGGAAATTTGGCAGAAATCGTATCAAAAAGCCAGTGTTTTTCCCAAAGCGGCGACGACGATTTCCGGATCACTCCCCCCAAAACCTTCCAGAACCCGTTTTTTAACCGCTTTTTCCCCCGAAATTGCGCCTCCGATCGTATGTTCTTCGAGAATCCAACACCGTCCCGGACGCCAGCCCACACAGGAATCCCCGACCGAATGTCCTATCGCATCTCACATGCGGGAATTCATCCCTGCGCCCCCGGTGCCCGCCTGCTGCAGGTCACAGTCCTCGCAGCACTCCTCGCCTCCCTCACCACACCGCTGCCCGCCCAAACCAGCACTCCACACGTGGCTGAACTCCGCGTCGGACTACAAGCCCACGGACAGCCCGGCCGCTGGCTCCCCCTGCAGCTCCACGCCACAGGACTGCCCGCCAACGAATCAGTCCAACTCAAAGTCTCCGCTCCAGATCCCCGAGGTGACCTGTGCGAGACCATCTGCGGCCAACAAAGGGCCTCCGCAGACGGAACCGTACGACTCGAAGGAGCCTTCTGCTCCGGTCGACTCGAAGGCACGATCCGAATATCTCTTTGCAACGCAGCCGGTCAGCCCCTCTGGCAACACGACGTCGAATCCGCCGAATCCAACACCCCAGTCATTCCTGAAACGACAGCAGATGCCCTGCCCACACGCCTGTTCATGAACCGGCAAACTTCCCTGACCCTGCTCACAATCGGCCAACAGGCCGGCATCAGAGAACTCGAATCCCAGTACAAATCTGAACCCGGCACTCGGGATCTGCTCCGAATCATCTCGCTGGATTCCATGGACGGTTTTCCGTCAATTCAGCGCGGCCTCGACAGTATCGATGTGCTCCTGCTCACAGACAACTGGCAAATGACGGATGCTCAGGGAGCCGCAATTCGCGAATGGGTGCTCGCAGGAGGACACCTGATCGTCAGCTGCGCCGCGGAGGCTGATCAGCTCCTGAATTCACCACTCGGCCGCTGGATTCAGCCCAAATTTGGCATCCCGCAAACCGCCAACACCCTGCAAACACTCGACCTCACCGCCATTCAGAATTTCGTCCTGGGCGCTGTGGCTCTGCAAACCAACCGCAATCCCGTTACAGTGCTCCGCATCCCGTCACGGCAACCCAGAATCCTCGTGCAGTCACTCAGTGATCCGCTGATTTCACGAACTGCAGCCGGTGCCGGTGTCATTACGCTGACTGCCGTCAGTCTCAATAGCCGCCCACTCAATAACTGGCTCTCACTGCCCCGGCTGTATGAGATGCTGCTGTTTGGTGAACCTCAGTCCGGACGTACGGAACAGACGCGTGCGGGAGGACGAATTGCATCCGTCGGCATCACAGACCTCTCCACGCAACTCGCAGCTGCCTCCGACGCACTGCCCGATAATCAGCGATGGTCCACATGGCATGTCATGGTCCTGATGGTCGCCCTTCTGGTCTTTGTCGGCCCCCTCGACTACCTGCTCGTCGTGCGGGTACTCAAGGCACCCCGACTCACATGGATCACGCTGCCAATCATCATCGCCGCCGGCTGCCTGTTTGCTGCCCAGGGACTCAGCGACCACAACAGCGATTTTTCAATCCGACAAATCGGACTCCTGGACGTATTCGAGGATAGTGGTGAACAGCGGCTCCGAGCCCGTACCTGGGCCAGCCTCTCAGCCGGGCAAAGCTGCTATGTCAACACTCGCACCGCAGACGCCACATGGCTGCAGCAAACGGTCAAAGACAGCGGTGAACGCAGCCTGATGTGGTCCGGACGAATCGAAAACATCTTTGGCGGTATGTATCGGCCCGGCGGTGCAGGATTGGGACAGCTGATCAGTCGACATGCGGAAAAACTGCCCTTCAGCTCCGAATTCACCGCGCTGCCGCTGCTCGCAGACGGCTCCACTGCACTCCTGACCGACCGTCGCGGCTCCACAACTGATGGTCACCAACTCATCAAATCCAGCCTCCGGCTCCCGGCAAATGCCCTGCTTGAAGGCTCCTTCTCCCATCATCTGCCAGACTCAATCACCAATTGGGTGGTGATCTGCGGCAATCGCATCTACGCCCCCTCGGAACGTGCTTCAGATGACATCCGTGAACTGCAGCCCGGTGAAGTCTGGTCCCGCGAGCAGGGGGGAGTTCGAGTTCTTGAGATTCGCGACTTCCTCCGCGGAGTCCGACTGACTGCAGCACCCGGCAGCAAAAACAACCAGTCCCCAAATTCCGTCTCACAACCCCGACAGGCGTGGGATGTAAGCAGCCGCAACCCACTCGATATCCTGCTGATAACCTCGCTTTACGATGCTGCCGGTGGCCGCTCCTTCGTACAACTCCGAAATGATGCCCTGCGACGAGACGAACTTAGCGACACCATCGGGCTCAGCAATGCACTGCTCATCGGAGCCACCAAGGAGCGACTGGCAGACGTCCAGATAGACGAAAAAACTGTCACGCCCGAAGATTCCGTAACCGTCGTCAGACTGCTGCTGCCAGTAGAGAAAATCGCCGCAGACCGCCCTCAGGCCGAAACCAGCAACGAACAGAACGCAGGCTCCGCACAGAACTGAAACGCACTCCATACTTAACCACGTCCGGCCCCTCACCCATCCATAGACAAACATGCCTCGTGCGACTCTTCCAGATGCTTCGCGGCAGCAGCCGGATCCATGTTGAAGAGCGCTCGACCGGCTGAGGCCCACGATCTTCCGGTCCAGACAAATACAGCACAGGCATCGCGGAGCGATGAGACCGCAGCCACATCCTCCATGCCTCCCCCCTCAATCGCTTCAAAAGACAGGTTGACACTCCTCAGCATCCACCATTGTCCCGAATGGCGTTCCCGGAGCAGCATGCGGCCCGACAACCACTCACACTGGCACCAGCGGAGCCCCCGCGGGCGTCCCGAAGCCGCGGCCTGCTCAAACCACGCACCCTCAAGCTCCCGCTGAAACCGCATAAAATTCCAGTCCAGCCAGTGATGCCAGCAGCCATTCAGCAGCCTCTTCAGCATTCCCGTCACCTCCACACATGCACCCAGAGTCGACAGCACAGGACTTTCTCAGATAATCCGCGTATACTCTCTCACTGAAGACCTTTCAAATCTCAGGAGTCAAACCCTGGCCGAATCCTCCCCTTCGCGAGTCCAGCAGATCTGTCTCACCGTCGCGCGATTCTCCGCTGGCGCGTGGGTGGGTGGTGCCGTTCTTTTCGTGATCACCAGTGTCGCCGAACAAATCCACCCGGGATTCGATTCAACCATCCGCGACCAACTCGCGGCCATCCGCTTCCCACTCTACTACCTCTGCTGCTGGTGCTGCCTCGGACTCCACGTTGCCACATCGCTGCTGAATGCATGGATCTGCCAACGACACGGTCGCAGCCGCTACACAGTCGCCGCAACACTCGCCACCATCGCTTTGCTGATCGCTGCCGCCGATCACCACTTCGTTTATCAACCACTTCTCAAGCTGATCACTCCCCCCGGCAAGCCCCGTACTGAAGAATTCATGCGGCTGCACTCAACGTCCCGAGTCGTCAATCAGGTCCACGTTGGACTCGCTGCCCTCGCCGGCCTGCTTGTCTGCCTGCCACTGCCACCAAATCACTCCAGCCCCCGCGGACAGCTCCCCGCCTCAGGACGCTGACTCCATGCATATCTCCGAAATCTTCGAATCCATTCAGGGTGAAGGACCGTGGGCCGGCACCCGCTCCCTGTTCATACGCACCTCCGGCTGTAACCTGAGATGCTCCTTCTGCGACACACCCTACACTTCGTGGAAACCTGAGGGCACAGCCCGCAGTCTCGAAGAACTGGTCCGCGAAGTCGCCGGATCCTCCGCCCCCGATGTCGTCATCACCGGCGGAGAACCACTCCTCGTTCCCACGCTGCCGTCCCTCATCAGTCACAGCCGAGCTCTGGGGAAGCGAGTCACTGTCGAGACCGCCGGCACCGTCGACCTCGAATTCACCTGCGATCTGGTTGCCATCAGCCCAAAACTCGCAAACTCCAACCCGGTCGGGACACCCTGGGAATCCAGACATGATGCCGCCAGACTTCGGCCGAATGTCATCCGCAGCCTGCTCAGCCGATCACCGGGCATCCTGAAGTTCGTTATCGAAGAACACCACGACATCAACGAGGTCCTCGCCCTGCTGAAAAGCATGCCCGACCTCAGCCACTCCCTCGTCTGGCTCATGCCACAGGCCAGAACCCGGGAACAGCTCCGCGACAAATCTTCCTGGCTGCGCGAACTGGCGAGGTCACACGGGTTCAACTTCTCATCCCGACTGCATGTCGAAATGTTCGGAAATCAGCGGGGTACGTAAAAAAAGACTGCCTGAAGAACAGGCAGTCTCTTCTGTAAACTCAAGCTCAGCTTTAATTTGCTTCGACTGACGGAGCTGACCGGCGGCCCGACTTGACGCGATCGTTTTCGCCCACAAACTCGATGATTGCCTGCTCGCCGGCATCCCCCAGACGCACGTTGGAGAGCCGCACGATACGAGTGTACCCTCCGGATCGCGACTCAAACCGCTCTGCCAGCGTACCGAACACAATATCGACCGCCGCCTTGCTGCGAAGAGCAGCGAAGGCTCGACGACGCAAGGCAAGCGCCGGCGCGGTGGCACGTACCCAGTTCCGGCCTGCCTCAGACTCCCGCCACGCCTTCCACTCGTCACTGCCGCGAGATGAGTCAGACGAGAACTGCTCGGCCTGCTGAACCACCCGACGAGCCTTGCGGCCCATGGTGATGAGCTTTTCGATAAACGGACGCAGTTCCTTAGCCTTGGCCACCGTTGTGGTGATGCGTCCCGGAACCTTCGCACCGCCCTCCTCGTCATTCTTCATGGTCATCACCAGACTTACCGCCATGTTGCGGAACATGGCATGGCGATGGGAAGCGTTGCGACCAAGTTTTCTACCAGCACAGCGATGTCTCATAACAGAGACCCATTCAAAACAAATCGTTTACAGGAATGACAGACCGGCCAATTCCGGGCTGAAAATGCCGCATGCGGGCGGACTAACGAGCGGAATGATTCGGCAAACGCATGCCAAGCCGCAGATCAATATTCGCCAGACGATCACGCACTTCGTCCAGAGTCGTCTCACCAAAGTTCCGCACCTGCAGGAGTTCATCGTCAGTCCGAACCACCAGGTCCCGAACAGTGTTGATGCCTACAGACTCAAGGCAGTTCGTCGCGCGGACGGAAAGATTCAGTTCGGCAAGACTCTTGCCGAGCTTCTCTTCCAGTTCCATATCAATCGGCGAGTAACCGGTAGCCTCGAGCATTCCACGCAGACCGCCTTCAGGTCCGCTCTCAGGCCCCGGCTCGCGGAACGTGATGAAGCAATTGAGGTGCTTGCGGAGAATCTTTGCGGCTTCCACCAACGCCATCTCAGGAACAATCGTTCCGTTCGTCCAAATCTCGATCGTCAGCTTATCGTAGTTGGTGCGCTGACCAACTCGAGTCTCCTCGATCGTGTTGCGAACACGGGTCACCGGGGAAAACGGTGCGTCGAGAGGAATGATGCCGACTTCCGGCTCATGCTGGTACTGCTCTGAAGCAGCGACGTAACCGCGGCCATTCTCCACGGTCATCTCAACGTGGAACGGCACATCGTCCGTCATCGTCGCAATCACGAGGTCGCGATTGATGACAACCACCTGATCGTCGCAAATCACATCGGCTCCGGTGACCACGCCGCGAGTGTGCTTTTCAATTCGCAGAGTCTTGCTGCTGGCGCTGTGATTCTTCACCACCAGAGACTTCAGGTTCAGGCAGATATCGGTCACGTCCTCCACAACACCCGGAATGGTGGTGAATTCGTGCTGAACGCCGTGAATCCTCGCGCGGG
The DNA here is from genome assembly GCA_041161565.1 of Planctomycetota bacterium. Classification (GTDB taxonomy): domain Bacteria; phylum Planctomycetota; class Planctomycetia; order Planctomycetales; family Planctomycetaceae; genus SXXK01. Next base: position 31,764 of record JBEAUF010000446.1, on the reverse strand, counting down.
TCACCGCGGACCCCTCAAGACTTGACAGCAGAATTCTGCGGAGACTGTTGCCTACGGTTGCACCAAAACCACGTTCAAACGGTTCGGCAACAAAACGACCGTAAGTAGGCGTCCGAGTTTCCCGGTCGAGCGCAACTCGACTTGGCAATTCCAGACCACGCCAGCGAATCCTCATTTTTACCCCCTGATTCCAGAGTCAGTCGGCCATCTCAAACACGACGGCGTTTGGGAGGACGGCAACCATTATGCGGCAACGGAGTCACGTCTTCAATCGACTTGATGGAGAGCCCGGACGCCTGCAGCCCCGTGATCGCACTCTCGCGACCGGCACCAGGACCCTTCACCCGCACATCCACCTCGCGGACGCCCACCTTGGAAGCCTTCTCAGCAACCGTCTCGGCAGCCCTCTGAGCAGCAAACGGAGTGCTCTTGCGGGAACCCTTAAACCCTACAGTCCCTGCAGTCGCCCAGCAGATCACGTCTCCACCAGCGTCCGTCATGGTCACGATGGTGTTGTTGAACGTTGCCTTGATGTAGGCCACGCCTTTGTTGACATTCCGCCGAATCTTCTTCTTTTTGACCTTCGCCACAGTTCAGTCCCACCCAAAAAAGTAAATCACTTCAGGTCCTTCACGCCCTTCTTACCTGCCACAGTCTTCTTGCGGCCCTTGCGAGTCCTCGCGTTGGTCTTCGTACGCTGCCCACGAACAGGCAGACCCTTCCGGTGCCGAATCCCCCGGTAGCACTGGATCTCCCGAAGACGACCGATGTCCTGCTGCACCTTACGACGCAACGGACCTTCGACAGTGTAATTCTTGTCGAGATGGTTCGTGATCCGGCTGACCTCGTCCTCAGACAGCTCGCCGGCTCGAGCGTGGGGATCCACGCCAAGCTCATAGCAGATCTGCACTGCGAGGTACGGGCCGATGCCGTAGAGATAACTAAGCGACACGTAGGTCGGCTTGTTATTCGGAATGTCCACACCGAGAACACGAGGCATTGATTTATCTCCGGCTGATCACAGAAAGGAACACAATCAGCCCTGACGCTGCTTGTGCCGCGGATTGGAAGAGCAGATCACGAAGATCTTCCCGCGCCGTCTGACCAGCTTGCAGAAGTCACAAATTCGTCGGACGCTGGAACGAACTTTCATCGGAACACCCGCCTTAACAGGCTTGTCAAAAAACAATGCGAAAACCAATGACTACTTGTCTGAATCAAGCAGCCCTGGATAGTTTCTCATGACCAAATGCGAATCGATCTTCTGGACCAGATCCAAAGCCACCGAAACAATAATCAACAACCCCGTACCACCAAAAAAGCTGGCAGTAGCGAAGTCCTGAGTAATCGTGTTGGCGATCACAGTGGGGATCACCGCGATCACGCTGAGGAACGCAGCGCCGACGTAGGTAATCCGGAGCATCACCTGCTCGAGGTGATTTGCAGTCGGAGAACCTGGTCGATACCCGCGGATAAAGCTGCCACTGTCCTTCAGATTCTCAGCCATGTCCTTGGGATTGAAGGTTATCGCTGTCCAGAAATAACAGAAGAAGTAAATCAGGGCGATGTAGGCAAGACTATACACAAACCCACGCCCAGGCAGAAACAAAGAGCCAAACCAGGTGGTCCATTCTCCCGCAGCGGAAGCCCCGAACAACATTCCCACCTGAGTAAACAGAAAATAGGGAATCATCAACAAACTGGAAGCGAAGATGATCGGCATCACCCCGGACTGATTGACCCGCAGCGGAAGCCATTGCTGGTTGCCCCCACTGACCTTACGACCGCGAACGTGCCGCGCACTCTGGATGGGGATTCGACGCTGCCCCTGGGTAATGAAAATCACAACTGCGATCACCGAAACAAACACGATGATCATCACCAGCAGACGCTCGATGCCAAACTCGGTGCCAATCCCAACACCCTTCGTCCTGATCCCCTCCACCCACTTCTGAACTACTGCGGGAAGCCTCGCAAGGATCCCGGCCATAATCAGAAGACTGATCCCGTTGCCGATGCCGTAAGCATCAATCTGCTCACCAATCCACATCAGAAACACAGTGCCAGCGGTCATCACCAGCGTACCAAAGATAATCCAGTGCAGACCCGTGTAGCCGGGCAAAATCTTTTGCTCTCCCCTGGTCGTCAAGAGCAGGAAAAAGCTCTGGAAGATGCACACAACGACGGTCGCGTAACGAGTGTACTCGTTGAGCTTCCGTCGTCCAGACTCGCCCTCCTTCTGCAATGCCTCCAGCGGCGGGTAGACCGTCGCCAACAGCTGGAACACGATGGATGCCGTGATGTAGGGCATAATGCCCAACCCAAACACGGAACCACTCTCCAGCTCGATTGCGGCAAAGACAGAGACGACCTTGAGCAAACCAGCCATGCCACCGCTGGCACCACTCTCACTCTTCTTCATCGTCTCGGCCACAACCGAGTGATCGATGAAAGGCAAGGTGATGTGGAAGCCCAGTCGGTAGACGGCAAGCAGCACGATCGTCAACAGAATCTTGTTGCGCAGCTCGGGGATCCGAAAAACGGTCATTAGCTTCGCAAGCACGACGAAACTCCTCTGGAGGCCGCTGACCTAGCGCTCGATTCGGACTACCGCACCACCCGCTGCCACAACCTTGGCCTCGGCAGATGCGGAAAAACGATGGGCTGTGATTTTGAGAGCGTGGCCCACTTCACCATTGCCCAGCACCTTCAGCTGGTCAAAACGAGAAGCTACGAGGCCCTTTTCGACAAGCAGTTCCGGAGTAATCTCGGAGCCTGCCGGGAACTGCTCAGCGAGCGTGCCGATGTTGATCACGGCGATCTCAGGAGCAAATGCGTTATTGCTGAATCCGCGTTTGGCCACACGGCGGAACAACGGCATCTGACCGCCCTGGAAGCCACGTCGCGTGGAACTGCCGGATCGGCTGAAGAAGCCTTTGTGACCGCGACCAGAGGTCTTGCCGTGGCCGGAGCCAATGCCGCGACCAATACGCTTGCGGTTCTTGCGAGGCTGAATCCCGGTATGGACATCATTGAGTATCACAGTGTTACTCCTCGCAGACGCTCGATCTGTTCGCGAGTCCGCAGTTTCCTGAGAGCATCGAAAGTGGCTTTGACAAGGTTCAGAGGGTTCGTCGAACCGTACGCCTTGGTGAGAATGTCGGTGATGCCGGCGGCTTCAACCACGGCGCGGACACAGTCACCGGCAATCACGCCAGTACCAGGCTTCGCCGGCAGCAGGAGCACTCTGGATGAGCGGTATTCGCCGATCACCTGATGGGGAATCGTGGTGCCCACAATAGGCACCGGGATCTGCGACCGACGGGACTGCTTCGTCGCCTTGTCCACAGCCTGTGGTACCTCGATCGCCTTGCCGTAGCCGTATCCAGCGCGACCGCTGCCGTCACCGGTGACCACCAGGGCAGCAAAGCTGAACCGACGACCACCCTTAACCACACACGCACATCGGCGAATTTGTACTACGCGTTCGCCGCTGTCACTTTTTACTTCTGCTGAAGACACCTGACACCCCGCATTGAAAGAAATCAGAAGTCAAGCCCGGCGGCCCGAGCCGCTTCCGCGAGCGCCGCAATGCGGCCATGATAACGGAAAATTCCACGATCGAAAACCACTTTGGAGACGCCGGCCTCGAGCGCTCGTCGGGCAACGAGTTCACCAACCTTGGCAGCAGTCTCCACGTCTCCGCCAACTCCCCCCGGACCAGCAAGAGCCGTGTCGAGGGAACTTGCCTGCACAAGTGTCCGACCACTGGAGTCGTCGATAACCTGAGCATACATGTGGCGGTTGCTGCGGAACACAGACAGACGCGGACGACCGTGAGCGTCGCGGACGATTCTGTTGCGGACGCGATGACGGCGTCGAGTTTCCTGGGCGGCGAGTCGGGAACGATAACTCATGGTAGCACAGCCTTAAATTCAGATCCGGTTTTAGCCCGGCGTAAAACTACTTGGAACCAAACGCCTTGCCGGCCTTCCGACGGACATGCTCGTCCTGATAGCGGATGCCCTTGCCCTTGTAGGGCTCGGGAGGACGTACGCTTCGGATCTCAGCAGCAAACTGACCGCAAGCCTGCTTGTCGCAGCTCTTGACAATAACGTGAGTCGCGTCGGGCACTTCGCACTTCACCCCGGCAGGAACCACGAGAGTGATCTTGTTGGCGAAGCCGACCTGCAGCGTGAGTTTCCCGGCGGCAAGGCTGGCGTTGTAGCCCACCCCGGTGATCTCGAGCTTCTTTTCGAAAGGCTTGACCACGCCGTCAACCATGTTCTGGATGAGGCTCCGTGTGAGCCCGTGCAGGGCGCGGCTGGACCGCTTGTCGTCGGGACGAGACACCGTCACCGAGCCCGGCGCAGCGGACACAGCCATCGTTGGGTGAACCGAAATGAACAGTTCACCCGCGGGGCCCTTAACGCTCACGCGACTGCCATTGACTTCCACCTTGACGGAAGCCGGCACAGAAACAGGTTTTTTTCCAATGCGGGACATTTTTGAAGCACCTGGACAGTGTGGCGGATGTAGCCTGGAATGACGCTGAGGGTAGACTACCAGACTTCGCAGAGCACTTCGCCGCCGACACCCTCGCGTCGAGCCTCACGATTGCTCAGCACACCACGGGAAGTGGAAAGCACCGAGATACCTGTTCCCTGACGAATGTCACGCATTTCCTTCGCTGCGACATACACACGGCACCCAGGCTTAGACACCCGGGAAATGTGCTGGATGACGTGCTCGCCGTTCGGGCCGTACTTAAGATTGACGCGGAGCACTTTGTGGCCGTCGGATTCGACGACTTCGTGATCCCACACAAAGCCTTCTCGCTTGAGGGCTTCGACGAGTGCGATCTTGATCTGCGACGCCGGGATGTCGACGAACGGGCGTTCGACGTGGACAGCGTTGCGGATACGAGTGAGTAGGTCAGCGATCGGGTCGGTCATCATGGAGACACCATTTCCATTACCAGCTGGCTTTTTTAACGCCGGGAATCAGTCCGTCGAGCGACAGATTGCGGAAGCAGATACGGCAGACTTTAAACTTCCGGTAGACGGCACGAGGACGACCACACATCAAGCACCGGTGCTCCTGCCGGCAACTGAACTTCGGTGGACGCTTCGCCTTTTCGATCTTAGCTTTGCTTGCCATTGGGTTAACCCTGAATGAGAGATGCCGGCTCAGCCATCCGCCCGGAAAGGCATGCCAAACGCACGAAGGAGCAGTCGACCCTCGTCGTCGGTTCTGGCCGTAGTGACAATAGTGATGTTCATCCCCTGCACCGCAGTCACAGATTCGGGGTCGATTTCGGGGAACACGACCTGCTCGTTCAGGCCATAGTTATAATTTCCACGCCCGTCAAACCCCTTAGGACTGACGCCACGGAAGTCGCGAACGCGAGGCAGGGCAAGAGTGATCAGGCGGTCAAGAAATTCATACATGCGGCGGCCGCGGAGGGTCACTCGGCAGCCAATCGGCTGGCCCTCGCGAAGACGAAAGCCGGAAACTGACTTCCGAGCACGACAAATCTGGGCCTTTTGGCCGGACAGCTGGGCGAGATGCTCTGCGGCCTGATCCAGCCGCTTACGATCCTCAACCGCCTTGCCCACACCCATGCTGACGACGATCTTCTCGAGACGTGGCAGTGAGAGAGCATTCTGCCGCCCAAGCGACTGCTGCAGTTCGGGAATGATCCGCGACTTGTATTCAACCATCAACCGGGACATGTTTCACTTCCCCAAACTCTGCTTAGACTACTTCACTGGCGAGAGAGACGATTTTCATGAACTTCTTGTCGCGCAGTTCACGAGCGACTGCGCCGAAGATGCGGGTACCCTTCGGGTTGCCGTCGTTGTCCACGATCACAATTGCGTTGCGGTCGAAACGAACGTATGAACCGTCGGCACGACGAGCAGACCGGCGGACACGCACGACCACACCCTTCACAACCGAGCCGGCCTTGATGGCACTACCGGCAAGACTCTTCTGAACGCTGACGACGACGATGTCACCAAGACTTGCGTAGCGGCGGCGAGTACCACCGAGCACCTTGATGCAACGGGCTGTTTTGGCGCCGGAATTGTCGGCGACGTCGAGCAGTGTCTGCATTTGGATCATGGGTCACCCTGACGAAAATCGTGTGTACTAAGGTTTCATTCGGCCGATTCAACGACCGCAGCTCGCGAAACAACGCGGACAAGCGCCCACCGCTTCAGCCGGGAAGCGGGAGGAGCCTCTTCGATCTCAACGACGTCGCCCGGGCGGCCTTCGCCAGCCGCATCGTGCACATGGCAGACAGTCCGTCCGCGAATAATCTTCCCGTACTTCGCATGCTTCATGCGACGGTCGATCTCGACCCGCAGAGTACTCGGGAGGCTGGATTTGACGGTTCCGATCAATCGTCTTTTCATCGTTCCACCGGGAGCAGTAGAGGTTTGGTTGAATCAGGAGCGACCCAGTTCGCGTTCGCGCTGGACAGTGAGGATCTGGGCGATGCGGCGACGCAGCCGCTGCGCCTGACTGGGAGCGTCATTACGCTCACTGGCGGCCTGAAAACGGAGGGTAAAGAGGCTTTTGCGAGCCCCATCCAGCTCCAGGCTGAGCTGCTCGGTGGACATTTCGCGGAGTGCTGAAACTTTTGACATGGCTGATGATCCGGAACAGGCCGGGGGGATTAAATTTCGGGGCGGCGCCCGACGAGCCGCACGCGGATGGGAAGCTTGTGCGCGACGCGGCTGAAACAGCTCTTTGCTGTCTCATGAGTCACGCCGCCGAGTTCAAACAGTACAGTACCAGGTTTTACAACCGCGACCCAGCGATCAGGCTCCCCTTTACCCTTACCCATTCGCGTCTCGAGCGGACGCGCGGTAACAGGCTTCTGGGGAAAAATGCGGATGAAGACCTTGCCCTCACCGCGCACGTACTGATTGGCAGCGATACGACAGGCCTCGATCGTTTGCCCGGTGACGTGCCCCGGGTCGAGCGACTGCAGGGCCCAATCACCAAACACAACCGTGTTGCCGCGAGTTGCGTTACCTCTTATACGTCCTCTTTGGCTTTTTCGATGCTTGACCCGTTTTGGCATGAGAGCCATCGGAAGACTCCTCGTTCGAATAATCGCCCAGATCGATCCACACTTTTACGCCAATCACACCCATGGTCGTTTTCGACTGGGCAAAACCATAATCAATGTGCCGACGCAGAGTCGACAAGGGGATTGAACCCCTGTTGGCCTTCTCGCAGCGGGACATCTCCGCACCGCCAAGACGACCGGACATTTGTATCTTCACGCCTTCCACCCCGGAGCTCATCACCTCGTCCAGCGTCTTCTTGATGGCGCGGCGGAAGCTGCCCCGCTTCTCAAGCTGCTGGGCAATCTTCATGGCGACGAGCGTCGCATTCCGGTTAGGGTTGGCAATCTCGAGCACCTTCACGTCCATGCGACGGCCGGTGAGATCTTCGAGTTCCGCCTTAAGCTTGTCGACTTCCTTCCCGCGACTGCCAATGATCACGCCCGGACGTCCAGTATGCAGATGCACCACAACCTGGTCACGCGTACGCTCGATTTCCACTTTGGCAATGTCGGCCGAAGCGTATCGAGTCGCCACGAAGTGACGGATCTTGAAATCCTCAAGCAGCAGATCGCCGAATTCACGCTTGGGTGCGTACCATCGGCTACGCCATGTCTCCATGACTCCGACGCGAAACCCAGTTGGTCTGACTTTCTGACCCATTATCAAATCCCCGCATTAGACACTGGTTGATTCAGCCGAGCTCAGGAGCCTCAATGGCGACGTGGATGTGCGCTGAGCGACGGCGGATCAGGTTGGCCATCCCGCGTGCTCGAGCATGGACGCGTTTGAACATCGGGCCGCCGTCCACACGCGCCTCGGCGACCACAAGCCTCTGGGGATTGCGGACACCGCGGTCCTCCGCGTTGGAGATGGCGGACTTCAGCACCTTTTCAAGGAAGCGAGCACCACGATTCGGCTCGAAGCGCAGCGCCAGCAATCCCTGCTCGGCAGTCTTGCCGCGAATCAGGTCAGCAAACGGACGCACCTTGGTAGCGGAGATCCGCGCGAAATGGTGTGTAGCACGTACGGCGCTCATGGTTACTTCTTACCTTTCGAACCGTGCCCGCGGAAGGTCCGCGTGGCAGAGAACTCACCGAGCTTATGCCCGACCATGTCTTCGGTCACATACACGCTGAGGAATGCTCGGCCGTTGTGAACGAGAAATGTGTGCCCAACGAATTCCGGGGAAATCGTGCAGCGTCGAGACCAGGTTTTGAGCGGTTCCTTGCGTCCGGAATCGTTGAGCTTCTCGATTTTTTCGAGAAGTCGCGGATCGACAAAAGGGCCCTTTTTCAGAGACCGACCCATCTAAACTACCTCGTGAACGATCAGAGTTTAACTTCGCCGTAACGGACAGACACACGCCGCCGAATGATTGCTTTGCCGGACGCTTTGCGGCGGTTACGAGTCCTGCCGCCCTTGGAGAGCACACCGCGGGGCGAACAGGGATGACGGCCTCCGGAGTTTCTGCCTTCGCCACCACCCATCGGATGCGCCACGGGGTTCATCGCCGTACCACGCACACGAGGGCGAATTCCCTTCCAGCGATTGCGGCCGGCCTTGCCGATGACAACGCTGGAGTGTTCGCCGTTGCCGACCACACCGATGGTGGCTCGGCAGCTGCTGGGAACACGGCGAACTTCGCCGCTTGGCAGAGTGATCTGGGCCCAGCGTCCTTCTCGGGCGTTAAGCGTTGCACCCATGCCGGCACTGCGGCAGAGCTGTCCGCCGCGACCGGGCTGCATCTCGATGTTGTGCACCATTGTGCCGAGCGGAACTGCGCTGAGTGGCATGCAGTTACCGACGTTGGGCTCGATCCCCAAACCGCTTTCGATGCGGGCTCCGGCCGCCAACCCCTCTGGGGCGAGAATATAACGCTTTTCCCCGTCGGCATACTGAACCAGAGCGATGCGGGACGAGCGATTGGGGTCGTACTCGATATGAGTCACGGTGCCAACCACGCCGTCTTTGTCTCGCTTGAAATCGATGATGCGATAGAGTCGCTTGTGACCACCACCACGGTGCTTGGCGGTAATCTTGCCCTGGTTGTTACGCCCACCCTTCTTCTTGTAGCGGACGCTGAGTTCTTTCTCGGGGCGCTTGCGGCGGTCGGTGATTTCAGAGAAATCACTGACGGACGCGCCGCGGCGTCCGGGAGTAACTGGTTTGTAGAAGCGGAGACCCATGACAGAGCTTTCGTAGAGATCGCTATCGAGCAGACGGTGGGAATGATCTTAGAAGAAGGCAATACGGTCTTCGGGGTGCAGTTTGACGATGGCCTTCTTCCAGTTGCGAGTGCGACCGGCCTGCATCTTGTGCCGGCGTGGTTTGCCAAGACGTGTCTGGGTTCGCACTTCGAGCACGCGAACTGACCACATCTTCTGGACCGCATCGCGAATGTCGGTCTTGGTCGCGAGCGGGTGCACTTCGAAGGAATAGGAATTTTGGCGCTCCGACAGCCAGGTACCTTTTTCGGTGACCAGTGGTCGCCGAATGACCTGATGTGGCTGGATGGAAACACCCGATTGACTGACGCTCATGGTTGCACCGATTTCAGGACTGACGACCAAGAATGCGATTGAGTTCGGCAACTGTGATCACGAGATGACGCTGGCGAAGCAGAGCGAAGGCGTTCAGATCGGCGCCGGGGAGCACCATTACACCATCGATGTTGCGAGCGGACTTGTAGACATTCTGATTGACCCCTTCTGTGGTCAGCAGAACAGTTTTACCCGTGAGTCCCACAGACTTGAGGAAACCGCTGATCTGCCGAGTTTTCACCTCGGGGCAGTCCCATGACTTCAGGAGCACAGCCTCGGAGTCCTGGAACTTGCTGAGCAACGCCATGCGGGTGGCCTTCTGCACGGCCTTGCGGGGCAGGCGATAGTAAAAATCGCGAGGCACCTTTGCAAATGCACGACCGCCCCCTCGACGAATCGGGCTGCGAATCGGACCCATACGGGCCCGACCGGTCCCTTTTTGCTTGAAGAGCTTGCGAGTACTGCCGGCGACCATGCCGCGAGACTTGTTCTGCACTTCGCCGACGCGCCGATTGGCGCGGTACATGACGACGGCGTCATGCAACAGCTGTTTGCAGATGGTGTCGGTGAGCTCGGCAGGTTCAAATGAGAACTGACCGCAGTCAGCACCCGACATGTCTTTAATTGGAACGGAAATCATATCACACCACAAAGCAGTGTAGGAGAACTAGGATTTTGGGTTTTTAGCCGAGCGGCGGATGATCACGAAAGCCCCATCGGGGCCCGGGACCGCTCCGCGAACCAGCAGCAGATTGTTCTGATCGTCAGTTCGCACAACCCGCAAGTTGCGACTGGTGACTCGCTCTGCACCGTAATGACCGGCCATGCGAGTTCCCGGAAGCACGCGAGAAGGGTCAGCACTGGCGCCGACCGAACCAGGCTTGCGATGCACTCGCTTCGCCCCGTGACTGGCAGGCTGGCCGCTGAAATTATGGCGACGCATTGCACCCGAGAAGCCGCGGCCGCGAGAAACCCCGATCACATCAACAAACTTGACGGCATCGAGGAAGGAAGGCGTGAGTTGCTGCCCGACGCTCAAACCGTGGGATTCGTCAGCAGTGCGGAATTCCCGGAGCCACCGCGGGGGCTCGCAACCAGCTTTGGGAACAGCCGCTTCAGCAGACCGACCAGCCTGACGACGCCCATTAAGTGCCGCAACATGACCACGACGAGCACGGCTGGCTTTGGCCCTGGGCAATTGCCCAAAACCGACCTGAACGGCACTGTAGCCATCCCTGCTGACCGTGCGAACTTGCGTCACGACGCAGGGACCAGCCTCAATAACGGTGACCGGCACGATGACGCCATCAGCATCATACACCTGAGTCATACCGACTTTTCGACCAATGAGTCCGACAGACATAACAAACACCCGCGCAAGAAGCGGAAGAGAAACAAAGCCGGGAGGGCCATGAGCCGACAGGAACACAGCAATCGGCAACCCCACACTTTACACCCCACCAGCACAGACCAGCAGGAGCGGGCGACAAACCCGGAGCACCACAGGACGCAGCACTCAGGATGTGGCAGTCGCCTTGATTTTAATATCCACTCCAGCTGGCAAGGACAGTTTATTCAGAGCATCCACAGTCTTTCCCGTGGGCTGAATGATGTCAATGAGCCGTTTGTGGGTGCGAATTTCGAACTGTTCGCGAGACTTTTTGTCAATGTGCGGACTGCGGAGCACTGTGTAGCGCTCGATCCGGGTCGGCAGCGGCACCGGCCCATGAACGATTGCACCTGTGCGCTTTGCCGTATCGACAATTTCGGCGGCCGACTGATCCAGCACCGAGTGGTCGTATGCCTCCATCCTGATCCGGATGCATTCTTCGCCTGAACCAGCCACCGTAAGTCACCTTGAACTAAGAGTTTACGTGATATCGAACGAGACCCCGTGTTGAGGGGAATCGGGGATTGTAAAAGATAGGGCACTCTTTGTCAACGAAGCTGAGGAAGGAAATCCTCTGTTTCGGATCGTGGGAGAGCAGACTTGAGTCAGAATGCCTGCTCCAGGGAGCGTTCCGGGGCGATTTCGTAGCGGGAAGGTTCCATTGAGTAGGATGCGCGGCCCTGGGAGAGACTGCGGATCTGGTTGGAGTAGCCGAACATCTCGATTAGAGGAACTTCGCAGACGATTACCGAGAGGTCGCCGCGGCGATCGGAATTGAGAATCAGAGCACGGCGGGCGTTGAGGTCGGACTGGATATTTCCGAGGAAATCATCGGGAGTTGTGACTTCGAGCCGCATGATGGGTTCGAGAATTACCATGCGACCCTCGGTTCTCACCTGCCGGAAAGCCTCCGCAGCCGCAGTGCGGATGGCCACTTCGCTGCTTTCACCGTCGGTGAACTGCACGGCGTCGACCGTGAGCCTGAGCCCCATGATTGGGTGTCCGAAATTGCCACCAGCTTCGGCTTCTTTCTGGAGAGAATCCAGGAGGATCTGGAGGGCTTGTTTGGGGAGTGCTTCCGGGGGGAGTCGGTGCTGGACGAGGATTCCAGCGGTGGGGTCGGGAGTTTCCGCGGCCGTCAGCGTGAGCCCGAAGGAGATGTTCCCGGAGGGCAACTGCCGGTGGAAATCCTGGCGGATCGTGACTTCCCCAATGAGCTTCTCGCGGTAGCTGACACGGGGCTTGTGGAATCGAACCTTGAGATGGAAGTCACGCAGCATGCGGTTGCGGATGATTTCCAGATGGAGTTCACCCATGCCGCTGATGATGGTCTGGCCGGTTTCGCTATTGGAGCGAACGCGGAAGGTGGGGTCCTGCTTTTCGAGCCGTTTCAGGGTGTCTTCGAGTTTTTTGCGGTCGTTACTGGATTCCGGCTCGATGGCCATCGAGATGACGGTATCCGGGAAGGTGATGGATTCGAGCGCCACCGGGGCCTGGGTATCGCAGAGGGTATCCCCAGTGGCAGATTCGCGCGGGCCGATGATGCCGCAGATATCTCCGGCTTCGACTTCCTCGACTTTCTCCCGGGAGTCGGACTGGATGTGCCAGAGCTGGGTGACCATTTCTTTTTTGCCGGTGCGAGGATTGAGCATCCTCGAGTTACCGGTGAGTTTCCCGGAATAGACTCGGGCGAAATACAGATCTCCGTGCGACTCTGCCTGAACTTTGAAGATCAGTGCACATGCGGGATCCTGATCGGTGGCACGGCGAAGAGTCGTCTCGCCCTGCTGCTTGCCCGAGGGGATCACACCGGAGACCGGTGGGCGATCCAGCGGGCTGGGGAGGTACTGCGTGACTGCGTCGAGCACTGGCTGGACGCCAATATAATCCAGCGAAGCTCCGCAGAGCACGGGCTGGAAGGCGCGGGCCAGTGTTCCACGGCGAATTGCGGCATGGATCAGTTCTTCCGGGACGGTGTCAGACTCCATGCAGGCGACCATGAGCTCTTCATCATGCATGGAGAGGGTGTCGAGCAGTTCGCTGCGCCAGAGTGTGGCATCATCGCGGAACTGCGGAGGGATTTCCTCTTCGTGGAAGTTGAGTCCTCGGCTGGCGGAGTCCCAGTACAGAGCCTTCATTGAAATCAGGTCGATGACGCCACGGAATCCGTCGGGGTTGGTGGAAGGCCCGGAGCCGATTGGGATTTGCAGAGTGAGGGGTGTTGCGGAGAGCCGTTCGCGGATCTGTCGAAGCACTCGGTCATGCCCTGCCCCGATGCGGTCCATTTTGTTGATGAAACACACTCGCGGCACGGCGTACTTATCAGCCTGCCTCCAAACGGTTTCGCTCTGAGCTTCCACGCCTTCGACGGCACTGAAAATCACAACGGCCCCGTCAAGCACGCGGAGACTGCGCTCGACCTCGGCCGTAAAGTCGACGTGTCCGGGGGTATCAATGATATTGATGGTGGTGCCCTTCCACCGGCAGGTGACCGCGGCGGAATAGATTGTGATTCCGCGCTGAGCCTCCTCGGGGTCGAAGTCTGTCTGCGTCGTGCCCTCGTCGACATTCCCCATCCGATGGGAGGCACCGGTGTAGTACAGAATCCGTTCCGTCGTGGTGGTTTTCCCGGCGTCGATGTGCGCGATGATGCCGATGTTCCGAATGGAGTCGATGGATCGTTTCATCAGACGGAGCCGAAAAAAAAACGCCAAACAAACCCGGGGGGTCTGTTCGGCGCTGGGTGGATCGGAGAAAGACTACCAGGCGAAGTGGGAGAACGCCTTGTTGGCGTCGGCCATGCGGTGAACGTTTTCGCGTTTGTTCATGGCAGCACCTTCACGGCGGAAGGCTGCGACGAATTCTTCGGCGAGCGACCGGTCGACGGGGCGCCCTTTGCGACCGCGGACGGCTTCGAGAATCCAGCGGATGGAGAGGGCCTGCTGGCGACGGGGGTTAACAGGCGTTGGAACCTGGTAGGTGGCACCCCCGACGCGTTTGGAGCGAACTTCGATGGAAGGCTTCACGTTGTCAACAGCGGCGAGGAAGACGTTCAGCGGGTCTTCGTTGGGGAGCTGCTTTTTGACGATGTCCATCGCCCGATAGAAGGCGCTCATGGCCACGCTTTTCTTACCGTCGTACATCAGGCAGTTGATGAACTTTGAGACGAGCAGGTTGTTGAAGCGGGTGTCGGGCTTGAGCTGTTCCTGGCTGGCGGTGAATTTCTTAACCATTGCGGAGAACTCTTTCAGAACACGCGATTTGCCGAGGGAATGCGGGGGAAGAACTATGGGAGTTGGGCGAGGGGAGTAACACCGCGGAGCGGATTACTTCTTCTTTTTGCCAGCAGCAGCGGCAGCAGCACCACCTTTGGGACGCTTGGCACCGTAGCAGCTGCGGGCTTGTTTACGGTCGGATACGCCGAGCGTATCGAGCACACCGCGGATAACTTTGTATCGCACACCGGGGAGGTCGCGAACACGACCACCGCGGACGAGGACGATGGAGTGTTCCTGAAGGTTATGACCTTCGCCGGGAATGTAGGCGGTGATTTCCTTCCCGTTGGAAAGCCGCACGCGGGCGACCTTTCGGAGCGCCGAGTTAGGCTTTTTGGGGGTCACCGTTTTGACCTGCAGACAAACGCCGCGTTTTTGGGGGCAGCCCTCAAGAACGGGAGATTTGGATTTGGAGGACTGTTGCCTGCGGGGGTTGCGGATGAGCTGATTGATGGTGGGCATAGTTCGCCAAACAGCCGAAAATGGTGCAGAAATGCGCTGAACCGGAGGGGTGGCGCAGGGGAAACGGGGAAGTGTAATGAATTGAGCGGTGATCGTCAACCGTGGAAGCGGACGTTCAGGGGAATGTCCGAGAATCCGTGGAAGTGGCTGAGTTTGAGAAGGGATTTACTGATGGTGGCTTTGCAGGGAATGATCAGGGGCGATCGAGTTCGTCGGCGCTGAGGTCCGCGAGGAATGGGGCTGCGGGACGTTCGGGATCGGCGCGGCGAGCCTGTACTTCGGCGGCCCCCATCATATCCTTGCGAGCCGCTGCCATGCGGGCTTTTTGTTCGTCCTGTTCCCTTTGAGCAGACTCGTGGATCCGCACCTGAGCATCCTGGTGGAGGTGGAAGCCGGTACCGGCCGGGATGAGGTGCCCGAGGATGACGTTTTCCTTGAGTCCCACAAGGCTGTCGACACGTCCGCCGAGAGCCGCTTCGGTGAGCACTTTCGTGGTTTCCTGGAAGCTGGCGGCAGAAATGAAGCTTTCGCTGGATACTGCTGCTTTGGTGATCCCGAGCAGCTGTGGGCTGGACTTGGCCTTGCGGAGCGAGGCGTATTTGGCGGGACGTGAGAGTTCCCGGTTGACTTCTTCGATGTCAGCAATCGGGTATTTTTGGCCTTCTTCGAAGTCGGAACCGCCCGGATCGGTAATTCGTCCCATATTTTCGAGCGAATCATTGATGCGTTTGAGCTCGAAGCGATCGACGAGCACTCCTGGGAGCAGATCGGTATCACCGACGCTGTCAACACGAACCTTGCGGAGCATCTGAGAAACGACGATTTCGATGTGCTTGTCGTCGATTTCCACGCGCTGGGCGCGGTAGACGTTCTGGATTTCGTGCAGGAGGTATTGCTGGACTTCCTCGGGCCCGCTGACTTTGAGAATATCCTGGGGAACGAGCGGTCCGCGGACGAGAGCATCGCCTGCGCGAACCTGGTCACCGGAGTGAACCTGGAGGTCCTTGCCGTGGGGGATGACGTGTTCAACTTCGGAGCCATCGGCAGCTTTCACGACGACGATACGCTTTCCGCGTTTCTTCTCTGCCGGAAGTTCCACTTCGCCATCGATCTCGGCGACCACGGCCGGGTCGCGTGGCTTACGGGCCTCGAACAACTCGGTGACTCGCGGCAGACCGCCGGTAATGTCCTGTGTACCGGTGGATTCGCGAGGTGTCTTGGCCACGACGGAGCCGGCGTTGACAACACCACCATCTTCGACTTCGATGGAGGCACCTTCAGGGAGGTAGTAGAAGTCGAGGATTCGGCCGGTACCGTCTTCGACGACCACCTGAGGGTGGAGTCCGGATTTATGCTCGATGACGGTGCGTCGGAGAGTTCCGGAGCCCTCTTTTTCAACGCGGATGGACTGGCCTTCAACGCAGTCTTCGAGTCGTACGCGGCCACCGACCTGGGCGATGATGGGGATCGCGTGGGGGTCCCATTTGCAGAGCACATCGCCGACCTTGACCATCTGGTTTTCGGCCACTTCGAGCACAGCGCCGTTGGGGACGCGCTGCGTTTCCACTTCGCGACCGCGGTCGTCAACGATGGCGATTTCGCCGTTTCGTCCGAGCACGACCTGGCGGCCCTCGGAGTTGATAACGCTGCGGATGCGGGTGAACCGAACCTGTCCGGCGCGTTTGGCGATCAGCTCACTCTCTTCAACGGCGGTGGTGCCGACACCACCCATGTGGAAGGTACGCATTGTGAGCTGTGTGCCGGGTTCGCCGATACTTTGAGCGGCGATGATGCCGACGGCGAGTCCGAGTTCGACGAGGTCCCCGGTGGAGAGGTCCATGCCGTAGCAGAGCTGGCACAGTCCGAGCGGTGCTTCGCAGGTCATGGGGCTGCGAACCTGGATGCGTTCGAGGCCCATCTCTTCGATTTTCCGGGCCTTTTCCACGGTAATCAGGTCACCTTCGAGAACAATGTTTTCGTCGGTGATGAGGTTTGTGATTTTGGTGCGGCTGACGCGTCCGCGGATGGCATCAGCGAGACTCACTTCCACCTTTTCACCACGATAGACCACTCCGCGGGTGATGCCTTTGGTGGTGCCGCAGTCTCTGCAGGTGATGACCATATTCTGGCAGATATCTGCGAGCTTACGGGTGAGGTATCCGCTGTCTGCAGTTTTGAGGGCGGTGTCGGCAAGACCTTTACGAGCACCGTGGGTGGAGCTGAAGTATTCGAGTACAGAGAGACCTTCGCGGAAGTTTGACTTAATCGGGGTCTCGATGATTTCTCCGGAGGGCTTGGCCATCAGACCACGCATACCGGCGAGCTGCTGGATCTGGCCGACGCCGCCTCGGGCACCGGACTGAGCCATCAGGTAGATTGGGTTCACGTAGGCGCCGCTGTCGCGGACGTCTTCGCGGAGGCGTTCCATCATGGACTTCGTGATTGATTCACGGGCATGGGTCCACGTCTCAAGCACCTTGTTGTAGCGTTCCATGTTGGTGATCACGCCACGCTCGAAGAGCCGCATGAGCTTCATCACGGCCTTTTCGGACTCGGAGATCTCCTTGTCCTTGTTCGGGGCAGTGCAAAGGTCGCTGACTCCGAAGGACAGACCGCTTTCGGTGGACGTGCGGAATCCGAGGCTCTTCATACGGTCGAGGAGCTCAATGGTTTCCCGGCGTCCCAGTTCGAGGTAGCAGTCGGAGATGACGCGTGCAAGGTCTTTGCTGCCGAGGGTCTGGTTGTAGAAGGCCAGGCGACGCGGGAGCACGTCATTGAAGAAGACGCGTCCGGGCGAGGTTTCGATGAGGCCACCGGAGCGGAATTTTTCAGCGCCCTCTCCCTTGACGGTCTTGCCTCGGGGCAGACGGACACGAATGGAAGCATGGCGGCTGACCTTACCCTGCTGGAAGGCCATGAAGACTTCTTCGATTGAGGCGAAGACCATTCCGTGGCCGGGGCGGTCGGGTTTCTTGAGCGTTTGATAGTAGCAACCCATCACGATGTCCTGCGAGGCGCTGATAATCGGTGCGCCGTTGGCAGGGCTGAAAATGTTATGGGTGGACATCATGAGCGTGGTGGCTTCGACCTGTGCTTCCATGGAGAGCGGCAGGTGGACGGCCATCTGGTCACCGTCGAAGTCGGCATTGAAGCCTTTACAGACGAGCGGGTGCAGGCGGATTGCGTTGCCTTCGACGAGCACCGGTTCGAAAGCCTGAATACCGATGCGGTGGAGCGTCGGTGCGCGATTGAGGAGCACGGGGTGATTGCGGATGACTTCGTCGAGGATGTCCCAGACATCTTCGTCGCGACGTTCAAGCATCCGCTTGGCGCTCTTGATGGTATCCGCGTGGCCGAGTTCCTTAAGGCGGCGGATGACAAAGGG
Source organism: Planctomycetota bacterium (assembly GCA_041161565.1). Taxonomy (GTDB): domain Bacteria; phylum Planctomycetota; class Planctomycetia; order Planctomycetales; family Planctomycetaceae; genus SXXK01. The sequence goes on along the minus strand of JBEAUF010000446.1, from coordinate 13,630 downwards.
CTGGAACAGTTCGAGTGCGATTTTCTTGGGGAGACCGCACTGGTGGAGCCGAAGTTCCGGGCCGACGACGATGACGGAGCGAGCGGAGTAGTCGACGCGTTTGCCGAGCAGATTTTCGCGGAAGCGACCCTGCTTGCCTTTGATCATGTCGGTGAGGGATTTCAGCGGGCGGTTGCTGGACCCCAGCACCGGGCGTTTGCAGCGGTTGTTGTCGAAGAGCGCATCGACGGACTGCTGGAGCATGCGTTTTTCGTTGCGCACGATGACTTCGGGCGCGTTGAGATCAACCAGTTTCTTCAGACGATTGTTGCGATTGATGATGCGCCGATAGAGGTCATTCAGGTCGCTGGTGGCGAAGTTACCGGAATCGAGCAGTACGAGGGGTCGCAGGTCCGGGGGAATGACGGGGATGACGTCGAGCACCATCCATTCGGGGCTGTTGCGGCTGTCGCGGAGAGCTTCGACGATTTTGAGCCGCTTGATCAGGTCCTTGCTCTTCTGCTGGGTGGGCTTGGAAGCCAGTTCAGCACGGAGTTCTCCGGAGAGATCGCGGAGGTGCATGCGGGCGAGCAGTTTTTTGACGGCTTCGGCACCCATGCCGATTTCAAAGTTGCCTTCGCCGTAGTCTGCTCGTGCCTGACGGGCTTCGTCTTCGGTCAGCATCTGGCAGGGTTTGAGCGGGGTATCACCTGGATCGATAACCACGTAATCCTGGAAGTAGATGACTTTTTCGAGCGACGTGGTCTTCATGTTGAGCAGCGCACCGAGGCGGCTGGGCATGGATTTGAAGAACCAGATGTGCACGACGGGTGCTGCAAGTTCGATGTGGCCCATGCGTTTGCGTCGCACGCGACTGTGGGTGACCTTCACACCGCAGCGGTCACAGATCATGCCCTTATATTTCATGCCGCGGTATTTTCCGCAGGCACATTCCCAGTCCTTCTCAGGCCCAAAGATCCTCTCGCAGAACAGTCCATCGCGCTCCGGACGGTAGGTTCTGTAGTTGATGGTTTCGGGCTTCTTGACTTCACCAAAGGACCAGCTCTTGATGTCCTGGGGGCTGGCAAGGCTGATCTTGACGGCGGCGTAGTCATTAACGCGATCGAAAGTACCTTCGCTGACGCTCACGAGAATTTCTCCTAAGACCGACTGTGATTCCGGGGTGTGCTAAGTTGCAGAAAGCTGGCGAACTGGAGGCCTGTGAAGGGGAAATCAGGTGACGGCTTTTTCGAGTTGCAGGTTGAGGCAGAGGCCGCGAATTTCGTTGTTCAGTACGTCGAAGCTGGCGGGAGTGCCGGCTTCCAGTGTGTTTTCGCCCTTGACCATACTTTCGTAGATCTTGGTACGACCTTCGACGTCGTCGCTTTTCACTGTGAGCAGTTCCTGGAGGATGTAGGCAGCCCCGTAGGCTTCAAGCGCCCAGACTTCCATTTCCCCGAAGCGCTGTCCGCCGAAGCGGGCTTTTCCACCGAGCGGCTGCTGGGTAATGAGCGAGTAGGGGCCGGTGGCGCGGGCGTGCACTTTGTCGTCGACGAGGTGGTGCAGTTTGAGCATGTAGATGTAGCCGACCGTGGTCTTCTGTTCGAAGCGTTCACCAGTGCGGCCATCATGCAGATAGGTTTTGCCTTCTTCCGGGAGCCCGGCTTCGCGGAGGGCGGTCCGAACTTCTTCTTCGCCAGCACCATCGAAGACGGGGCAGACGGCGCGATAGCCAAGAGTCCCTGCGGCCCAGCCGAGGTGGGTTTCAAGGATCTGACCGACGTTCATACGGCTGGGAACGCCGAGCGGATTGAGGATGATGTCGACGGGAGTGCCATCGGCGAGGAACGGCATGTCTTCCACCGGGAGCACTTTGGAGATCACCCCTTTGTTTCCGTGGCGTCCAGCCATCTTGTCCCCGACGGAGATCTGTCGTTTAGAGGCGACGTAGACCTTGACCATCTGGAGCACACCGCTGGGGAGTTCATCGCCGCGTTTCATGCTGTTTGCGCGGTGATCCTCGCGGTCGATCACGTCTTCGACGGGCGTCCAGCTGTCGCGGATAACGCGTCGTGCTGCCGTGCGCTTTTGCGGGCTGCGAATGTCCATCTCCTCAAAGTGGATCTGGAATCGGCGAGCGTATTCGGCGACGGCATGAGCATCATCGAGCTTTGCGAGGGCGCGGCCGTCATCGTCGACAACGGGCTGCTCAAGCACAGCTTCGAATTCGGTCAGGAAGTTGCGGAAGGCGTCCGCGATGGCCACGTCCGCCTCACGTTCGACTCGCTTGAGCTCTTCTTCGAACTTCTTGCGTTCGATCTCAGAGAGACTCATGCGGCGGCAGAACTTCTCGGTGTGAATCACGATGCCGCTGACACCGCTGGGTACTTCGAGACTCTCATTTTTCACGTCTTCGCCGGCGCGGCCGAAGATGGCGTGCAGGAGTTTCTCTTCGGGGGTGAGTTCAGATTTGGCTTTGGGTGAGATCTTGCCGACGAGGATGTCGCCGGGGTTAACGCGGGTACCGACTTTGACGATGCCGGATTCGTCGAGATGCCGCAGGGCCTTTTCGCTGACGTTGGGAATGTCACGAGTGAATTCTTCGCGGCCGAGCTTGGTCTCACGGATTTCAACGTCGTATTCATCAAGGTGAATGGAGGTGTAGACGTCTTCCTTAACCAATCGCTCAGAGAGGATGATAGCGTCCTCGAAGTTGTAACCTTCCCAGGACATGAAGGCGACAAGGACGTTGCGGCCGAGTGCCAGCGAGCCATTGCGGGTGGCGGCGCTGTCGCAGAGGACCTGACCGGGCTTCACCTTGTCGCCAACGCGAACGATCGGCTTCTGGTTCAGGCAGGTGCGTTCGTTGAGCTTGACGAACTTGCGGAGCTGATGGCGGCGGCCGTCGATCTCAATCACGTTGGCGTCAACGTAAGTAATCTTTCCGGCCTTGTCAGCACGCAGAACCATCCCCGAGTTCTGAGCGACAAAGGGTTCCATGCCGGTGCCCACGACAGGACGCTCGGAAATGAGCAGGGGCACGGCCTGACGCTGCATGTTGGATCCCATGAGCGCGCGGTTGGCGTCGTCGTGTTCGAGGAAGGGGATGAGTCCTGCAGAAACGCCGACCATCTGACAGGGCGCCACATCGATGAACTGAACCTCACTGCGGTCAATCCAGACCACATCGCTTTTGTTTCTGGCGAGCACTCGCTCTTCGGCGATCTGTCCGTTTTCAACCAGAGTATCCGCGGGGCAAACGAACGCCGTCGCTTCCTCGTCGGCCCGGAGCCAAACCACCTCGTCAGTGACGCGGGAGTCGCGAACGACGCGGTATGGGGAGATCAGAAAACCGTAATCGTCCACACGGGAATAGATACTGAGGCTGGAGATCAGTCCGATGTTCGTGCCTTCAGGTGTTTCCACCGGGCAGATTCGACCGTAGTGCGAAATATGAACGTCGCGAACCTCGAAGCCGGCACGTTTACGGTTGAGACCGCCAGGGCCGAGAGCGCTGAGCCGTCGCTCGTGGGTGAGCATTGAGAGCGGGTTGGTCTGGTCGACAACCTGCGAGAGTTCGCTGCGGCCGTAGAAGTACTCGATCGCTGCGCTAACGCTCTTGGGGTTAATGAGCGACCGCGGGGTCATATTCTCAGTCTCCTTAACCGTCATGCGTTCCTGCACGGTGCGGCGGAGCTTGAGGAATCCTTTGCGGATTTCGTCAGCGGCGAGTTCATCAATGGTGCGGAGTCGCCGGTTGCCAAGGTTATCGATGTCGTCGATCTGCGCGCTCTCGTCGCCAGCACGCAGGCGCACGATGTACTTCATCGCATTGATGTAGTCCATCGGGTTCAGCGTCATCTCGTCGTCGGAGATATCCTGCTGAAACTTACGGTTGATGCGGAATCGACCAACCCGTCCAAGCCGATAGCGGTTGACGTCAAAAAACTTCTCGCGGAACAGGTCGTTGGCTTTGTCGAGATTCGGCGGGTTACCGGGACGGAGCCGCTGGTAGATCCGCAGGAGTGCTTCTTCGTGGGTGGACGTACCGTCTTCGGCGAGCGTTCGCATGATAAGCGCGTCGCGAAGATCAGATGAGAGCACCACTTCGATGGACTTCAGACCGCTGCTGATAATCTCCTCAGCGATTGCGTCGGTGATCTCGCTCCCGGCGTCCACCACGATTTCACCGGCACGCTCGTGCTTCGGCGGGTAGACCACATCGTCAACGGACCAGTGGCCTTCGAGCTCTTCAACAGTGGTCTTGGTGGAGAGTTTCACTGTCGTCGTGGTGTAGAACAGACGGATGATCTGGGCGTCGGTGGAGTGATCGCGGGACATGGCACGGAGCAGAGTCAGCGCGGAGAACTTGCCGCTCTGGTCGATACGAACGCCAATCGCGTCGCGTTTACTCACGAGCAGCTCAATCCAGCTGCCACGTTCGGGGATGATGCGGCAGGAATGAGTCTTACGGTCGCTGCTGGCCGTCTCTTCGGCCATCACGAAGTCGACACCGGGCGACCGGTGCAGCTGGCTGACCACCACGCGTTCGGCGCCATTGATGATGAACTCACCCCCGCCGATCATCACGGGGATGTCGCCGAGGTAGACTTCCTCCTCAACCGGTTGCTCCTTCACAAGACGCATCCAGATGCGGAACGGCATGCCGTAGGTCAGGCGAAGCTGACGGCACTCTTCGGGGGTGTACCGGGGCTTCAGGAGCTCGTAGCGGACATACTCAAGCCGAAACTGCCCATCGAAGCTGGAGATGGGGAACACTTCGCGGAGGATGGACTCGAGCCCCACATCCAGACGATCGCGGGAGGGGCGATCGAGCTGCAGGAAGCGGGCGTACGAGGCTGTCTGGATCTGAGTCAGCCCGGAAATCTCAAAGTCGGACTGGATTTTCCCGAAGTTTCGGACGGTATCCTGGTCGATGGTACGAACGGACGGGACGGGCATGCCAATATCCTGCCTGCGAAAACCTAGTTCAGCTGTGCGGAATACACAGAGAAGGAACGAATCAAGTCAACGAAGAGGGGCGCGCGAACATAGGCACGTGCCGAAAACATCGACAGTGCCGAGCGTGCTAACCGATTGAATTATCAGAACCCGCCAGTCGCTCTGCACAGTCTGCTGAGCCTTTTTGTGGTAAGCGAACGGGATCGGTGATGCGATTCTGCGGAGTCCGGGGCGAAATCGCCCCGGACACAGCAAACGAAAAGCTCTGTTGAGCGGAGGGGCTGCTGACTACTTGATGTCGCAGGTACCGCCAGCTTCGACAACTTCCTTCTTGAGCTTCTCAGCATCTTCTTTGGAGATGCCTTCCTTGAGTGGCTTGGGAGCGCCTTCGACGAGGTCTTTGGCTTCCTTCAGGCCCAGCCCGGTAGCAGCGCGGACGACCTTGATCACAGCGATCTTCTTGGCGTCTTCGAAGCCAGTCAGAACGACCGTGAACTCGGTCTGCTCTTCCTTGACTTCGGCGGCTGCAGCGGGAGCAGCGGCCATAACAACGGCGCCGCCGCCGGCTGGCTCGATTCCGTGGACCTCTTTCAGGTAGTCCACGACTTTCTTGGCCTCGAGCAGCGTAAGGCCGACAATCCGGTCACCCAATTCCTTAGTAGTTGCATCGAACGTTGCTGCTTCCGCAGACATGACAAGGACCTTTCGTTGACGGTAACAGGGCTTTCGTTAAGCCGGAAAATCCACAAGACAGCGATACGCTGCCTCACCTAAGTCGCTGGCTCTTTTTCGGACAAAGTTTTCAGCTGGCCAGCGAGTTGACCGCCGGGCCCCTGAAGACAACCAGCCAACTGACGCCCCGGTGCGAGCATCAGCCCGGCAAGTTCAGCGATCGTCTCGCGGCGACCGGCGCTCTTGCTGAGAGTTTCCACGGCGGCGGCGTTGAGCGTTTGCCCTTCGACGGCGGCGCCTTTGATTTCGAGCTTTTGGATATCCTTCGCCCACTTCGTGATGGACCGGGAGAGGGCGACAATATCGTCACAGCCCCAGAGCAGAGTGGAGGGGCCGGCGAGGACGGGGTCGAGCCCATTGACGCCGCGGCGTCTCAGCGCGTTGAGTGCGATGGAATTTTTTACGGTGAGAGCGCTGATGCGTTCCTTGCGGAGCGCCAGTCGCCAGCGATTGGCGGTGATGGCGTCGAGCTTTGACGCGTCGACGACAATAAAGTCCTTCGCGTCGCCGATCCGCGCCTGGATGTCGGCAATCACCATATCTTTAACGTGTTTACCCATAACGAAGAACTCGCTCAGAGACGCAGTGCGGAAGATTGGAGACTAGACAGCGACGGAGATTGACGGCATCATCGTAGCGGATACCACCATGCTGCGGAGGTACACGCCTTTGGAGGTGTTCGGCTTCAGGCTGCGAATGAATGCGAGCAGACTCTCGATGTTCTCGGTGAGTCGATTGGCATCGAACGACAGCTTGCCGACGACGCAGTGAACGTTCGACCCGTTATCGACGCGGAATTCAACCTTACCAGCCTTGTATTCGCGAACAGCATTGGCCACGTCCTGAGTCACGGTGCCAGCGCGAGGGCTGGGCATGAGTCCGCGGGGGCCGAGTACACGGCCGAGAGGGCCGACCACTCCCATCATATCCGGGGTGGCAATACAAACGTCGAAATCAAGCCAGCCTTCCTTGATGCGATCGGCGAGTTCTTTTCCGCCAACAAGATCTGCACCGGCGGTCTGCGCGATTGCCACGTTCTCGCCCTGAGCGAACACGACCACTCGCTGGCTTTTCCCGATGCCGTGGGGCAGCACGATGGAACCGCGAACGATCTGGTCAGCCTGACGAGGGTCAACTCCGAGCCGCACAGCGATCTCGACCGTTTGGTCGAAGCGGCAGGCTTTGACGCCCTTGGGCAGAGATGACTCGAGGCCTTTGAGCGCCTTAACGGCGTCGGCGATGTTCAGGACGCCGAGCTCACCGGCTTTTCTGGTGAGCGACTTCATGCGTTTGGAGGGGCCAGCCATTGGGGACCTCTGGAATGATGCGTTGACGGAAGTTTATGTATTGACACGGAGAGCTTAGTCGAGCACTTCAAGGCCCATGCTGCGAGCGGTGCCGGCGATCATCCGGCGAGCCTGTTCGAGCGATGAAGCGTTGAGGTCTTCGTATTTCTGCTTAGCGATTTGTTCCAGCTGAGCGGTGGTGACAGTTCCCACCTTGTTCTTCAGCGGGCTACCGGAGCCCTTGGCGATGCCCGCGGCCTTTTTGAGCAACACGGCGGCGGGTGGGCTCTTCAGGATGAACTCGAACGAGCGATCGTTGTAGACGGTGATCACGACGGGAATGGTCACGCCCATCATGTCCCGCGTCTTTTCGTTGAACTGAGACACGAACTGACCGATGTTGACGCCGTGCGGGCCGAGCGCTGTACCGACGGGGGGTGCCGGGGTCGCCTGGCCACCGGTGACCTGAACCTTGATTTGAGCAGTGACTTGTCGCTGTTTACCCATGAGACTGTGTTCCCGTTAGTAGCCTTGTTGTGGCTTTGCGTTAGACGGCTTCCACCTGCCAGTGATCAAGTTCGACGGGGCTGGAGCGTCCGAAGATTTCGATGAGAACTGAGATTTTGCCACTGTGTTCGTCGATGCCCTCAACAGTGCCCTCGAAGTTCTCGAAAGCACCCTCACGAATCTTCACGACGTCACCGGTGGCGACGGCGATGCGCACCTTGGGAGCCGCAGTCGCCTGCTCTGAAGACTTTCCGAGCATTCGTTCTACTTCGTGAGCTTCCATTGGGAGCGGCTTACCGGCGGCGCCTGCGAAGTCGCCTACCCCACCGATGTCTCTCACGAGATACCAGGTTTCGTCGTTGAGGACCATCTGGATCATCATGTAGCCCGGAAAGAGCTTTCGATCCTGGGGCTTCTGGGGAGAGCGAGTATCGACGACCTTCTCCGAAGGAATCACGATCTCCCCGAAGTACTCTTCAAGCCCATCGCGGCGGATGCGTTTGAGAATCGCCTCCTTGATGGTCCGTTCGCGGTTGGTTTGTACCTTGAGAACGTACCACTGCATCTTATCGGCGGAAGCAGCATCAGTTTTGTTAGCCATGCCTGGTGCCTTATTCTGCAGTGACGGAAATGAAGGTGGAAACGAAAATCGACCGGAAGAACGGTATTAGTTGAACATCTCGGTGAAGCCAATGAGCTTGAACGTCGCAGTCCAGATCAGATCGATGAGAAACAGGAACACGCCCAGCGATCCCATGGTAACGAGCACCACCACGGTGGCCTGGGAGACTTCAGTGCGAGGCGGCCAGGTCACGCGTGTCAGTTCAGATTCGACGGAGATGAGAAAATCGGCAAACCGCGGAAAGTTGACAGCCCGAAAAGCTAACCAGCCTGTCAGCAGCCACGCGAGCAGCGGAATCGCCACCTGAACGATTCGAGCCTGTTTAATCAGCGGACCGTTGGCCAGGGTGATGCAGCCGAAGGCAGCAACGATGACAGCGGCAAAGAAAGTGAACTGCCGCACCATTCGTCCCTGATTGGCCTTATAGAGACCGGTGCTGAGCAGTTCTTTGGTCAGCGAGGTATCACTTTTGGCGGCCATGGGATGCTCGTGAATTCGGGTAACGGTCGTTGATACAGGTGCGACGGTTGCGGGCTAGCTGAGCCGAGTGTAATGCACGGGAGGAGGGAGTCGAACCCCCAACCGCCGGATTTGGAATCCGGTGCTCTGCCAATTGAGCTACTCCCGTATGCCTGGGCGGTTGGCCAAGGCTACTTTTTGCGGGATTCTTTATGGAGCGTATGTCGACGGAGCTTCGGGCAATACTTCATGAGTTCCAGACGCTCAGTGCCGCGTGTTTCTTTGATGACGCGGTAGTTTCGAGCACCGGATTCGGTGCATTCAAGCCACACATATTCGCGCACAAGGCACCTCGGCAGGAAAAGAAAGCTGCCTGCCCGCCAGGGCGAGCAGGCAGCGTTGGGGTTTTTATGACTGGTTTACTGGAGAATCTTAGTAACAACGCCGGATCCGACGGTCTTACCACCTTCGCGGATAGCGAAGCGGGAACCGTCTTCAAGGGCGATGGGCTTGCCGAGTTCAACTTCGACGCGAACGTTGTCGCCGGGCATACACATCTCGGCGCCACCGAGGAGCTTTGTCGTGCCGGTAACATCGGTGGTGCGGAAGTAGAACTGGGGGCGGTAGCCACTGAAGAAGGGGGTGTGACGTCCGCCTTCTTCCTTGCTGAGCACGTAAACTTCGGCTTCGAACTTCACGTGTGGCTTGATGGAGTTCGGAGCAGCAAGCACCTGGCCGCGCTGAATATCTTCCTTCTTCAGACCACGAAGCAGGAGTCCCACGTTGTCGCCAGCGATCCCCTGGTCGAGCGTCTTCTGGAACATTTCGACGCCGGTCACGGTGGTTTCGACGGTGTCCTTCAGACCGATGATCTGAATCTTTTCGCCAACCTTCACCAGGCCGGATTCGATACGACCGGTAGCAACGGTACCGCGACCTTCGATGGAGAAGACGTCTTCGACGGCCATCATGAACGGCTTGTCAGAAGCTCGCTTCGGCTCGGGGATGTAAGAGTCCAGCGCCTTCATGAGTTCGGTGATGCAGTTGCTGAACTTATCGTCAGCGGGGTTATCCAGAGCACCGCGGGCGTTGCCACGGACGAGCGGAACGTCATCGCCGGGGAAGCCGTACTTCGTGAGAAGTTCGCGAACTTCCATCTCGACGAGGTCAAGGAGTTCAGCGTCGTCAACGAGGTCGCATTTGTTGAGGAAAACGACGAGTGCCGGTACGTCCACCTGGCGAGCAAGCAGAATGTGCTCGCGAGTCTGGGGCATGGGGCCGTCAGCGGCGGAAACGACCAGAATCGCTCCGTCCATCTGAGCAGCACCGGTGATCATATTCTTGATGTAGTCGGCGTGCCCCGGGCAGTCGATGTGAGCGTAGTGCCGATTCGGGGTTTCGTACTCAACGTGGCTGGCCGCGATGGTCACAGTCTTGGTTGCGTCACGGACAGTACCGCCCTTGGCGATGTCCGAGTAGGATTTGACGGACGCCAGTCCCTTGGCCGCCTGCACTGCGAGAATTGCCGCTGTGGTTGTGGTCTTACCATGGTCGATGTGACCAATCGTACCGACGTTCACGTGAGGCTTCGTTCGCTCAAAGTTACCCTTTGCCATTCACCCAACTCCGCAATAAACTTCGCCGGGAAATTCGACCCGCCCGACAAACATCTCCAAGGAAACCGGCCACACGATTCGGCCAACACTCGAACGCCCCAACGCAGAGCGTTCCAAGACGAACAACGAACACCGTTATGTTAGCCGAAGGTCCGCCGCGCGAAAAGCATGGCAAACCTGTCAGCAGAGATTGCCACCGGACTCAGGAGAGTCCGGTGGTATTTTCGGAATCGACTGAAAGAGCCCGAACGAGCTTCACGGGAACGCTTGACGAGCAAACCCCTGAAACAACAACAAGACAACCCAGTCTGAAGCTGCTGATGGGACTTGAACCCATGACCCCGTCCTTACCAAGGACGTACTCTACCAACTGAGCTACAGCAGCGATTTTGTTGGACAAAGAGCGGGCGATGGGAATCGAACCCACACAGCCAGCTTGGAAGGCTGGAATTCTACCATTGAACTACGCCCGCAGTAACAATTGCGATCCGCTCTTACGAAAGAACCGCACTGACAACAGCCCAGAACCACCCGAGAGCGGTTGAACACTCACAACAAACACAGCACCGGCAGGGCCGCACCGATTGGGGGAAACAGGATTCGAACCTGTGAAGGCAAACGCCACCAGATTTACAGTCTGGCCCTTTTGGCCGCTTAGGTATTCCCCCAAAGCTTTATTAGCCGCACCCGTAAATGAAGAACAAGACAAACCATTCAGTTCTGAGCGGCAATTTGCGAGCAGAATGGCGGAATTTTCAGAGCTATTGATGAGAAAAGGAGGACCTGTTGGTCAGCTGATTGTGACTGATGGGCGGAGAGGAACTGTGGAAGCTAGCGGTGGGAGTCGAACCCACAACCGCCGGTTTACAAAACCGGAGCTCTGCCAATTGAGCTACACTAGCGCAGACTGCCCGCGGAGAAGGGAGAAGATTTTAACGGGGGAGCAAGGATTTATCAAGTGTTCTCCGGGATTCGTCTTAGGATCGAGTCAGGAGCAAGGAGTTAGGGGGTTCGGAGGGGCTGCGGCCGGTGAGGCAGCCTCGGAGGTCGCCGAGATGGCGATCACGGGGCAAAATGCGGGCAGGATCCGCAGGAAATGCCCCGTGATTTCGGCCAGGCGTTTTGGAATCCTGAGCGAATTTCTCAGAATCCGGGAATTTCAACTGCGCGACGCTCCGCGATTCGGCGCAGTTTTTCCAAAGTTCGGACTTCGATTTGCCGGACCCGCTCCTTGGTGACTCCCAGACGCCAGCCGACCTGCTCGAGCGTCTGTGGTTCGGCGCCTTCGTCAAGCCCGTAGCGGAAGGCAATCACTTTCTGCTCGCGACCATCGAGCTCCTTCAGCATTTCGCGGATGATGTCGCGCTGCCCCCGGTTTGTCTGTTCATCAGTGATCGCGGATGTGCGGTATTCCGAGGACTGGGCGAAGATTTCGTCCTGACCAGTGCGGAACCGATCCAGTCGCTGATGCTCGGCCGGCACACTGCGAGTGAAGTTCTTGAGAATTGCCCAGGAGGCGTAGGTGGAAAACTTATTCCCCCTTGAGTAGTCGAACTTCTCTACAGCCCGCATCAGCGAGATGTTGCCATCGCTGACAAGCTCAAAAAAGGCCGTCCCGGATTTGATGTACTTTTTCGCAATCGAAACCACGAGTCGCAGATTGGAGCGAATCAGGAGATTTTTGATGCGCAGGATGTCGTCTGCAAGGCCTTCGAGGGTTTTGATGAGCTTTGCGGAGGGCTTGCCCGTTGACAGAGCCTGCCGCTGTTCCGCCAGCTGACACTTACGGAAATTCATGCGTCGAAAGAAGTACTGTTCCTGTTCGCGAGTCAACAGCGGGACGCGGTAGAGCTCACCCAGGTAGGCTGGCAGACCCGCGGGGACTCGGACCCTGCCCTCCACCTGGCTCATAGCCGGTTCCGGACCGCAAATCCGAGCTTCCGCGGCGGGCTGGTGAAACTCCGGACTATCGATGAATTCAACGGGCATTTCGAGCAGTCTGCGGGCACGGGCAGCGGCGAGCGCTGCGTGTACCGCCGGACGACTCATGCCAAACTCCCGCGCCAACACCTCCGGTGATGCCCCCTCGAGATAGCGAGAGAGCAGATCCAGACCGGTGCCTGCACTGCTGAGATCGGCCACGACGGCCCTGGACAGCACGGAGGCCCGCGGCACGGCGTGTGAACCGCGACGCATCCCGGCTTCTCCGCTGATCATTTCCGACACAGTGCTGTGTTTCGATACGGCATTCACCATGGCTGCCTCCTGTATTTTGACTGTTCTGCTGATTCCGCTGCAAAACCGCTCGCTCAGCCCCGCAGAGCTGTTGCTGACCAACCGCCGGCCCTCGACATCTGTCGCGAAAAACCACCCAACCCGTGAAATCGGTCCAATGGATTTCGCACTGGAAATTGCTCACCAGCAGCAGAAATTGCTGCAGATGCGAAGGCATCAAAGCGATCAAGCACGAAGATGATCCGGACTAATGTGCAAAATGCGGACCGATCAACTCACAAATGCCGCCCACAACGCTCCTGCAGGGGCAAAAAACGGAAAATCAGTGATCGAGATCACCGAAATCTCGGGCTTCTCGGAAATGTTGCCGCTGCCCGCGGCTTTCCCATTGCAATTTCTGCAAAGAAGACAGACGAACAAACCAAACAATTGTTCGGGCGAATTTGAGCAACCCGCTGGTTTTTACAGAAATCACAAGATCAAAGTGACGCACAGCGCCCTCACTTTGATTTAGCTGGCAGCAGACCAGAAACGTCGGTACCCGCCCCGACGACGAGGGAACCGACAGCCGGACCAACCGAGGCCGCATACTCCGGAAACGCCCTGCTGTGCAGGAAAGCCACACATCCTGGCGGACACGAAGTGGCACAATCGCAGAAAAACGCCACACGAGGGACGGCTGCGATGGAGGCGACAAATTCGCGGGGTTTTCGTGAGCCGGTGATTGAGGGTGGAAGGGGCGGGGCCAGAGAAGTGGGAAGTGAGAAGTGAGAAGTGAGAAGTGGGAAGTGGGAAGTGGGAACGCGATGAGCCGCCTGGCGGCAGCCTGCGGGTAAAGGCGCATGCGACGCGATGCTGACGCCTTAGGCACCAGTGTGCGAAACCAACTGGGGGCTTCCGCCCGCCCGCTCAGGGGCTCTGCTGGGCCACCGGCTGCCCACGGTGTCAACGAGATTAACGCGGTGTGGTGCGGCGGCTGAAGGCCCCGCACCGCATGTGTCGCCCTCCGGGCTGCAGGTGATCTGCTGCAGGGCCCCGGCGGCTTACGCCGCCGGCAATTGATATGGCGCCCTCCGGGCTGAAACACATAGGGGACTCGTGATGAGCCGCGGGGCGGGACACTGCGCGAGAGCGGAGAAGTGAGAAGTGGAAAGTGAGAACGCGATGAGCCGCCTGGCGGCAGCCTGCGGGTAAAGGCGCATGCGACGCGATGCTGACGCCTTAGGCACCAG
>JBEAUF010000423.1:0-16795 GCA_041161565.1 Planctomycetota bacterium | reverse complement strand
CTCAAGGGCGGCTGGGGTGCGCACCTGGGTGCGAAACGCAACCGGGGGCTTCCGCCCGTCCGCTCAAGGGCGGGCTGGGGTGCGCACCAAGGTGCGAAATCGTAACCGGGGCTTCCGCCCGTCCGCTCAAGGGCGGCAGGGGTGCGCACCAGGGTGCGAAACGCAACCGGGGGCTGCCGTCCGACCGCTCCGGAGGGGGCACGGCGACGACAGAGAGTGTTCAGGCTCAGCTCTCTGCGATCATGTACAGATTCCCAGCCGACGGATCTTCGCTGACTATCGGCTTTTGAATGCCGACTGCTGCAACCGGACCCAGCCGCAGAAGCCCGTGATGCCGGAGAACACGAGGGACAGTCCCATAAAGCAGGTGGTCCAGAATCCGATGTTTGCGACTGCAGGAACCAGCATCAGCAGGCTGCTTACCAGTACGAGCAGCCCGTTGGCGAAGCGGGCGCGACGTTCGAGTGTATTCATGGTTTCCGCATGGCCTCCAAAAGTGCCTGCACACATGCGGCGGCGTACTGTGGATCATTGATGGCACAGTTGAGTGCCTGCAGGCGAACCCCTTCTCGCAGGTTCTGTGCGATCGCAGTAAACAATGCCGCATCGGCGTGTGGATCATGGAATGGTCCGCCGGGAGCGCTGATCACGCTGATGCCCTGCAGTGGCAACAGCACGGTGACAGGACCAGTGGAGGCGTTGACTTTTTCGGCCAGCTGCAGACCGAGCCGGACGCATTCTTCCGGGGTGGTCCGCATCAGCGTCACCTGGGGGTTATGTGCATAGAATTCACGTTCCCGATATTTCCCGGGAATGCTGGTCGGTTCCCCGAAGTTCACCATATCAAGGCAGCCGGGGCCCACGACGGCGGGGACCCCTCGTCGTGCGGCCGCGGTAAGTCGATCGGGTCCTGCCGTGAGCACTCCGCCGGCCAGCTCATCAGCCAGCTCTGTGGTTGTCAAATCGAGCACGCCTGCGGCAAGGCCATTGTCGATGAGAGCTTCCATGGTGCGACCGCCGGCGCCGTTGGCGTGAAACACCAGCACTTCGCAGCCGGCCTCTTCCAGCAGTCTGCGGGCTTCGTTGATGCAGGCGGTGGTGTTGCCGAACATGCTGGCGACTACCACCGGCCGAGCTCCGGCGGCGGGTGGCGAGACAGCAGCCATGCCACAGATCGCCCCCGCTGCCCGCGAATAGATGACTCGGGAAATCTGATTCAGTCCGGCCACATCCACTACGGAGGGCATCACCGTGATGTCGCGGGTGCCGACGTAGGGCGCGATATTGCCGCTGGCCATGGTGGAAACAATGAGTTTTGGAAAGCCAATGGGGAGCACCCGCATGGCGGCTGCGGCGATTGCCGTGCCACTGCTGCCCCCCAGTGAGATCACGCCGGAGATGCGGCCGGTGGTGTGGAGTTTTGAAAGCAGAGCGGGAGCGGCCGCGGCCATGGCTGCCACACATTCTCCCCTGTCACCCCGCGCCGAGAGCGTGGCAAGATCTATGCCGCCGGCAGCTGCAACCTCTGCTCGCGAAATCTGTGGCGTCACTGTCGGTGGGTGCTGGGTGCCCCAGTCAATCAGCAGGGGTTCGAAACCGTGACTGCGGATGCAGTCCGCCACAAAGGCGTGATCCGGACCCTTTGTGTCCAGTGTTCCTGCTACAGCGATGACGGCCATGCCCACATTTCCTGAAAATCGCGACGCGTTGCTGACATTCGGAGCGGATTTTTGTTGACTTTACTCCCGGCGATTCTTCAGGAAGTACATCCTGCCATCCTCGGCACCACCCACAAAATCCACCACCCCATCGCCACCAAAATCCACCACTGTCGGGCTGACATCATGCCCTTCGATGTTCTGCTTTGCCAGTGTGCCTGCCGATTCCATCAACCACTGGCCATTCCGGTACTCCACCTGCCGCAGCAGGTCGGCATTTGCGGAATTCAGGAGCAGATCCAGCCGTCCATCACCATCCCAGTCGGCGGCACAAAGCTTGCGGCGGCCACTGCGACCGGCAGCTCCTGAGGACAGTCGCAGGGGCTGGCCGCTGCGATCGACAAATGCCCGCCGAGGCGCTTTGAGCAGCAACCGCTGATCAACTCGGAACCGCTCAAAAAACGCCAGATAACCTTCGTGATCCAGCATGACGAGATCGGTGAGCTGATCGCCGTTGAAGTCCACAGCCAGTGGTGTGGTTCGCCATTGTGTGAGCAGTCCGGGACCATCCGGTTTAAGCCAGCCCCAGGCGAGCCTGGGCTGGGGCCCGTTCCATTCCACAGCAATCGGCTCGGGCACGGAAAAACGCGGTTCCTGACGGCTGCCGATGTTCTTCAGCCAGTGCACATGGCCGAGAATGGAGTTGAAAATGATGTCGGGCAACCCGTCGTGGTCCCAGTCAGCAAGGCTGAGCGTGGTGTAGCCCCATTTGGCTTCGGCCGGCCCCTGGATACTGCCGTTGGGTCCAGCCTGAATCCTCAGCAATCCCAAATCCGTCCGCAATTTTTCCGGCGCCGCCCAGACCGGTTCGGCCTTCCCAGGACCGCTCAGATTGCGAAAGATCTCGATGTAGCCGGCGGTGTTGCCCGAGATGAGGTCGGTGTCACCATCACCATCCCAGTCAAAGCCGACGGGAGTGGCGAGTGCGCCGCATTTGAGCGTATCAGCCTGCTGCTGAAAGTAGACGGGGGGATGAAATACGGGCGGACCACGATGTCCGCCGGGTGTCACGTTCTCGATCAGGGCGACGCGACCGTCTTCGTCTCCGATCACCAGATCCACGTCACCGTCCAGATCCCAGTCGAAGGCAACCGGGACAATCATCTGGAGTTCCATGGTGAGTGGCTGCAGATTTGACGCCTGCAGACGCTGACCGGCGGCATAGACGGGGCTTGTGCGGGTGCCGGTGTTTTCAAAGTACGTCAGGCCATCGAGGAATTCACCGCAGACAAGGTCAAGGTCACCGTCGCCATCGAAGTCGGCGAAATTTGGCGACGGGCAGCCGAAGACTTCGAGCACCTGACTGGCGGCCTGAAGTTTCTGTGGCGGAGCATAATCCGGTGCTGACTCGGTGCCGCGATTCAGGAACACATACACCCAGCCGTGCAGCGGCCCGTTGAGCCACCTGCCAGAGGCATCCCACGCATCATCCCAGCCATAGTCGCTCCAGTCTTCAATGCCGACAATCAGGTCGGTCCGCTGGTCACCATCGAAATCCGCCAGTCGCCATTGGTTGTGGCGAATTTTCGGACCTTTGGGCTGAGTACCGACGGGCTTATGGAAGCCGGGGTCGACGGGAAGTTTGGTTCTGACTTCCAGTCCGGTGCGGGGTACATCCTGGTATTCGAAGCCCGGGGAGAGCACCCGCAGCTGTCCGTTTACGTAGCTGGGCATGACGTAGTGAACGGTGCGACCGAGCCATTTCGCGGGTCGGAAGACGGGGAACCGATTTTCCGCAGTGCTGCCGCTGGAATTTTCGAAATACCACACGCCGTTGGAGGGTTTATCGGGGCAGGAGACGAGCATATCAAAGTCGCCGTCGCCGTCTGCATCGCAGGGAATTGGCCAGGCCCAGAGACCAACTCCGAGATCCACAATCAGGCCGGGGTTGTTGTATTTCAGGGGGCTGAGTTCCTGCCCGGACGCGTGGGGGGCAGCAGCGATTGCGAGGGCCGGAATTATGGCCGCGCTGGCCAGAATCAGACGGTGAAGGAGCGGGGGCAGCATGGGATGCATCCGGGTGGAGTCAGGGAGTGCGGGGGTGGCATGGCGAAAACATGCAAAACCGACGGGAAAATCCACCAGACATTCCTGCCGCCTGTACTGTTGACAGTGCTGCGGAATTCGGTGTGTTTCTCTGTGAAACTCTGTGTACTCTGTGTACTCTGTGGTTCAAAGCAGCCCCATCCGTGAGCCGTTTTGCTATCCCTGTCCGGGGTGGCGGTGAAGTGGAAGGCAGGACATCGTGGCTCAATCGCTGAATGCTAATCCGGAATCTCCCCGAATGCATCTGCAGGGGCGAGTTGCGGTGTCAGCGTACGCGTGAGCTGCGGGGAGGTGCTGTGGGGCGCGCCGGCTGTTATGGAGTGGCTGGCTGCTGCGTGTCAGCGGGCGACGGACAGTTGGAGGGCCATTGGCGAGCGTCCTTTGCTCTTTTCAAAAAACTTAAGGAAATCCGAAAAATTTGCTGAGTTGGTGCAGAAATTCGGGCTGATTGGGGGAAAAGTGGGCCTGAGTGTATTGTTCAATGGCTGAAAAACCGGGGAAAGACTGATTGCGGCGGTCTGCGAGGTCGAAGCTTTTCCTGCCAGGGGTATTCTCTGCGCCGCGTAAACTGTTGGATTTGCGCCGTCCATGCGTCTGCTCGCACCGGCGTTGGCATTTTTCCTTCGGACAACTCGCGGCAATTGGCGGACCTTAACAGATCGCAGTTTCGGGACACGATCAGTATGTGGCGTGGAAACAAGCGGGCACAGGGCATCCGGGGGCTTTTCGGATCTCTTTTTGCGAAGCCGTCTCAGCGGCGTCAGCAAAGCCATGTACAGGGGCCCGCTGAGCCTCTGGAAGCACGGCTGGTGCTGTCCAGCACCAACTACGTGCCGAATCACGTGCTGGTGGGGCTGAAGCCGGGCTACAGCAGTCCTGAGGCAGCGGTTGAGAGCCTTTCGGCTCTGGTGCCGGGCACTGAATCGCGGCCGCTTGGCAATTACGGCGTGTTTTTGATGAAGCTGCCGGCTGGCCGTTCCGTGCCGGCGGCCATCAGCATGCTCCAAGGTCAGCCGGGAATTCGGTACGCCGAGCCGGACTGGTTGCAGACGACGTCTGCAGTTCCGAATGATCCGGACTACGGTCAGATGTGGGGCATGGAAAATACGGGGCAGTCCGTCAACGGCTACGCCGGCACCGCCGGGGCCGACGTCGACGCCGATGTCGCCTGGAATTTTTCAACCGGTTCCCGTTCCGTGGTGGTTGCAGTAATTGACACGGGCGTCGACTTTCGACATCCGGACCTCGCGGCAAATATCTGGGTGAACGCGGGTGAGATCGCCGGAAACAACATTGACGACGACAATAATGGCTATGTTGACGACGTCAACGGCTATGATTTTGCTGATGGTGATTCTGATCCTTCTGACATCTTAGGCCATGGTACGCACGTTGCTGGCACAGTCGGCGCAGTGGGAGACAACGGTATAGGAACGACAGGCATTAACTGGAACGTTTCCATCATGCCGCTGAAGGCGGCAACGGCATTTGGTGGCCTTCCGGTGTCAGCGACGATTGAGGCCCTGAACTATGCCGTGATGATGGGGTCTACGGTTTCCAACCACAGCTACGGTAGCTATTTTTCGAGTCAGGCCCAGGAGGACTCGATCATTGCGGCAGGTGCTGCTGGCCACATCGTGGTTTGTGCCGCAGGTAACGACACCAATAACAACGATTTCTTCCCCGCCTTCCCCACTTCATATCCGCAGGACAACCTGATCTCTGTGGCTGCCACTGACCAGGATGACAATCTTGCCTCGTTTTCAAATTTCGGCGCGTTCAACGTTGATATCGGGGCACCCGGGGTGAATATCTGGAGCACCACGCCGCAGGGTGGTTCGTTCATTTATCCCGCCGATTACGCGTTTAGTGATGGCACTTCCATGGCATCACCGATGGTTGCCGGAGCCATCGGCCTGATTCGAAGTCTCGCCCCAACCGTTAACTACCGGACAGTCATCGATGCCGTCTATCAGGGTGCGGACAGGCTTGCATCCCTGAACGGCCTTGTGTCCACCGGAGCTCGCCTGAATGTCGCAGGCGCACTCCAACAGCTGCCACTGGCCACGATTTCTGCAAATCGCAGCACCATCGCGGAAAATGACGGCAACAACGCCGCCCGGCTCACGATTCGCAAAACCATCGCTCCCGTCAACCAGCCGCTCACGGTGGAGATTATCGTAAGCGACTCCACGGAACTCTCTGTAAGCGGGCTGACGGGCACATCAGTGACCATTCCCGCATTCCAGCGGCAAATTACGCTGCCGATTGACGCCATTGACGACACGCTGCTGGACGGCACCCAGACCGTAACGATCACTCTGCGTGTCGGCGGCAACGACGTGGAGTCCGTCAACATCGACGTCACCGACCATGAAACACTTTCGCTCACTATCAATCCCCCATCTGTCTTCGAAAATGCCGGCGCCAACGCGGGCACTGTCACGATCACCCGCAGCAACACTGATGTATTCCCGGCTGATCGAATTCTTGCGGTCGACAACGAACTGGTGTTCGTTGACCGACAGGGTGTCGAGACAAGCAGGATTCCGGTCCCATGGCCCGCCGGAAGCCGCTCCGCCACCGATACGGTGCGTGACGTGACGGTGATGGAAAGCGGTTTGATTGCGGTCTTCAACGGCGTGAACACCGTGTATGTTTCGATCTACAACCCCGGTACTGGTTTATGGACACATCAGCTGATATCCGGGGCAACAGCTTCAACCACGGACAGTGGCACGGGTGGTATCAGCACTTCCGGGCCGTTTATTTATCTGAGCGATCTGGAGACGGCTTCGGGCGACCCATTCGGTCTGGTGCAGTACGACACGGGCGCCTTCGGCGCCGGTGCGATTACGCGATTCGGAACAAAGTCCTTCGGGTTTCGGCTCTTCGGAAGTTCATGGCCGCAGTCCGATGTTTATGAACTGGATCCGACCACCGGCAGGGTCATCAACACCTACAAGACTCCAGCCTCCGGAAGCACTCAGGCGGGTGTGGCATTTGACGGCCAGTTCATCTGGTACCTCGTCGACAACAACAACACGCTCTACAAGATCGATGCTGACACCGGCAACATTGTGGACACGTTCTTCACTGGAACAGCCAGCAACAGCGGTTACGATGGCATCGCCTACATGCACGGGCTGATTTATCTGCTCGACGGATTCCTCACCGACGAGATCGTAATCTTCGACCCCGTGCTGCGTTCTGTTGTCGGCAAGCTGACGGTTGGTCAATCGAATGTCAGTCCCGGTCAGGGAGGGTTACTCAACCTGTCTGGCGGTCTGGCCGCCAATCCCGCTCGCAATTCGCTGTTTGTCACCTCCGTTTTTGGCAATGAGGTCTATGAGATCAGTGCCACCAGCGGTCAGATCCTGACACGCATTGACGGCAACCCGCGATTTTTCGTGTCCGGTGTGAATGCCGATGGTGCTGCCACTGTCGGGAACGAACTGTACATCAGCGGATTTTCTTCGGGCTCCGGTGATGCAATCAGCGTCTTTGACTTCGACGGCAATTTCCAGCGCAGAATTCCGATCCCGCTGACCTTTTCCCTGTACGGCCTTGGTGGCGACAATGTGCCCAGTCTGGTCGACACCAACTACCGCTGGCGAGATGTGACTGTGGGGCTCGATGGTTTCATCTACGCTCTTGAATTCAACAGTGGTATCGTGGGGAAATTTGCCCCAGGAACACTGGAGCCTCTGGCCTTCATCACAGGCCCAGGCACTATGCAGGCTATTGCTGTGGACTCCACTGGCACCATCTACGGCGGTCTCGACGACGGCACGCTGGTTGCTCTGGATCCCAGCGGCACGGTGCTCCGCAGTATCTCATCCACAGTCGGCATCATCTGTGACGTTGACTTCAATGTGAGTGGCTCGCTGTTGTTGAGTGGCCTGGATGGTTCATTCGCCACTTCGGACGGCTCTCTGCAGTCCATTACCGTCTACTCTTCCGGTGAGTCGCTGCCTGTGTTTGTGTCCTATGGCGAACACATCACAAGAGATCGTGGCCAGCTTGTTGTGCAGCTGACCAATTCGGATACGACGGAACTCAGCATCCCGCTGACCGCCATTATCCCGGAGGGTGAGCAGTCCGTCACCATTCCCTTCGACGCGGTCGACGACTTCCTGCGTGACGGCACCCAGACGGTCAACATCACAGTAAACGCCTTCGGGTATGTTGGCGACTCACAAAACGTGGATGTGCTCGATGCCGAAACCATTACCGTAGACATCCTGAAGGACTCGATCGCAGAAAACGCCGGCATCCTTGCCTCTGTCGTACGCGTTAGTCGCACGGACATCGACGGTCCGTTTGATTTCGTGACCAAACAGAATTTCAACAATCCGGACACGACTCAGCTCCGCGACCGCACCACAACATGGTCCGAGATCTTTGTACCCTATCAGATCTCACGCGTTACGGACGTGAACGTCACCGTTAATTTCCGACATGACTGGATCCCGGACCTTGATGTGTTTCTCGTCAGTCCCCGCGGCACGCGAGTGGAACTGTTCACGGATGTGAACAGCAACGAGCGGAACATGACGAAGACAGTGCTGGACGACGAAGCGGCGGTGTCCATCGTCAACGGAAAGGCACCGTTCACCGGTTCATTTATGCCTGAAGGCTCGCTGGCCGCCTTCGATGGTGAAGAGGCTTTTGGCAACTGGTACCTTGAGGTGATCGATGACAATGCCAGCGAGTTCGGCACATTGCTCGGCTGGTCACTCGAAATCACCACCATCGGTCTTTCGGCAGTAACCGTCGTCCTGCGATCCGAGGATACGTCCGAAGTGAGTTTTGGTGGTTCGGCAACCCAAACGCTGATAATTCCCGCCAACCAGGCTTCGGAGCTAACACTGATTGATGCGGTCGACGACGACCTGCTTGACGGAACGCAGACTGTCAGCGTTATTGCGGAGAGCACCAACACTTCCGGACTCCTGCTTGGCGGCGATTCTGTGGATGTCACAGACGTTGAGACCCTGCAGTTTACAGTGAGTCGTTCTGTGGTTTCGGAGTCTGACGGTGTTGCGGCTCTGACCGGAACTCTGCGACGATTCAATACCGACCTCAGTGCGTTGTCCCTCGAAGTTCAGACATCCCGCGAAGATAAGCTGAACTTCACTGGTGCAGTATCCGGCACTCCGTTCCTCGTGACCTTCGCAGATGGCTCTGACGTCGCAACCTTCGATATGGACGCCATCGATAACTCCATCATCGACGGTGACATTACGGTCACCATCACGGTTCTGTCACCTCAGTACGGTGGCAATCTGACACAGCAGGTGCTGGTGGAAGACCGCGAGCCGCAGATTCTGATTACGACCACAACCCCGAATCCCCGCGAGGACTCCGGCAGTGTTTCGATTACCATCCAGCGAGTGGCCAACGCGGACCTCAGCGTTGACCTGAATGTGGATCTGACGACGATCAACGGGACTTCTGAGGCGCTGGTGGTGCCGCCGGTTGTCACGATTCCGATGGGGCAGTCATCGATTACCATCCCCGTCACGGTGCTGGATGACACCGTGCTCGGCGACCGCAGCGTAAAGATCATTGCTTCAGCGACGGACTTCATCACTGGCAGCCTTGACATCACGGTCCTTGATTACGAAACCGTAACTCTGACAGTCAGCCGCAGTTCCTTCCTTGAGAACGCTGGTCCGAAGGCTGCCGTGGGAACTGTGACTCGCAGCAACACCGATCGCTCCGCTCCGCTTGTGGTGAACCTCTCTTCGTCTGATACGTCTGAACTGACCGTACCGGCGTTTGTCACCATTCCGGCAGGTCTTGCAGCCGTGTCCTTTGACATTGCGGCCATCAACGACCCCGAGCTCGACGGTGCACAGCAGGTGACAATTTCTGCTTCTGCGACAGCTTTCTTCGGCAGTACAGTCGTGGTCACCGTGCTTGATCATGAGCCACCGGTGATTTCCTCCCCTGCGGCCACCACAGTCAATCCACGCGACACCATTCGCTGGAACGCGCTGCCCGGAGCAGTCCGTTATGACCTGCAGCTGGCCAATCTCAGCCTGAAGATCCCCAACTACATCTTCGCAGCAGGACTCACCACAACTTCCTTCACACCGCCGGAAAATCTGGGCATCGGAAACTGGCGAGTCTGGGTGCGAGCTTACGACCAGTTTGAGGTTCCGGGGTTCTGGAGCTTCCCGCGGGACTTCCGCGTGGTCACGCCTCCCACGATCACAGCGCCGGTGACGATCGGAAATGTGGCGGCTTCCTCGTTCCCGGAAATCTCATGGACAGCCGTAGCCGACGCCGTCCGCTACGAACTCTGGGTCAACAACGTCACCAACGGTTCCTCGCGTGTGATTTACAAAACCGACATCACGTCCACGAGTTATCGCGAAACCGCCAGCATGGGTTCAGGAAGCTTCCGGGCCTTTGTGCGTGCGGTGAATGCGGTCAACGAGCCTGGAAACTGGAGCTTAGCGAAGGACTTCACGGTTCTGGCCCCGCCAACAGTTACGCGGCCCGAGTTCACCAGCACGTTCGACACGACGCCGCTGTTTGAGTGGACGTCAGTTGTCGGTGCGAGGTACTACGACCTGTATGTATCCAACAGTTCGACCGGTGCTGTTGTCATCCGGGATCAGGCCGTTATTGGCACCTCTTATGTGGCAACAGCAGACCTGGCTCGCAGCAATTACTCCGTCTGGGTTCGCGCCGTGGGTGACAAGTTTGTGAGTGCCTGGTCAGCGGTGAAGCGGTTCTCCATCGGTGCCCCACCGACACTCCTGAACCCGCAGCCCAATGCTGTCGTTAAGGCCAACCACACCTTCTCGTGGTCGCGAGTTGGGGATGCTGATAAGTATGAGATCTGGGTGCAGCGGGATTCCGACGGCGCCGTCTTCCAGCGCAACAACATCGCGGGCACTTCATTCCAGTTCTCCACTCCGTTCACCGCGGGTGGATACCGAGTGTGGCTGCGGGTGGTCAGCATCATTGGCGAGCGTTCTGCATGGAGCGCCCCGGTGCGGTTTTCTGTGGCAGTGGCTGAAGCCCCGGTATCCGCAGGCCCCGAACAGGATATCCTGCTCGCCGCTCTGCTCCCACCACTGGCTGATCCGCAGATTTCCCAGCCCCGTACGAAGCAACGGCCTGTCGTTCAGCCCGTGAAGGCTGAAGCAGCAGTGCTGCGGGATCTGTCGGATGCTGCCACCGCTCTACCCGTCGCGCGGGCCGCTCGTGAGCTGGATGCCGTGATGGAGCAGTGGAGCAGCACCGAATGGTGGCTCGCACCTGTGGCCAGCCCGCCGGCGGTCCCGGCTGTGGCTGCTGCAGTCCTGCCGCCAGTACCGACCGAAGCCTGACCGGCAACGCTTAGACCAATTCCCCGAGACTCCGGATCAGGTGCAAACCTCCCGGAGTCGTTTTCGTTGACCACCGCGGGGCGTCAGCATGCACTGGACCTTTGTTGAACAGCTTCGGCCCGATCAGATTGAGATCACCGAAGGCGAGGCACATCACCTGCTGCATGTGCTGCGAATCAAACCTCAGCAGATGCTGGTGCTGTTCAACGGCAGGGGCGAGATTGCCGACGCGATTGTGGAATCCACGTCGCGCCGCAGTGTGTTCTGTCGCGTGGTGCAGCGGCGAGAGGTTCCGGGACTGCCGGAGGGGTGGCTCACAGTGGCCGTATCTCCTCCGAAAGGTGACAGGCTGCGGTGGATGATAGAGAAGCTGACAGAGCTGGGAGTGCCGCGAATCACGCTGCTGGGCTGTGAACGGACCGTGGCAGAACCCGGAGAAACAAAGCTGGAGAAGCTTCGCGGCACTGCGGCGGCCGCGTGCAAGCAGTCCCGTCAGGCATGGCTTCCGGATATTCAACCGCTCACGAATTTCGGTCAGGTGCTGGTTGAGGCCGGTCAGCTGGGGCAGAAGATAGTGCTCGCCCATCCTGCGGCGGGACGTATTCATGAACCGACGCCTGGTGGAACGGGACGTTTGCTGTTGATTGGCCCGGAGGGTGGCTTTACGGACACGGAGGTTACGGCGGCGCTTGCAGCCGGGGCGGAACAGCTGCACTGGCCGCGATCAATACTCCGCACAGAGACTGCCGCGATTGTGTTTGCTGGACGGCTGCTGATCAGCCCTTAGAGCAGCGAACTTCAGACACCCTGGGCATGTCATAACTTTAGTGCTCTTCCCCTGCGATGCCTTAAAGAGAGATCTTCCATGGCCTCAATTGTCCAGCAACTCTCGGCGCGTGGTCTGCTGCGGCCCCCCGCCTTTCTGCCCGCAAATATGCTTTATGAAACCCGCATGGGTTCCACGGCTTACGGCGTCTCCACAGATAACTCAGACATCGACATTTACGGCGTCGCCATGCCGCTCCGCGATCACATGTTCCCCCATCTTGCGGGTGAGATCGCCGGGTTCGGCAAGCCGCAGCCGCGGTTTGAAGTTTTTCAGCAGCACCACGTGCGTGATCCGGACGCTCAGGGTGAAAAAGGCTGCCAGTATGACATTAACGTGTACAGCCTGCCCCGCTACTTCACGCTGTGCATGGAATGCAATCCCAACCTGATTGATTCACTGTTCACGGCTCAGGATTGCGTTCTGCATCTGACGCGAGTGGGAAGCATGGTTCGGGAGCGACGCAGTCTGTTCCTCCACAAGGGTATCTGGACGCGATTCAAGTCCTACGCCTATAACCAGCTGCACAAAATGCAGTCACGCCAGCCCCAGGGGAAACGCACCGAGCTCCTTGAACAGTACGGTTTTGACGTCAAGTACGCGTATCACGTGGTGCGGCTGCTTTATGAATGCGAACAGCTGCTGATGTACGGTGAAATGGACCTTCGTCGCGACCGTGCACATCTGAAAGCCATCCGCCGCGGTGAAGTTACGGAAGCCGACATTCGCAGCTGGGCCGCGGACAAGGAGAAGCAGCTGGAGAATCTTTATCTGCAGAGTCGGTTGCCGGACGAGCCCGATGAGGCTGCCATTCGTCGCCTGCTGCTGGAATGCATTGAAGAACACTATGGCTGTCTCGATCAGGTGATTGCAAGGCCTGACGCCACCACAGACGCGCTCAGAGAAATCACAGCCATTGTGGACCGCTGGAGGAACATAATCTCTCGAGGCAACCCGAATCCGGTTCTCGGCGAACACAGCCTGGAAGTTTCTGCGAAGGAGTCGATCGATCATTCCTGACGCTGACGACAATACGTTCGGCCAGCCTCAGGACGCCGAACTCTGCAACTGGCGATTCTGGCAGGTCTGGGCGGACCTCGCAGAGCCTGCCCACGTACTGCATCAGTTGCGTGCCACAGGGCAGCTCAGGCTGTTCCCCGAGCTGACAGCGCTCGTGGATGTCCCCCAGGACCCTCAATGGCACCCCGAAGGTAACGTCTGGGTGCATACTCTGCACGTCTGCGATCAGGCAGCACGCATCAGTCGTCGTGACGGACTGGAAGATGCGGAACGTCACCTGCTGCTGCTGGCAGCGCTTTGCCACGATTTCGGCAAGCCCTCCACAACGGTGTTTCAGAATGACCGTTGGAGGGCCCCCGGCCATCCACAGGCAGGAGTTCCAATCGCCGAACAATTTCTGAACCGTATTGGTGCTCCGGCAGAAATTACGCAACAGATTCTGCCACTGGTGGCAGAGCATCTTGCGCATGCCCAGCCGCGTTTGAATGCCGCGTCAATCCGACGTCTGCTGGCAAGGCTCAGGCCCGCCTCCCTGCCGCAACTGATCCGGCTGATCGAAGCGGATTTGAGTGGTCGTCCACCGTTACCGCCGGGGCTTTCGCCAGAGCTCAGGGCATTCGCCGACCGGGCTGGCGAAGTATTCGCTGAGGGCTCGTCTCAGGTCACTGCGCCCGCCGTTGCACCTCCACTCATCCTCGGTCGCCACCTGATCGCGCTCGGACACACTCCGGGTATATGGTTCCGGCAGGTTCTGAACGCGTGCCACGAAGCGCAGCTGCGGGGAGACTTCGCTGACGAGGCGGGCGGACTTGCCTACCTGCAGAAGATTCTGGCCACAAACAGCCAAATCGGCGTGGAATCTGATTGACAGGGCCCGGAGGCTGTCCGTGGATCCAGGGGCGATGCTGCCTCCTGAGTTTTGCGGGGCTGTCAAACCGTGTAGAAATCCGGTTTCTCAGAAAGGCACATACGCATGAAAACTCTGGCTCTGCAGCAATTCCGTTCAAAGCTCAGACAACAGATCCCGGTCTGTGGTTTATGGATTACTCTGGAAGCGCCGTCGATCACGGAAATGGCTGTTGCCCTCGGGGTGGACTGGGTGGTGATCGATGCGGAGCACGGTCATCTGGACTGGCGCGAGATAGCGGAGCACATCCGGGCGGCCGTACGCAGCTCCACAGTGGTGCTCGTACGCCTGCAGGAACGCGATACGGCAATGACCAAGCGGGCTCTGGACATTGGTGCCGACGGAATTGTGATTCCGTGGATGGAAACAGCCGCACAACTGCGAGAGGCGGTGCGTGACTGTCGTTATCCGCCTGAGGGTCGTCGGGGTATTGGTGGTGAGCGGGCGACGGTTTGGGGGCAGTGTCTGGTGGAGCACACAGCGGAGTCCAATTCTCAGGTGCTTGTGGTGCCATTGATTGAAAGTGTGGCGGCGATTCCGCACGTGCCGGAGATGTGTACGGTTGAGGGTGTGGACGTTTTCTTTTTTGGCCCGGCGGATTTTTCGGCATCGGCCGGATTTCGTGGCCAGTGGGAAGGTCCGGGAGTGGCGGCTGAGATCTTGGGGTTGAAGGACATCATTCGCGGTGCCGGTCGGCATTGCGGGGTGCTTGCAACGGGCCCGGAGAATCTGCTTGAGCGATGTGACCAGGGCTTTTTGATGCCCGGTTTGGGTTCGGATGCGGGTTTGCTGCTGCGAACACTGCGGCAGACACTCGCACTGCTCAATCGGGATCTTCAGCCGGCCTGCAGTCTGGATCCGCGGGACGGGCGAGTTCCCGCGGTGCCTCTGCCAGCAATTCCTGAGCGGCTGCGGCCGGACCGCGATGCAGTGGTGACTGCGCCTGCGGAAGTCACAGGGATTGAGCTGGAGTCGGGTGTGGAGTTTCGCCCACTGGCGGGCCAGCGTGAAGGTGCACGGGGATTAACCACCGGCCTG
Source organism: Planctomycetota bacterium (assembly GCA_041161565.1). Lineage (GTDB taxonomy): Bacteria > Planctomycetota > Planctomycetia > Planctomycetales > Planctomycetaceae > SXXK01. Next base: position 1,891 of record JBEAUF010000423.1, on the reverse strand, counting down.
GTCACTCTGGCGCCCCATGCCGGCTTGTCATGTCACATGCACCCCTGCAGTGAATCAATCACGGTGCTGGAAGGAGAGCTGGAGATGACTGTGGAGGGGCGTATCTACCGCCTGCGCCCGCTTGACAACATCACCATCCCTCGCTGGTTGCCCCATGCGGCTCGAAACCCTGACGCTGCCCGGCAGACGCGTCTGCACATTGCCATGGCAACAGCAGTTCCCGAACGGAGTGCGGTGGTTCGTGAATTTCCGATCGAGCGCATGCCGGAAGATTCAGCGGGGCGTCCGGGCGCAGAGCGGGTGACGCGATATGCCACGGCAGTGCGGCAGCGGGGAGTTGGTCCGGGAGCGGAGTTTGTGGATTATTTCAATGCGAGGCTGATGCCGGGACTTGAGATGAGCGGCGGGTTTGCTCGATTTCAGCCGGGTGGTCGACTGCCTGCCCATGTTCATGACTTCGACGAATCGATCTGCATCACAGCCGGTACGGCGGCCTGTCTTGTGGAAGGTCGCCGACGGTTACTGGAGGGGTGTGCCACAGCCATGGTTCCCCGCGGGCGGGCCCACTTCTTCCGCAATGATTCCTCCGCAGAAATGGATATGATCTGGGTTTACGCAGGACCACTGCCCGAACGTATTGTGGTGGCCGAATCCTGTGCCGCGGAACTCTGAATGGAAAACGACAGCTATGTTCAATGTGGGTCTCACGGCGGATTTCTTCGATGAAGCCGGGCAACCGAAGTTCGCGGACATGGGTCTCGAGCTGCTCACAGGCAGGGCTGCGGTCAGGCGATTTTCCGAACACCGTCCGGAGATCACTCCTGACCAGCTTCAGGGCTGTGCCGGAGTGATCGTGCTGACCCCGCGGGTCACTGCGGCATCTGTGGCGGACGCCCGTGAACTGCTGGCGATTGGCCGCTTTGGAGTCGGCTATGATTCGGTGGATGTCGCTTCCTGCACCGCGAGCGATGTGCTGGTGATGATCACAACCGGTGCTGTGGATCGCCCGGTAGCGGAAGCGACGATCGGCTGGATGATCGCGCTGTCACATCACATGCTGGTGAAGGATCGCCTTGTAAGAACCGGTGACTGGTCCGCTCGGACTCGGTACATGGGTCGCGAACTGCGGGACCGCACGCTGGGCGTGATTGGCTTTGGCGGCATTGGCCGCCGGCTGGTTGCGATGCTGAATGGCTTCGGGATGTGTCAGCCGCTGGTGTATGACCCGTTTGCACCTCCGGAAGTGCTCGCAGAACTGGGCGTCCGCGGCGTGGGTCTTGACGAGCTGCTGCGGGAGTCAGATTTTGTTTCGGTGCATTGTCCGTTGAATGCCGACACTCGCGGACTGCTGGGTGCTCGTGAACTGAGCCTGATGAAACCGACCGCTTATCTGCTGAATACGGCTCGGGGGGGCATTGTCGACGAGGATGCTTTGTACGCGGCGTTGCGGTCCCACCGCATTGCCGGAGCTGCTCTGGACTGTTTTGAAATCGAACCGGTCATGGCACCGCATCGCTTCGGTGACCTGGACAATGTGCTGCTGGCGCCGCATTCGATTGCGTGGACTGAAGAGCTGTTCCGGGATATTGGCAGAATGGCCAGCGGCAGCATGCTGAATTTGGCGAGTGGTCGTCGCCCCCGTGGAGTGCTCAACCCCGAGTTATTTCAGCGCGAATCGTTTCGCAGAAAATGGGCGGCGGTGACCGGGCTTCCCGAGATCGATGTCTGAGGGTGGTGTAGCGCACTGAGCCGCAGGGCGGCAGGCCAATTGCATTGGGATTCTCTGAAATTCTGTGAAAAGAGGGGTGAGGACCTGGGAGAGCGAGGCTGGGATGGCGAAACGGTGTTAAGAATACCGGAAGTCGTCTTTCGGACTCCGCCCCCCATTACA
>JBEAUF010000356.1:0-5662 GCA_041161565.1 Planctomycetota bacterium | reverse complement strand
GGTGCCCACCCCTGCCCGCGGCGGCAGCAGCGCGTTGCCAGGGCTCTTTACCCGCGGGCTCCCGCCCTGCGGCTCATGTGTGGCGGAAGCCCACGGTTACGTCCCGGCACCCTGGTGCCCAACCCTCCCCGCGGCGGCAGCAGCGCATTGCCAGGGCTCTTTACCCGCGGGCTCCCGCCCTGCGGCTCATAAGTGGCAGAAGCCCCCGGTTGCGATTCCGCACCCTGGTGCCCAACCCTGCCCGCGGCGGCAGCAGCGCGTTGCCAGGGCTCTTTACCCGCGGGCTGCCGCCCTGCGGCTCATAAGTGGCGGAAGCCCCCGGTTGCGATTCCGGCACCCTGGTGCCCAACCCTGCCCACGGCGTCAGCAGCGCGTCACCAGCACCCTTTACCCGCAGGCTGCCGCCAGGCGGCTCATCGCCTTATCCCACGCACGCCATCACCCACGCACGCACTCACCCCTGCTCCGGCGTTACGCTCTGATTTTGTCGCATTTCCCGCAGTCGATTCAGCAGCGAATTGGCTGCAGGGCGAAGCCGGGCGTCGGCAGGGGCGGATTCGATGCGCTGAATCGCATCGTCCAGTATTTCGCGAGCCTGTGCCGGGCGGTTGTTGCGGGCATACAACGCTGCCAGCTGCTGTTGGGTACGCAGCAGCGCCAGCTGATATGTGAGGCTATCCGGAAATTGGCCGGTGAGCTGTTGCAGGAGACGCAGGGCTTCCTGCAGCCCGACTTCCGCGCGAACGAACTGTCCCTGAATTGCCTGAATGGCCGCGATCCTCGACAGCGTCGCGGCGTGCAGACTGCGGTATTCAGGAACCGCCGGATGTTTCTCCATCAGCTGCCGACTGATCTGGAGCGACCGCTGGAGCCGCTGCAGGTCGGCCGGGCGAAAGGCACTGAAGGATCCGAGTGCATCGGCGAGCTCGAACTGAAACAGATCAGCGCCGGGATGTTCCTGCTGCAGTTTTTCCAGAATCCCCACCGCTTCGGCAAACGCCTCGTCCGCCGCCACGAAGTCGCGCCGAAACTGGGCAAGTCGCGCGCGATCACGAGTCGCGCGGGCAAGTGCCAGTCGGAAAGCCGTGCTGTCGGGCTCAGCTGCGCACAGCGTTCGCAGAATCTGCAAAGCCTCCTCGTTGGCATCCACAACTCTGCGCATCCGCGGGTCGATGGCGGCCGGGTTCAGCGGAGGCAAACCGGGCGGATTTCCGGGAAATCCACCCGGCCCGCCGTTTCCAGCCGGGCCGCCGGAAATACCACCGCCACCGAAGCCTGGACGTGGCCGCATCCGCGGATCGAGCGGTTGTCGGAGCCCCAGAGCGGCTATGCTGTTGAGGGCGCTGGCGAGCAAAAAGCGGCCCGCGCTGGACTCTGCTGCGGCTGCATTCCTGTTCAAAGCTTCACGGAACTGCTGAAGCCCCTGAAGCGCAGCCGGGATATCTCCACGCTGAACCTCCAGCTGCAGGAGCTGGTGCAGAATCTGCAGCTCACAAAACCCGGCAGCACTGTCGACTGCACCCTGTTCAGACGCCGCGCGGCAGGCAGACAATGCCAACCTGTAAGACTGACGCGCATCGTCGAAACGCCCCAGCTGTTGCTGAATGTCGCCAACTCGCCGCCGCGCATCGCTGGCACGACTGCCAAGGTCACGCGCGTTCTCTTCCGCAAAGCGGTCGAAGAATTCAAGGAGCGTTTCCAGCAGAGTGACGTCGGCAGAACTGAGTGATGCATCAGCAGCCGTCGGGAGCTCATCAGCACCGAGTTCATCGAGCAGGGTTTCCGAACGGCCGCGGGCCGCAATGTTCGCAAACACTTCCTCAAAGGCCGCAATCGCCAGCTCGAGGTTTCTCTCAGCTCGCAGTCGTTCACGACTGGCCGTTTCCAGAGCAGCCGTTTTTTCAAGCAGATTCTGTTCCGCTCGCTGGTACTGCTCGTTGCGAGCAAGAAATGCTCGCTGGATGCGGCGATAACTGCTGCCAAGAATCAGGACGATCGCCAGCAGCAACGCCAGTGTGGCGGCGGAAAGAACGGCGAGCTGAGGGTTGCGGCGAGACCAGCGCCACAGCCGCTCCACCGCGGTGACTCGGCGCGCCGCGATCGGACGATCCTCAAGAAACCGCAGCAAATCCGCTTCAAATTCGCCAGCTGTCTGGTAACGACGTTCCGGTTCCGGCATGCAGGCTGTCAGCGCGATGGTTTCCAAATCCCGCGGAATCTCCGGATGCAGAGTTCGCGGCGCAGGCAGCTGGTGCCGTTCAGTCACCTGCAGCAGCGATCCCTGCATCGGTTCCAGCGTCAGCAGCTCCCGCAGAGTCAGCCCCAGCGCGTGAATGTCCGTGCGAGGATCCGCATGCCCGCGGAGCTGCTCCGGGGCCATATAGCGAAACGTACCCACGATTTCACCGGTTTGTGTTATCGCATCCGGCTCCATCGCCCGCGCCAGCCCGAAATCCGCTATGCAGACAACGCCATTGACATCCACCAGCAAATTCGCGGGCTTGATGTCGCGATGCAGAATTCCCTGGCGGTGCGCGTAGTCCAAAGCGTTGGCCGCGGACGCAATCAGCCGCGCAATGTTGCGGAAATAGAGCGGTGGCAGACACAGACGCTCAGCCTCTCCCCCTGACTGCGATTCGCCTTCAGCTGACCCGGGCCGCGGACTCTCACCCGCAGACGGTCCCGTCCTCGATTCACCCCCCGACAGCCTGAATGCAATGGTTGATGCTTCAGGTGCTTGCAGAGGATCGAAGATGACGGTGGAATCATTCACGGGCGCCTGCACCAGGCCGCGAGCAGCGAAATCACGACCCAGCAGCTGCCGGACGGCGAGGTCCGTCCGACGCTGCCTGAGCTCACTGGAAGCGATGGCCGATGAGCTGTTCGCGGGGGCAGCAGCCTCAGCAGCTTCGGCAGGCCCCGCAGGCAGTTCATGCAGTCCGGAGATGATCTCTGCCAGCGTGGCCCCCTCAATCAGCTGCATGGCATAAAAATAGACCCCGCGATCCTCGCCAAACCCGAATACCGGCACGATGTTGCTGTGGTGCAGCCGCGCAGCAGATTCCGCCTCCCGTCGAAACCGCTGCAGCTGACGCTCGGATGTGGCCAGCAGCGGGTTGATCACCTTCAGCGCAACACGCCGCTTGAGCGACAGTTGCAAAGCCTCGTAGACCACCCCCATCCCGCCACGACCCACCTCGCGCAGAATCCGAAAATCGCCAATCACCTCGGGACGCTGTCCAGCAGAAAAGGGGCTGGCCGCCGAACGCTGCCGCTGCTGCTCCTGCTGACGGCTCGCTCGCTCCGCTGCCGCCACCGATGGAAACACCGCACGGATCATTTCCGCATGTTCAGGGTACTCGCGGCAAAACGCTTCAATTGACGGCTCTTCGCCCGCCCGCAACTGCTCAGCATAACGCTCTGCCAGCACCTCCACCGGATGCCGCTCGGCGTCTGATTCCGTGGTTGCTGGGGACATGATCGAGCTCCGGGATGCGGCGGACTGCGCGGGATTCAGCGCAGGATTCAGCGCGGGAAAGTATAGCGTGGAATGGGCTCCCGAGTCAGTTAAACGTGCCGCAGACAATCGCGATTGATCCGCAAAAATTCTCATTTGGCACCGCGGCCCGACAACCGGACTGGCGTTGGAGCATCAGCCTGCGTAACCTTTCACAACACTCCCCGCACACACTCCCTGCCCCAGCACCCGCCCGCCGCCACGAAAGCCCGCTTCCATGCTCAGGATGCTCCTGCTGTTCACCCAGGCCACCCTCGCCGCCACCAGCGATGACGTCCCGGATTTCTCAGCAACCGGCAGACCATTCCTGCAGAAATACTGCCTCAGCTGCCACAACGAACAGGAAAAAAATGCGAAACTCTCTCTGGAACCCCTCGCCGATTCCGCAGCCGTAGTCAAACAGCGGCGAATCACGGATAAGGTGCTGCGAGTCCTTGCTGCTGGCGAAATGCCTCCACAGGATGCCCCCGTACGGCCCTCCGGCGAAGAATCCGACCACATCCAGACCCAACTCAAAACCATCCTCGACCACGCCGACCGAAACGCCAGTCCGGATCCTGGTCGAGTCACCATGCGGCGACTCAATCGGCTCGAATACCGCAATACAATCCGCGATCTGATGGGGGTCAGCTTCGACCCCGCAGCCGACTTCCCCGCAGACGATATCGGTCACGGCTTCGACAACATCGGCGATGTGCTGACACTCTCGCCCGTACTCATGGAACGCTACATCGCCGCTGCGGAAACGGTCGTCGAACAGGCGATCGCCGCTGTGCCCCCGCCAGTTGTGAAAAGACACCTGTCCTCCACTTACACAGAACCAGCATCCGGAGACGTCGCCTCGAAACTCATGGAAAACGGCTTCCGCCGCATGACGTCAGATGGCACCGAACCCATCGCTGTCGGGCCGCTGCACACACCCTATAAATGGGAAGACGGCGACTACACGTTCCGCACGAAAGTCTACGCCCGGAGTGGCTCCGATCAGCCGGTGAAAATCGCTATCCTCGTGCACGGCCCCCAGCTGGCAGATCGCTCCACCGATGAAGAACTCGCTGTACTCGCCGGCAACGTGCTCAAACCCGCGAAAATTCTCCAGACCATCGAAGTCCGCGCCACCGAGCGGGATCAGGCGGAGACCATTGAATTGCCGGTGCCTGCCATCGCCGGACGCGAACGCATGATGATCGCACTCGTGCGTCCCGATGCCGGTCAGCCCGCCACCACTCTCTGGGTCGAATACTTCGCCCTCGATGGCCCACTCGATACTCGCCCCGCCTCCCACCGCAAACTGCTCGCCTGTGACCCCGCCAAACCACAGCCCGAACAAACTCGCGAAATCCTGCAGCGTTTCCTCCGCCGCGCCTGGCGCCGCAACGTGACCCCCGCAGAAGTCGAACGCGCGGCCACACTGGCCGATCAAACCGTGGCTGCCGGGGAATCCTGGGAAAGCGGCATGCAGCTGGCCATGCAGGCCGCACTCTGCTCACCCGCTTTTCTCTTCCGCGTCGAACATGACCCAAACCCGCAAAGCCCCGAAATCCGACCACTCACCGAACATCAGCTCGCCTCCCGCCTGTCCTATTTTCTCTGGAGCAGCATGCCGGATGATACGCTGCTCGATCTCGCTGACGCCGGTCAGCTCAACAGCCAGCTCACCGAACAAGTCCGCAGAATGCTGGCCGACCCCAAATCCTCTGCCCTCGTCCAGAGCTTCGCACTCCAGTGGCTGCAGCTGCAGCGACTCGACGTCGCAGCACCCGATGCCACGCTCTTCCCCACTTTCACTCCGGAACTCCGAGCAGCCATGAAACGTGAAACCGAGCTGTTCGTGGATGCCGTACTCCGGGAAAATCGCAGCCTCACCGACCTGGTCGCAGCAGACTTCACCTTTCTCAATGAACCGCTCGCTCGCCACTACGGCATCCTCGATAACCTCGGCAATCGCGAAGGTCAGCCCGAACCGAAACCAGGCGGACAACCCATCAAAGGCAATGAATTTGTCCGCGTCTCACTTCAGGACCCCCAGCGCGGCGGACTGCTCACCCAGGCCGGGATCCTGACGGTCACCAGCAACCCCACACGCACATCTCCCGTCAAACGCGGCCGCTGGCTCCTCGAACAAATCCTCGGCTCACCCCCGCC
>JBEAUF010000314.1:0-18505 GCA_041161565.1 Planctomycetota bacterium | reverse complement strand
GTCGGGCAGAAGCCCCCGGTTGTGATTCGCACCTTGGTGCGCACCCCTGCCCGTGGCGTCAGTAGCGTGTAGCAAGGGCACTTTACCCGCGGGCTGCCGCCCAGCGGCTCAGTGCGGAGCGGAAGCGGCGGGGTGGGAATCGCGCCGTGGTGCGCGACCCCTGGCGTTAGCTTCTGCTGCGTGTTGCCAGCGCTCTTTACCCGCAGGCTGCCGCCAGGCGGCTCATGCGCGGCGGAAGCCCCCGGTTGTGATTCGCACCTTGGTGCGCACCCTTGCCCACGCGTGAGCGGTCGGGCGGCAGCCCCCGGTTGTGATTCGCACCTTGGTGCGCACCCCTGCCCGTGGCGTCAGTAGCGTGTTGCAGGCCCCTTTACCCGCAGGCTGCCGCCAGGCGGCTTAGCGCCCGTCCGCTGCCCGTGGCGTCAGTAGCGCGTAGCGAGGGCACTTTACCCGCGGGCTGCCGCCCAGCGGCTCAAGCGGGGCGGAAGCGTCCGGTTGGGAATCGCGCCATGGTGCGCGACCCCTGGCGTTGGCTTCTGCTGCGTGTTGCCAGCGCTCTTTACCCGCAGGCTGCCGCCAGGCGGCTCATGCGCGGCGGAAGCCCCCGGTTGGGATTTTGCACCCTGGTTTGTGATCCTGGCGTTGGCTTCAGCAGCGTGTAGCCAGGGCACTTTACCCGCGGGCTGCCGCCAGGCGGCTTAGTATCTCCCGCCCTGTGGCTCGAGACGCATGTAAACAGACAGACGTTGCTGGAAACAATCTCTTTCGCCCGTTTCCTGCCCGTTGCGTTATCCCTGCGAGTTTCAGCAGACTCTGTCAGACCAGCGTCAGGTACAGCAGCAGGCCCGTCTGCAGCGAAGCCAGTGTTCCGGTGACGGGTGCCAGCAGTCGGCTCTCCCGCAGCATCATGCGAAGCAGCACCGCCATCACCACGATGGTGCCGGCGATCTTCAGCTGCACAAACAGATTGATGTCGCCACTGTCCAGTCGAATCAGCCAGATGCCCAGCGGATTTTCTTCCAGCAGTGGCATTTCCTCGCGGTATCGCACTGTCAGCCAGATGTCGTAAACGGAAACCGCGGCGATCAGTACCCAGCCCAGCGGGAACCACAATCGCCAGCGCCGGAAATCCTCAACCATCACACCCATGGCTCGTATTCCAATCCGAGACAATTCAGCTGCCGCGGGGTTTGGTGGGAGCCCCGAAGCACGATGGGCAGCGGCGCTTTGCAGCAGGCCGCTGGTGAACATCGACGCAGGGACCTTCCGCAAAAGCTGGACCAACTCGTGCCAATTGGAGCACCGGCTGGCGGATTTTTCTTGATTCGCCGCGGAAATGGGGGCCGCCTGTACGTCTCAAAGGCAGCACTGCCGCATCACCGTGCAGTACCCGGCCCCGCATTCTTTCCGATGCGAAAAATCGGCGGTTCCAGGTGTGCGATGCTGCTGAGTTTTCGAACAGGAGTTGCGGCAGGCAGTGGCGGAGGGCCAGGCGAGGAATGTTGTGCCGTTGGGAGTGGAGGTCGTCGCCCTCGCCAACCTCGATGAGCCGGTGGGCAAACGCTGCGCGAGAGAGTAGAGGGTAGAAAGTGGAGAGGAGTGAGAAGTGAGAAGTGAGAAGTAAGAAGTAAGAAGTAAGAAGTAAGAAAACACGCATGAGCCGCAGGGCGGCAAACGCCTGAGTCGCAGGGCGGCAGCCCGCGGGTAAAGAGCCCTGGCTACGCACCACCAACGCCGCGGGCAGGGTTGCGCACCAGGGTGCGAGGCGTAACCGGGGGCTTCCGCCCGTCCGCTCAGGAGCGGGTAGGGGTGCGCACCAGGGTGCGAGGCGTAACCGGGGGCTTCTGCCCGTCCGCTCAGAATACCGCCGGGCGGGAATGTTTCACCAGCGCCTGATATAATCGGCCGCGTGGTCGTTTCACTTACCCTTCCGCGACAGGCAATTTTCAATGTCCGCATATCGTCAGCAGCTGGAGCAGCTGCGTCGGGCTTTTCCGCAGCCGGTTTCTGATCAGGAGCACGATGCGTGGTTTGTGTTTTCTGTGCTGCGGGCTTTGGACCGGGTGGACGCGATGAAGTCGCAGCGACCGATTCTTGGCGAGCCGCGGGAGATTGATTTTTCTGAGGCCATTCGGGCGCGGGTGCCTGAATCCATGCAGACTGTCGAACACGTATCCCGGCAGCTTGTTGATCATCTCAGCGGGATGTTCATCTGGGGGCATCCGCGGTCTCAGATCAACGTGATTCCTCCGCCCTGCATCCCGGGAATTCTCGGTACACTGCTCCCGGCGATCTACAACCCGAATCTCTGCAGCGAAGAAGGCAGTCGCGGTGCTGCTCTGGCCGAAGCCGAAGTGCTCAGCATGTCCGCGGCGCTTGTGGGGTACGACCCGCAGCAGGCCGGCGGCCTGTTTACCTTCGGTGGCTCCGGGACACTCCTGTATGCCATTCGCATCGGACTCGAAAAGGCGGTTCCCGGCAGTCTGCGCGCGGGGCTTCGCGGGGAGCCGCCGGTGATTGTTTGTTCGGATCAGGCCCATTACGCCGGCAAAACAGCCGCCTCGTGGCTGGGACTGGGGCTGGACAACGTCGTTTCCATTCCTTCAACGCCGGCTTCCGAAATTCGCACCTGTCTGCTGGAGTCCGAGCTTCGCAGGCTGCTCCGCGAGGGCCGGCGGATTGCCTGCATCATCGCCACCACGGGCACGACCGACGCGTTCGGCCTCGATGCTCTGGATCAGATTCGGGAAATCCGGGATCGTCTGTGCGACGAATTTCATCTGGATTACCTGCCGCATATCCACGCGGATGCCGTCATTGGGTGGGCATGGAGTGTGTTTCGGGATTATGACTTCAACGAAAATCCGCTGGAGTTTCCCGACCGCACACTGCGTGCTCTGGCTGGCACCCATCGTCGTATTCGCCACCTGCAGCTGGCCGATTCAGTCGGCATCGACTATCACAAGACCGGGTTTGCTCCCTACATCAGCAGCGCCATCCTCGTCCGCGACGCTGCCGATCTGAAACTGCTCAGCCGTGACCAGCAGCTCACGCCGTACCTGTTTCAATCCGGAACGTGGAACCCAGGGCGTTTTTCGCTGGAGACCAGCCGCTCCGGCTGCGGCCCGATGGCGGCGCTCGGCGCCCTCTCGCTGCTCGGCGTGCAGGGCCTGCAGTCGCTCCTGGGACACCTCGTCACCATGGCCGAAACACTCCGCTCCCGACTTTCCGCGCATCCCTGCATCAGCGTGATGAACCCCGACAATTTCGGCCCGGTCACGCTCTTTCGCGTCTATCCCGATCAGATTGATACGTTTGAGTTCCCGCGGCGCGAACAGGTCGAAGCCCGACTCACGCCACGCCTGCAGGCGATCAATGACTACAACCGCAGGATCTTCCAGCGAGTCCAGGCGGAAGCGCTGCAGGGGGAAGGCGTGGTGATCTCGATGACCGACCGGTTCCGGGAATCGGATGCCGGAGCCCCGATCGTGGCGCTCAAGTCCTACATCATGAGTCCGTTTTCCGATTCGCAGTACGTGCAGGCTGTCGTGGATTCCATCGATCGAGCCCGCGCAGCGGAAGGCGCGATGACGCTGCCCGACTGAGATGACGTTCAGCCGATCCCCAGCTGAATCAGCCCGCTGCCGGCAGCAGCCGCAGGCCTGGCACGCACTACGAGTTGTCCGTTGCCGATGGTGAGCACGGAGCGTTCGAAGAGCGGATGCTGGTCGATGAGACTTTGCAGCGGCTGCAGTTCTGCGGCGTGAGAGACCGCGTTGTCCACCACGAGTACTCCGGGGGTGAAACATCGCAGTAGCTCCGGCCACCAGTCCACGTAGCGACTGCGGTTGCTGTCCAGGAAGATAAAGTCCCAGCAGCCATCGGGGCTGCGTTTGAGAAATTCTCCGGCGTCGATGGTGTGCAGCTGCACCGCAGCCAGCGCGTCGGCCGCGGTGAGATTCCGCGCTGCCTCGGTGTGCTTTTCGGGGCTGTGGTCGACACTGTCCACAGGGATGCCCAGCAACGTTGCGGCTCTGAGCAGCCAAAGTGTGGAATAGCCGTTTGAAGTGCCCAGTTCGAGGATTCGTCGGGGGCGCTGTTCCTGAACCAGCAGTTCCAGAAAGCGTCCGGTGGAGGGGGTGATGTTGCGACGTTTGGTGGCCGGGTCGGGCTGGGCCGCGTCGAATTCACGACCGTCCCGCCAAAGCTGTTGCAGGAAGGCATCCAGACGGTCATCGGGAATCATAGGGACCAGTTCCGCGGGAGGCTGCACAGGGGAGGGGGGATGTGTGAAGGATAGCATCTCCGCGGCGGCGCTGTCTTCCGGGGGCGGTGAGTTTCGCAGGAATGCCTGGACCGTCGCCCGCAGTGTCAGTGAGCTGCTCAAACGGCGGCCTGCGAGCGTCGTGTTCCATGTGCACTGCCACTGGTGCTCAAGTTGAACACTGCCGTTTTGGCTCTTTCAGGCAGCTTGTTGCAAAAATGACAGTTTTTGCCAAATTGGCATCTTTGTCTCTATGGCTGGAATTTTTAATGCTGCCGTTTTGGCATCTTCTTACTGTTTGATTTTCTATTCGAAAATTTGTTGGAGTTGTAAAGTCTTGTTTTAGAACGGTTTAAATCAAAAAAGAAAGAAAGATTCAGTGATTGGCACGAGACCTGCTGATCCCGTTGTCATGGCCGCGGGGCGATGCAGGTGGGCTGCATGGAGAGCTGCTGCGGCGAGCAGAAGTCTGTGAAGAAGAGGGAGAATGGCGATGAACTGGAACACATTGCTGCATCCGGCTGGCAGTCCTTTCGTGGCTTTGCGGAGGGATTTTGAGCGGCAGCTGGGGTTGGACAGTCAGCCGGCCTATGCCGGGATGACGGTGCTGGAGTTCGAGGACCGCTGGACGGTTGCTCTGGATCTGCCTGGTGTGTCGGAGTCAGACATTCAGGTGACGTGGCAGGACGGGTCGCTGGTGATTGAGGGCGAGCGTGCTGGGTTGGTGGTGGAGGGCGGTCGGGAGTTGTTCAACGACCGTTCTTCGGGGAAATTCCGTCGAGTGCTGAAGGTGCGTGACGGGGTGGACCCGGGTTCGATCGAGGCCGAGCTGCAGCAGGGGGTGCTCACGCTGACCCTGCGTCGGACTCCCGAAGCGGGAACTCGCCGAATCCCGATCCGAGGCCGCATCTCTGGTGATGCGGCGCCGCCAGCCTGAGGCCGAGAATCGGAGCGGCGGTCAGAGAACCTCTTCTGACCGCCGAATTCCGAAGAAATCCTTCGTTTTCGGTGGTGGCGTCTGGGTTTTTTCCCTTTCGGGCCGCATATTTGTCAGCAGCGCGTTGGATTGTCCACCGCGCTGCGTCTTTATTTGCGGCGGACAGCTGGTCAGCCGCTTGTTTCGGGGAATCGGAAGGCAGAATGACCGATTGGCAGCCCGAGCAGATCGAAGCCTTCTACCGGAATCATTCCCGGGAGCTCTGGGCTTTATTCTACTCCATGTGCAACGATCCTGAGCGGGCGTGTGACGCGGTTCAGGAAGCGTTTGCACGGCTGCACGATTATCACGGTCAGCCGGTCCGGGACCTGAAAGCGTGGCTGCTCCGGGTTGGCCAGAACTGGTTGCGGGATGCGGCCAGGCGGAAGTCCAATTCCGTGCATCTGCTTCCGGGACTCGACGATCACACGTCCGCCACTCTGACAGCCGACCAGCATCTGCAGTTGAAGGAACGCCAGCAGCAGATCCGGGAGGCCCTGCGACTGCTCAACGACGACGACCGGCGAGTGCTGGTCATGAAATATTCCATGGACTGGTCTGCAGCTCAGATGGCCAGCGTCATGGACTGCAGTGCTGCTGCAGTGGACATGCGGTTATCTCGTGCCCGCCGTCGGCTGGCTGAGATTCTGACAGAACAGGGTTTTTCCAATGACTAATCAGCACAGCGACCAGCCTGCTTCAGAACACGGATTGTCCGAAGCGGCGGTGGATCATCTGCTCAGGGACTTCTTTCGCCTCGAAGTGCCGCTGGCTCTGAACAATCCTGTGCGTCCGGTCACAGTGCAGGCCGCTGTGGTTCCGGCTCACCGTCCTGCGCCAGCCTCCAGAATCGCCATCGTAGCAGCACTGGCAGCTCTCACGGCCTGCCTGCTGCTGATGTCCAGCGACGCCCCCGTTGCTCCACGCGGCCCTGGACTTGCCGCTGGTCCATTGACGGTCGAACCCGCAGAAGCCACCCTGCCTGTTTCCTCAGCCCCGAATGCCGACGCCGGCAATGTCCCGGTTGACGAGAACGGATTGCTGCTGAGGGAAACCGAGGAGATCCGGCTGAATCCGGGACGCTGAGAATCCGGCGGCACATTGCGCAGCCATCGCGTCTGCCCGCCTCTGAGCGGTCGGGCGGAAGCCCCCGGTTGGGTTTCGCACCCTGGTGCGCGTCCCTGCCCGTGGCGTTAGCAGCGCGTAGGCAGGGCACTTTACCCGCGGGCTGCCGCCCTGCGGCTCAGGTGCGGCGGAAGCGCTCGGTTGTGATTTCGCACCCTGGTGCGCACCCCTGCCCGCGCCTGAGCGGTCGGGCGGAAGCCCCCGGTTGCGTTTCGCACGTGGTGCGCGTCCCTGCCCGTGGCGTTAGCATCGCGTAGGCAGGGCACTTTACCCGCGGGCTGCCGCCCTGCGGCTCAGGTGTTGGCCGCCCTGCGGCTCAGGTGCGGCGGAAGCGCTCGGTTGTGATTTGCACCCTGGTGGGCGCTCCTGCCCGTGGGGTTAGCATCGCGTAGCCAGGGCACTTTACCCGCGGGCTGCCGCCCTGCGGCTCAAGTGTTGGCCGCCCTGCGGCTCAAGTGTTGGCCGCCGTGCGGCTCATGCGTGGCGGCTCAGTGTGTTCTCACTTCTCGCGCAGCGTTTGCCCCTGCACTGCCTTCAGCACGGCGCGGAGCACTTCGTCGTCGGATGGCAGGGGCGAATCGAGGACTTTTCTGAGTGGTATCGGGACTTCGTCCATGCGGTAGGCGGTGCCGCGGCGATGGATGCCGTAGATGGCTGTGTTGAACCGCACGGCGGCCGGGATGTGGCGGCAGGTTTCCGGTGGGTCGAGCTGGATCACGGGGATGTGGTGCAGTGCCTGCTGAGCGGCTTCCGGGAGTTTTTCGACGCGTTCGCCACCGATGAGCACGAGGCAGTCGGTTTCGTGGCGGGCGAGCATTGGGCCGGCGGAGTATTCGCCGGGGTTGTAACGCGGATAACCACTGCTCAGGCTGACGCTGAACGGATATCCGGTCTGCCAGCAAAGCACGCTGTCTGCTCCGGTCACATCACCCGGAACTCGCATGCGTCGTGCCACGAAGCGGGTGTGCAGATTGAGGTCAGTGACCAGCCTCAGCAGGGCTTCCACGGTACAGTGTCCGGATGCACCCTCGGCCAGCTGCACACCAAAGAAGATCGCTCCGTAGTGGCTGCTGCGGAAGTCTTCGGCGAGCTGTTTGAGGACGGTCAGGGGGACGCCGCCATACTCGCCTTCGGGTACCGGGATGTTTCGCACCAGTGCCCGGAGGACCCAGAGGATTTCAAAGTCGGCATCAGGCTGTGTCTGGATGAATTGATCCGCGGCGGCGGCCGATGCCGTGCGGGTGGAATCAATCACGATCACTCGACGATCCCTGCGGCCGCCTGGCCGGTAGAGTCCCGGTCGCTCGACAATGCGTTCGAGGTGCCGCGGGTGGGTGGTGATCGGATCGCTGCCCCAGTAGACCACAAGATCCGAGCGATGTCGGATTTCGCCGAGCGTGCAGGTGGATTCGCCGGCAGCCTGAAAGGCCATGATCGACGGACCGTGGCCAATGGAGGCCGTGGTGTCGATCACTGCCCCGATGCGGTCGGCCAGTTCGCAGGCAGCGCGCTGCCCGTCAGTGCTGGACCGTGACAAACCGAAGAACAGCGGCGAGCGTGCCTTGCTGAGCAGCTCAGCTGACCGCTGAACCGCTTCGTGAAATGAAGCTGGTCGCCCGGCGATTTCCGACACGTCGGCGGGCAGGGGCTGCGACAGCCAGCGAAACCAGGGTTCTGCCAGAGCGCAGTTGGGGGAGAAGCCGACCACACGATTATTGGAGACCGTTAACTTCAGGTCATCACACACACAACCGCAGCGAGTGCAGGCGATGTCCGTGTGTTCCGTGACGTGCGGAGGCGACATGGGGGGGGACCGGAAGCAGGCAGCGGGGGCGGAGGCAGCCAAAGAAAAGGGCCCGGATGTTTTCCGGGCCCCGGATTTCGGGAACGGGTTTGCTGAAGTGCCCGCGAAGGGACACCGTGGCGATCAGGCAGAAAAGCTGCTGCCGCACCCGCAGGACTTGACGGCATTCGGGTTCTTGAATGTGAAGCCCCGGCGAGACAGATCGGTGTAGAAGTCGATCTCGGTGCCGTCGAGGTACAGGTCGCTCTTCTTGTCGACCACCACACCCACCCCGTGATGCTCTTCAAACACATCGTTCGCTTCGTCCCAGACATTCGTGAAGTCAAACGAATACTGGAAACCGCTGCAGCCACCACCAACCACGCCCACTCGCACGAACTTCAGCTCTGGGCGATTCTGCTCAGCAATCACTCGCTTGATTTCGGTTGCGGCTTTCTCTGTCAGAACCACTGACATCGTGTGATCTCCCTGAACCGGAAAACAGAAAACTTGTTGAAAAGGATGCAGCACTATTGCAGCTGAAACTTACCGCTTCAGCACAACAGACCGCCTGTCTGACCATAATTTACGCGGCAATCCTGTCAGGTGACAGCCAGAAATCGTTCGATTCCAGGATTTCGCAGCCTGATCACGGGCTGATCCACAAACTCTCCATGGATTGTGGATATTCAGGGTTCAAATTCCTGTTCCCTGGTTCTCCATAGAACATCCGCCGCACAACCACTAAAATGCACCCTCAATCGCCCGTTTCGGCAACGTTTCGGACCTCCGTTTCCAGCATATCGCGAGTTTTCCATGAATGTTTCTTTCCGCCTGATGCTGCTGTTGTTCTGTTCAGGGCTGGTCACAGCCCCGCTCCCTGCTGAAGAAATTGCGGAGTGGGAATTCAAAGGTCCCGACGTCGGCTGGACAGCCAACGATCAGGTGCAGTTGTCGGTGTCGGAAGGCGTCCTGCAGTTGCGTTCCACGGGCATCGATCCGTTCTTCTCCACGGCGGTTCAGGGGCGTGCGGGGCAGCACCGGATCCTGATCAGCGCGAAATTCAGGGGCAACGCTGACATTCAGGTGTTCTGGACAACTGAAGCTTCCCCCGAGACCAGCGAAGACAAGTCGGTGCGCGGGGAGCTCCGCGGCAGCGACAAGGAATTTCGCAGTCTGAAGCTGTACTTCACCACGGATTCCCCGGTGACTTCGCTGCGGATTGATCCGCTGAGCCGTGCGGGACGGATGGAAATTGATGCGATTGTGCTTTCCGACGACGCAGCTCCGCTCCCCGAGGCAACTCCGGTTTCCGACCTGAAGATTGCACAGGGCTTCACCGCCGAACTGCTTTACTCGGTACCTGCTGAAACCATGGGTTCGTGGGTCTGCATGACCAGCGACCCGAAGGGACGGCTGATTGTTTCTGACCAGTACGGCAAGCTCTACCGCGTAACTCCGCCGCCGCAGGGCAGCGACCAGCAGATGCTCATCGAACCCATCGCGGTGGATGTGGGCATGGCCCAGGGCCTGCTGTGCGCCTTTGACAGCCTCTACGTAATGACCAACAGCGGTGACAAGCCGCGGGTGGGTCTGCATCGGGTTCGCGACACAAATGGTGACGACGTTTATGATTCGTCCGAGCACCTGCGGGTGCTGGAGGGCGGCAACGAGCATGGTCCGCACGCCATCATTCTGTCGCCTGACGGTCAGTCGCTGATTGTGGCCTGTGGCAACCACACGCCACCCACGCAGTTCAGTCGTTCCCGCGTGCCCACGATCTGGAATGAAGACCAGCTGCTCCCGCGGATGTGGGATGCTGGCGGCCATGCCGTAGGCATCATGGCTCCGGGCGGCTGGATCGCAAAGGTCAGCCCCGACGGCAGCGACTGGGAGCTGCTGTCGATGGGTTTTCGGAATCAGTACGACATCGCCCTGAACCCGCTCGGCGAACTGTTCACCTACGACGCGGACATGGAATGGGACGTGGGTTCGCCGTGGTATCGGCCGACGCGAGTGAATCATGTGACGAGCGGTTCTGAGTTCGGCTGGCGATCCGGCACCGGCAAGTGGCCCGAATATTACCCCGACAGTCTGGGCTCGGTGGTGGACATCGGCCCCGGTTCGCCGACGGGCATCACGTTTGGCACGGGAGCGAAGTTCCCGGCCCGATACCAGCATTCGCTCTTTATCAGTGACTGGAGCTACGGCGTGATTTATGCCGTGCAGATGGCTCCGGACGGCGCTTCGTGGAAGGGGACAGCCGAACGTTTCATCTCCGCCGCACCGCTCCCGGTAACCGACGTGATCATTAATCCGCACGATCAGGCGATGTACTTCACGGTTGGTGGCCGCCGCACCCAGTCGGGGCTCTACCGCGTCACCTACACGGGATCAGAATCCACGGCTCCTGCGGCGTTCGATGCCGAGGCTGGCCGCGGCGACCGCGAGCTCCGCAAATCCCTCGAAACGCTCCACGAACCCAACCCCGATGCAGTGGCCAAAGCCTGGCCGCATCTTGGGCACTCCGATCGCACGATTCGCTTTGCGGCCCGTACAGCGATCGAACATCAGCCTGTTGCTGCCTGGGCTGAAAAGGCACTGGCCGAAAAATCCAGCCCCGATGCGCGCATCAACGCCCTGCTGGCGCTCGCCCGCTGTGGCGACGCCACCCACCAGAACGGCCTGCTCGCCTCGCTGGGAGAACTCAACCCTGCCGAGCTGTCCGAGTCACAGCAGCTGGACGCCCTGCGCGTGCTCGGACTGTGCTTTATCCGTTTGGGTCGGCCCGATCAGGACACCGCCCGCCAGGTCGCTGCAGCACTCAGCCCGCTCTATCCCGCCCGCAGTCCGCGGCTGAATCGCGAACTCTGCCGGGTTCTCGTGTACCTCAACGCTCCCGACGTGGCCCCCAAAACCCTCGAACTGCTCGCCACAGCCCCCAGCCAGGAAGAGCAGATTCACTACGCGTACTGCCTGCGAGCGCTGGAAGGACCATGGACCATTGAACAACGCCGCGAGTACTTCCAGTGGTTCGTGAAATCCGTCACGCTCCGCGGAGGAAATTCCTTCTCCGGCTTCATCAGGAACATTCGTCAGGAAGCCATCGATCGGCTTAGTGAAGACGAAAAGACGGCCCTCCGCGAAGTCCTCGAAGCTCAGCCCACCGGCGGTCAGCCGCTGGTCGAAGCTGCTGCTCGCGCCGTGGTTAAGGAATGGACTGTGGATGACTTCCTGGCCGACGTCGAGGCCGGGCTCAGGGGCCGCAGTTTCGATAACGGCCGCCGCATGTTTCAGGTGACAGCCTGCTTCAAGTGTCACCGGTTTGCAGGTGATGGCGGCATTGTCGGACCAGAGCTCACTGCCGTCTCCCGCCGCTACAACGCCCGTACGTTGCTGGAATCCATCATCGAGCCCAGCAAGGTGATTTCTGACCAGTACGAGGCCAGCGTGTTCGTGCTCGACAGTGGCCGCACGGTGGCTGGCCGGGTTGTGAACCTCAACAGCGACCGGATTATGGTGTGTGAAAACATGCTTGAGCCTGGCAATCTGACCACGATTGCCCGTGATGAGATTGAGGACACTCTGGTGTCCAAAGTTTCCATGATGCCGGCCGGGCTGATCAACACCCTCAACCGCGATGAAGTGCTGGACCTGATCGCATTTCTGCAGTCCGGTGGCGATCCCGATTCCCCCGTCTTCGCTCAGCCCCGCAAGTCTGCTCAGAATAACCCCCTTCCACCAGGAAAACCCAAAGCCATGAAACCCGAGTTCTCCAGTGCCGGTCACGTCCTTGATCCGCTCGATCATGTCAAGCAGCTGGTCGAACAGAAAGCAGCAGTGCTGCTGGATGTTCGGGAAGAAGATGAATGGGCGGCCGGGCATCTGGCCGAGGCGCAGTTGCTGCCGCTGAGCCGGCTCAAGTCTGCGACACCTGCCAGCATTGCGGAATCACTTCCCAAAGACAGGCCGGTGTATGTGCACTGCAAATCCGGCGGTCGGGTGCTCATGTTCGCGGAAGCTCTGCAGAATCACGGTGTGGACCTGCGACCGCTGCGGGCAGGCTACGAGAGTCTTGTGCAGGCCGGGTTTAAAAAGGCAGAGTGATGCGGCAGAGAGATTGAGGTGGCCGCCTGTTGCCTGCGGTGCGGGTGGCTGCTTTGATCAGGCGTTTTAACCGGCGGATTAACATCCTCTGATCGCCTTTGAGGGTCGTGTGTCACAGTTGCTGCAAAAACTTCGGCGTGTGGTCGTTCGCGGGCGAATTCTGGATTCGCCCGCGCAGCGAGCCGGCTATGACGCCGATGGCCTGGGGTATCGCCGCTATCCGCCGGACGCGGTGGTGATTCCTGCCGACCGGGATGAACTCTGCAAAGTCGTGTCTGCCGCCAGATCGCTGGATGTTCCGTTCACGCTGCGCGGTGCGGGGACGTCTCTGTCCGGCGGCCCGGTGGCCGTTCAGGGCGGGATTGTGATTCACACCTCGGCGCTCCGGTCGATTCGTCAGATTTCGACCCGCGGCTTCTGGTGTGAAGTCGAAAGCGGTGTGGTGCTTAATCAGCTCGACAGGGCCCTTGAACCGCACGGCCTGTTCTACCCTCCCGATCCCTCCAGCGGCCCCGTATGTACTCTGGGCGGCAACATCGCCATGAATGCCGGTGGCGCCCATTGTTTCCGGTACGGTGTGACCAGCAATTATGTGCTGGGTGTGGAAGCTGTGCTGCTGGACGGTGCAGTCCTGCGTTTCGGCGGCCCTGCGGGAGGTCGCGGGCCATGGCAGGAAGACTGGAAGCGGCTGATGGTTGGTTCGGAGGGAACGCTGGCGGCCTTCACCCGGTTCTGGCTGCGACTGCTGCCGCGACCGGAAAAGTGCTGGACATGGCGAGCCGCATTTCCGGACCTGAAGTCTGCCGAACGCGCTGTGCAGGCGCTGGCACTGGATTCTGCGTTTCCCGTCGCCATTGAACTCATGGATCCCCGTTGCGTGGCGATGGTTGAGAACAGTCCGATGGCGATGGGGCTGCCGCACAATTGTTTTCTGATTGTGGCGGAAATTGACGGTCCGCGGGTGCTGGTCGATACCCGCGCCCCCGCAGTGACTCAACTGCTGCGCAGCGCCGGTGCCGGGCAGGTCGATTTCAGTGATGACGAACAGGTCCGCCGCGGACTCTGGAAGGCTCGCAAGGTTGCCGGTGGGTTGATGGGGCAGCTCAGCCCCGACTTCCTCGTGCAGGATGCGGTCATCCCGCGCCGCGCGCTGGCGGAAATTCTGCAGCTGGTTTATGACGAAGCCGATGCGGCCGGTCTGCGAGCGGTGAATGTGTTTCATGCGGGCGATGGTAATCTGCACCCCAACTTCCTGTTTGACTCCCGCAAACCCGCCGAAGTGCATGCCGTCGAAGCAATCAGCCGCCGACTGATGCAGCGTGTGGTGGAGGTCGGAGGCACGTTGTCCGGCGAGCATGGAATTGGCAACGACAAAACCTGCTGCATGCCGCTGATCTTTGGCCCTGAGGCACTGCGGATGCAGCTTGCAGTCCCCCGTATTTTCAACCCCCGTCACCAGTTGAATCCGCTCAAGGTTTTCGACAGCAGACGCTTCAGCAGTACAACTGCCGGTGCAACTGTCACAAAAACCGCAGCCACGGGGCTGTCGGCGAAGGCGACGTCTGCTTCTGCAGAGCATTCCGGGGCATTGCCGGCGCTGACTTCCGAACGACTGTTCGCGCCCTACTTCGACGAAATCGACGGCACGTGCTGCTGTCCCGCCTCCTGGACCATGCGACAGCTCGCTGAATACTGCCGGCCCCGGGGCTTTCGCTTCCCACTGCTGCTCGACTCGGCTGCCACACTTGCTGAGCATACGCTGGCCAGCGCGTGGGCACCGGCGTCATCGCGTTTCGGTCCCTTCTGTGACAATATCATCGGTATGAACTGGGAGCTTGAGGACGGCCGTTCTGTGCGGCTGGGCGAGCGCGTGGTTAAGTCCACAACCGGCTACGACCTGTTCCGATTCCTGCTGCACGCCAGTCGCAGCCCAGGCCGGCCGGCGGATTACGTGCTGCGGCTGCGTCCGGACTGCGGCTCGCATTCCATCTGGCGGCTTGAAGGCCCACTGTCGGCTGTTGAAGACGCCGCCGCAGTGCTGCTGCAAAGCTGCTGGCTGCACTGGTTCGATGCCATCGATCTGCTGCTGCCGACGATTCCCCATACAGCTCCCTGCCAGCTGCGAGTCACGTGGCATGGACCGCAGGCGGAACAGTCGGTGGCTTTTGAATGGCTGCAGGAACTGGCCGGCTCGCACCGCCTGAAAATCAGCTCGGATCCGCCCGGTTCCGCAGCACAACCCGGCGCATCGCTGGCCCCCGCCGACGGACTCCCGGACTTTGTCATCAAGACCACGCCCGATGAAGCGATTGCAATGGCCATGCGGCTGCAGCAACAGCGGTTGTTTCAGATCACTGCGCTGCTTTACCCTGGCGTCATCCACGCGAAGCTGGCGGTGCCGTTGCCGACCGCCTTCGAGCTGCTGCGGCTGACAAAGCTGCGGGATGAGCTGCAGGATTTGATTTCGGGCATTGGCGGAGATGTGCAGTCACGCCATTTGCCCCGTCAGCCGGCGAATGCCGATGAAGCCGGCTGGCTGAAGATTTTCAATGAGGAGCTTTCCCGGTCATGACTGGATCGCAGCCGCACCGTCCGCTCCCGGAACTGCTCACCAGCTGCGTGCACTGCGGCTTTTGTCTGGAGGTCTGTCCGACGTTTCAGGCTTCGGGCGACGAGAACAATTCTCCTCGGGGACGGCTCCGGCTGTGGCGTGAAGAGGCGGATGGGCAGCTTCCACCAGACCCATGGACAGCTTCCTATACGGGCGACTGCGTGGGATGTCTGGCCTGTGAGCCGGCGTGTCCGGCCAACGTGCCGTATGGTGAGATTCTGGAGCAGGTTCGGCACGAGCATGTGCAGTCGGGGCGATCGCGTCCCCGGTTGTTGTTGCGAGTGGCTGCGTGGCTGGCTGCGAGGCCTGCTCTGTTCAACGCAGCAATGCTCCCGGTACGCTGGCTGCGTCGCAGACGTCTGGCTCCGCACCGGCTGCTGTTTCCCGGCCAGCCTGAGTCGCTCCTGTCCACGGCTCGTTATGCGGAACAGCTGATGGCGAGGCATCGCCCCACGGGGCCCCGTGCGGCACTGCTCACGGGCTGTCTGATGGACGCCGTGTTTCGGGAGATTAATTTTGCCACGATTCGAGTTTTGATTGAGAACAACGTGCAGGTGGTGATTCCGGAGGCTCAGGGCTGTTGCGGAGCGATGCACGAGCATCTGGGGCTGGACGATGTGGAACGCCTGCGGCAGGTGAACCGGGAGGCCTTCCGGGGAGCGGGTGTGGATGTGGTGCTGGCCAATTCCGCCGGCTGTGGCCTGGCCACTCGCCGAGCACTCGACGGGCTGCTCCCGGTCCGTGATGTGCTGGATTTCCTTGGAGAAATCGGTCCGATTCGCCGCACCGGCCGTCCGGAATCCGCCCGAGTCTGGCTGGATCTGCCCTGTCATCTTGTGCATGGGCAGCGGAGTCCCGGTATTCCGGCAGCGGTGATGGATGCGACGGGTTACCAGTGGCAGCTGGCGCCTGGGGCCCGTGATTGCTGCGGTTCCGGCGGAGTGTTTCATCTGCAGCGTCCCGTGGCCGCTCGGGAAATCCTGCAGCAGAAATCCGCTTTCCTCAACGACGTTCCCGGCGACCCGCTGATTCTGGCAACCAGCAATCATGTGTGCATGATGCAGTGGCATTCGGCGGCCGCAGCCGGTTTTGTGAAGAAGCCGTTTGCCGTGAAACATGTGATTCAGCTGCTTGATCCGCATTCACCCCGCGGAAACTCCTGAGAAATCCGCGTCTTCCCCTGTTTTTCCGCCTATCCTTAGAGACAGGTTTCTGACCGGCCCTGCCGGCCGTCTGCTGGCACATTCCTTTCGGACTTTTCCCCATGATCAACCGAAACTTTTGGCTTTCCCTGTGTTGCCTGCTGCTGGCCTTTTTTCCGGCGATCGGTTGTGACAGGTCTGCAAATCTGGATTCGTTCCAGCAGCGGCAGGGCAAGGGACTCAGCCTGGCATACGACCTGTCCGGCCAGATCACAGCCGTGCGGTTCGAAACTGCGCCGCTGACTGATGCCGACCTGCAGCAGCTGGGAGAATCCACGGTGCTGCGTGAGCTTTCCGGGAATGCTGCGCAGGTTACTGAAGCCGGGCTGGCGGCCCTTGGGGGCTGTAGTGGCCTGCAGTCACTTCAGCTCACATCCTGCCGGCTGACCGAAAACGCCGCTCGTTCCATCGGTTCTCTGAAGGCACTCACAGCGCTGACCCTGACTGACGCTCAGGAACTGGTCTCGGGGCATCTCAGCTGTTTCGCCGAACTCCCCAAACTCCTCGAGCTGGGACTCAGCGGCACCGCGATTGACGACGCCTGTGTTGCTCAGCTGCCCACTGCACCGCTGCGATCCATTTCTCTTTCACGCACGCAGCTCACCAGCTCCGGCGTGCAGGCTCTGGCTGCCAAATATCCGACTCTGGAGGTGATTCTGCTGGATGATGTGGCCCTCGACCCGGCTGCGGTCACAGCCATCAGCCAGCTGCAAAAGCTCACCGATCTGTCCTTGAGCGGCTGCGGACTGGACGATGCCGCTGCCGCCCCGCTCGCTGCGCTGCCACAGCTGCGAGTGCTTAACCTCAGCGGCAATTCAGCCCTTACCGACAGTGTCATCCGGTCCTTCGGTGCTGCGGCGGAGCTGCGGACACTGGACGTATCGGGGACTCAGTTCACCGGGGCAGCCTTCGCCGATTCCGGATTCCCAAATCTGTCTTCGCTGCTGGCTGACGAGACTCAGGTCAAGGGTGATGCACTGCGGTCGTTGAAACTGCCCACGCTGTTTTCGCTGAGTCTCAACGGCTGTCCGCTCTCGCTCGCCGAAATCCGCAAAGTCTTTGCTGCCAATGACCAGACGGCTGTTTCCTTCGATGCAGCCCCGCCTGCGGATGGCTCGGGAGAAAAACCCGAGGGGCAGATTTGAAGCTGCTCGGTACGTGTCCGCGATTGAACACGAGTGAACAAAGTGTCTCCTCATGCCCCGCCCGAACTCAGCCGCAACTTCTCGTCGCCTCCCGATCCTCCCGGGACTGCTCGTCGTTCTGCTGTCCGCCGTGGGCTGTCAGCAGGAGCCGGTCGTTCCGCCGGTGACGGAGTCCAAAACCGGCTCCGCAGCTCCAGAGCCCCCGCCCCTGCCGGCATTTGACTCCGGGCTGCGATTTTCCGATCAGGCCGCGGCGCGGGGCTTTGACTTTGAGTATCAGAACGGTGCGCGGGGTCAGGCACTGATGGTGGAATCCATTGGTGGTGGTGCCGGCTGGCTGGATCTGGACCGCGACGACCTTCCCGATGTGCTGCTGGTGCAGGGCGGTTCACCGCTGGATGAAAACCAGCGTCCGCCGGATGTGCTGATGCGGCAGTCTCCAGCGGGGAACTTCGTTTCCGTGGCGTCCCCGGCTGGCCTGGACGATCGCCAGTACAGCCAGGGAACGGCCATTGCCGACTACGACAACGACGGTTTTGATGATCTGCTGATCACCAACCTCGGGCAGAACGTGCTGTATCACAATCTGGGTGACGGCACGTTTGAGCGGGTGGTGAATGCTTTCCCGGAAATGCCTGATCGCTGGAGCACGAGCGCGGCGTGGGGTGATCTGGATCTGGATGGTTGTCTGGATCTGTACATCTGCAATTACCTGCAGTATGACGTGAACAATCCGGCACCATGTTTTCGCGACGGACTTCCGGCGCTTTGTCACCCGCGGCAGCTGGAACCATGGCCCGATGAATGCTGGAGAAATCGTGGTGACGGGCGTTTTGAACGCGTCACCGACGCCTGGGGACTCAAAGGGCCCGGAAACAAGGCGCTGGGAGTTGCCATTCTGGATCTGACCGGTGACGCGCGTCCCGATATTTATGTGGCCAATGATACGACAGCCAACTTTCTGTTTGTGCGGAGCGGCTCAGAGGGCGAGTTTGTCGATGAGGCGCTCCGACGCGGTGCGGCTGTCAGCGGCACGGGAGATCCTCAGGCCAGCATGGGTGTGGCCGTTGGGGACTATGACGGAAATGGTCTGCCTGATCTGCTGCTGTCGCACTTCAGCGGGGAATCCAACACCTTGTACCGCAACGATGGCGCCGCGGGGATGCTCGATGTTTCGGCCGTATCCGGCATGCGGGAGCTCAGCTTCCCGAAACTTGGGTTCGGTATCGTACTGCAGGACTTTGACCAGGACAGTCAGCTGGACTGTCTGATTGCCAACGGCCATATCGATG
>JBEAUF010000289.1:0-39358 GCA_041161565.1 Planctomycetota bacterium | reverse complement strand
GTCGTCAGGGCTTTGCGGGTTTCTGCAGCAGCACGTTGACGCCTTTCTTGTTCGAGAGCACGATGTCGGGGCGGCCGTCGCGATTCATGTCGTGGATATCAAACTGAGTTCCCACGCCGGTGCCAGTCCCCGCGGTGATGCGGTGGGGAGTGATGGCGGGGGGCTGGCCCTTCGCCCTGACAACTTCGAACCAGTACATCACCACTGGATCGTGCGCACCTGGATCCGCACCGTTGTGCGCGAAGAAACGTTTGCCAGTGACGTAATCCAGCTGGCCGTCACCGTTGATGTCCACCTGTTCCACAGCATGTGTCTGTGAGAAGGACTTGTCGATCTCGTGAAGTTTCCACGTTTCCGAACCCGTGTTTTCGGCCCACCAGACTCCGAACGCATGTGCCGAACTGAAAAAGATGTCCATGTCGCCGTCGCTGTCGAGATCATCGGCGTAGAGGTTGGCGCACGGCGGCAGAGGCTGTGGGCCATTGTCACCCTGAACGCGCACCGGGTGGAAGGACCAGATTTTTCCGTCGCCGATTTTCCCGGGATTCTGCCACCAGCCGTGCGCGATAAGCACGTCGCGGTGTCCATCTCCGTTCATGTCACCCACACCCAGACCGTGATAGTACTTAAACGTGCCGTTCTGAGCGGGGTCCCCCTTTTCACTGATGGCGTGAAAGGGCGATTGCGCAGTGGGATCGGTGGGTTTGGGAAGAAAGTTGAAGCCCATTTGCGCTTCCGGCTGGGATCCGAGCACGATTTCACGCAGTCCGTCGCCGTCGAGATCCTCGAATTCGGGGGACTCATTGCAGATGCTTGTCCAGATCACATGCTGCTTCCAAAGCTCATTGCTGCCGGGGCCTGGGTTCTGGTACCAGTGATAGGGGTCGCCGGGGAACCCCACGATAATCACGTCCGGGTGCCCGTCCGCGTTGATGTCGTGCACAAAGTTGCAGAAGCTGTTGCTGTAGCCGATGCCGGCCACAAATTCCCCGGGTACGCGAACTTCGTGGATCTTCCAGGCACTGCCATCGGTGTGCCGATCGGAATCCAGGGGCGGAGCTTCGTACCAGACGTCGCCGGCCACCACATCGGGCACTCCGTCACCGTTAAAGTCTCCGGCCGCCGCACCCTCCGAACGAAACCGCTCATCCAGGCGAATGCGGACCCAGTTCGGGTCATCACCGGACCTGGCGGCGGAGTGCAGTGCCAGCACCAGCGCCGCGGAAAACATCATGTCTGCCAGTTTCATTGCCTGTATCTCCTGTGGTGGATGGAATTTCAAAAAATGCTTCAGACACGCAGGTACCAGCCTCCGCGTTCAAGCAGCCGGCAGGCTCCCACTGTCACGGCTGTGAACAGTGCCAGTCCGGCCAGTACGACTGTCAGGGAGGCGTCGCGGCTGAGAAACGGAGAGATGCACCAGCCAGCAACATCGTGCAGAATATAGGCTGCCAGCGAATTGGTTCCCAGCGTGCGGAGCAGTGCGGACTGCCGATGGGCCAGATCACAGCCGGCATAAAACAGAGCAAACACGAGGCAGGACAGGCCGGCGGTGAAAGTGGCGTAGGAAATCGAGCAGGCCCGCTGGGTCATCATCCAGTAATTCCACTGACGCTGCTGAGGCGGCGGCGGTGGCACAAACGGGGGTTCCGCAAACTGTCCGTGCCAGGCCGCAGAACGCCACGCCTGCGGGATAACGGCATCCGGAGCAAGCTGCGGTGGTGACAGCGGTGCGTCCGCGGCAGCTGCTGCGGACGATGCAGAAACCGCCACGTCGTACAGCACCGTCGGCTGACACAACAGCCATCCGACAAGGCTCAGCACACAGCCGCCCCCGATTAGTCTCGCGATCGCGGCAGGCTGGCCGACAGCCTGTGCCTGACGAACCACATCACAGGCCCAGCTGCCGGCGAGCGCTGGCAGACACCACGAAAGAAAACCCAGCGGACCCCCGTCAATCGCTCGCGGCGCTGCGTGCACCCAGTCGAAATTGAACCCCCACGAAAGCACGACATGCAGCAGGGCCGAACCGATGGCGAAGACCAGTCTTGTGCGAATGGAACAGAGCACCACCGGGATGATCCAGAGCGTCGTGGCGGCGATGTGCAGCAGCGTCTGAAACCACTGACGCTTGCCGCAAACCAGCAGCACCTCCCGGAGCGGCTCGGTACGCAACTGCGAAATAAGCCCGGTGATATCGCTGATGGAATACCAGATGACGGCGATGGCGGCGAGCGCCAGCACGCGACGGATCAAACGCTGCCAGGGCACCCGGCCGTCACGTTCCAGCCGCAGCACCAGCATCAGCCGCAGCGAGAAGCCGGCAGCAAACAGAAACTGCGGCATGATCACGTCGGCAATGCTGCAGTAATCGTGGGTGTGCCGCAGCAGACGCGGGCAGGCCGCGTAGCCGCCGAGGAAATTCACGACCAGCATTCCCAGCATCGTGGCGCCGCGGAACTGATCGAGCGATATCAGCCGATCGGGTACTCCGCGACGTTGCTGCATGGTGGTCCCTCTGCGGGAAGACTGAACGCGGACGGTCAGATCTACTGTTCAGACGGTCTGGTAGCCGCTGCCATCTCGAGCAGGGCAGCCAGCATTTTGTCGGAGGCGTCGACTTCGAGTCGATTGGTGCCCAGCCATGTTTCGTACCCCCCCAGCTGGTGCTGGGCCGGAGTTGGCAGGTAGCCGAAATAGCCGTGGCTGAGCGATACGAGGAAAGCCGGCTGCACAGGTGAGCGGCGGCGAAATTCGAGCCCAATCTCGCAGAACACTTCGCAGGGCATGGTCCCGATGCAGACATCGCCCAGCTGCAGGAGCTGCAGCGGGATGGCGGCCGTCGGCGGCTGCGATTCCAGACTGCGAACGCGTTCAGCATAGACGCGCGACAGATCCACCTTGCCCGCTGCCGGCGGTGGCTGAGTAAGCTGCTGGTCGGCCCAGTGGAGCTGTTCAGGAGTGGGATGACGGAGGCCGACTTCGAGCTCTCGCCAGGCAGCGCGGAGGGATATGTCCGAGCGATGGGGGAGCGTGGAGATGGTCCTGTGCACCTTTTCAGCCGCATCGTGGGCCACAAATCGCATCTGTTCCCATGCCGGCTTTGAAGGACGCGGATTGCGGAAGTTGATGTTGTTGATATCGCCGCTGGTCCCGTTGGCCATCATGGCCACAAATGGCGGAGCCGAATCGGGGACTGACTGGAGACGTTCAAGCTGGCGGCAGTACATGCCAAAGTAATCAGCGGAAATGCTGCCCGGGCCGGTGCCTCCCACGTAGTGCAGTGACCATGCGGTGAACGCAGCGATTCCGGGACCGCCGGGCTCACGCAGACTGATAATCGAAACGGTCGGATCAATCGGGCCGGCTGGTTCCAGAAGGTCCGGGCTGCCGGCAGGGGGATTCATTTTCACCCGATCGATGGTTCCGAACGGATTGGGCGGAACAGTGCCCTCACGCATGAACCAGCGGCGATTGAAGAGGTGTTCGGGAATGTCGACGGTACCGAACCCCAGTTCAGCAGGCCGCAGTCGATTTTGGGCCCGCTGCACACCATCGGCAATCCGCTGCACCACGAATTGCTGGTAGTCGTCAAGCGGGATCTCAAGCTGATAGCGGGGTGCTCCGAGAGCGCTGGTGGCGGAGTGCGTGTGCGTGGCAGAAATCAGCACGTGGGTGGCGGGAATGCCGGTCTGCTGCTGGATGCGGCTGCGGGCAGCATCGCTGACGCCGCGGTGAATTCCCAGCAGATCGCAGACGACCAGGGCCACCTGCGTGCGGCCGTCGTCAAGGACAAGGCAGCGGGCATGCAGCTCGTCGTGAATGTCGGTGGACGGCACCGGCGCGAAGCCCCCGACAATGCCTCCGCCAATCGCCGGTGTGATGTTACTGGTCGCGGCCCCCGCGCGGAAGATCGCGGGGGCAGTCTGTGCCTGGCCTGCGATCGGACAGGCAACCCACACAACCACCGCCGCAAGTAAGAAGCCGGGAACTCCGGCAGATTTTGCCCGCAGGGTCACAGCAGTTGACAATCCGGCGATCCGCACCGGCACCGCCGACCAAAGGTGGGCGAACAAGTAACCACGGCTGCGTAACCGGTGCCTGAGATTCATGACTGTTTCCTGAAACAGCGGTGCTCAAACGAAAACGGGTCGTCCGAGATTTTCGGACGACCCGTTTCACAGCCATTACCCCGTAGGGATTTGAACCCCAACTGACAGAGCCAGAATCTGTCGTGCTACCAGTTACACCACGGGGTAGCGATGGAGCAGATGTTAGCGACGCGGGAGGTGGAAGTAAAGCGTGCTTTTTTGTGGGACTGCCGGTTCCGTGGCCAGTGAGAATTCTCGGGGCAGGCCGACGAAAATGCGCAAACGAGGGCAGTTTTTGCCGGCTTGTCCGTGAAACAGCCTCGACTAAGATCTGACGCACGTCCGGAAAATTCACCGGAAACCGCAGATTCAGACAGCGATTTTGCTTGCTTTATACCCGTCTGCGAATAGGAAGTGAGGCTCCCCTGCTCGTCAGCTCATCCGCCCCGGTCCGTTTCGAAAATCCCTCCCGTATGGTTGCGTCCGCTCCGGCGATGTTCCAGCTGACCGACGTGACGGTGTCCTATGGGGCCCCCCGACCGGTGCTTGAACGACTGAACCTCGTTATTCGCGAAGGAGAATTCGTCACTCTGGCAGGCCCGTCCGGCTGCGGCAAGTCCACCCTGCTGAAAGTGCTCGCCGGTCTGCTCCGGCCCTCATCCGGCAGCGTGGTTTATTCCGGGCGACCGGCCGGCGAATTGCCAATCGACGCCGGCTTTGTGTTCCAGCAGCCTGCACTCCTGCCGTGGCGCACCGCACTCGGCAATCTCCGGCTGCCGCTCGAACTGGGCCGCAGGTCAAACGCCCGGCCCAACGACCGCGAGCTGCTGCAGCTGATGCGCCAGGTGGGACTCCGCGAAGAAGACGCCGGCAAACGCCCCGCAGAACTCTCCGGAGGCATGCAGATGCGTCTGTCCCTCGCACGGGCGCTGGTTCGCAGCCCACGAGTCCTCTTACTGGATGAACCCTTTGCGGCCGTCGATGATCTGCTGCGAATGAAGCTGCAGGATGACCTGCGGCGAGTTCACGAACAGCGGGGGCTGACCACCATCCTCGTCACGCACAACCTGCAGGAAGCTGCCTGGCTCAGCGATCGAGTCCTGATCATCCAGCCGGCGCCGCTGGGGATCACCCACACCATCCCCGTGCCGCGATCAGGCAGCGATGATGCCGATCGGCGGTCGTCGGCCGAGTTTCATTCCACTCTGAATGCGCTGAATGCCGCACTGCTGCGATCATGAGCCGATCACCCTCCCCAGCTTCCGCCACCGTACCCCGCACAGGTAGTCCCGCCGACCTGCTGCTGCCCCTCACGGTGCTCGCATTGCTCCTGGTCACCTGGCAGACCGCCGTCTGGTTTTTCCAGGTCAGCCCGGTGCTGTTTCCCAGCCCCCTGCTGGTCCTGCAGGCTGGCTGGAAGATTCGCTGGCAGCTCTCTGAAGCGGCCCTTCGAACCGCCGCCGCCGCCGGCACCGGGCTCGCCCTCGGCACCGCCACAGGAACGCTGACAGCCTTCGCCTTCTCCCAGTCCGGAGCCATTCGCAGGGCCTTCTACCCGTATGCAGTGCTGCTGCAAACAGTGCCAATCATCGCCATCGCCCCCGTGGTCATCGTGACCCTCGGACGCGGCTTCTCCAGCGTGGCACTGGTCGCTGCCATCCTGAGCCTGTTCCCCATTATTACCAACACCACCACGGGGCTGCTGCAGGTCAGCGCCGATCTGCAGGACCTGTTCCGGTTAAACCAGGCGACCCGCTGGCAAACACTCATTCATCTGCGAGTCCCCGCGGCACTCCCCTACCTGCTGTCGGGTATTCGGATTTCCAGCGGGAGCGCGATAGTGGGAGCGATCGTGGGGGAATTCTTCGTGGGCTCAGGTAACCCAGGGCTGGGAGCCCTGATTCAACGAAAGTCAGCCTCGCTGGTCCTCTCAGAACTCTACGCTGTGGTCCTGATCTCCACGCTGCTGGGAACCGTTTCCTTCGGGGGGATCTCCGCAGCCGGTGAGTTTGTCCTGCGGCGCTGGTTCGGGATGAGCCTGAGCGAAACGCGACGGTGAGTCCCCGCGGTCCGCTGGAGACAGGTGGCGGAGCAGGCCATTGCGGCGGCTGAACCGGTGGAGGCCGTGGGGTTCGGGGATGTAAAACGGGGTATTTCGGGGGGGCAGTCCCATCGCATCCGTCTTCCCACCGTCAAGACCCCTCCTCGTCTGGTTGCGTGCTCGCCCGGCTCTCCTATAATCCTGACAGCGGACACAATTTGGCCGGAAAATCTGTTCTCGGAGAGATCAGCAGATGTTCATGTGGTTTCGCAACGTGTTTATGTCAGTGGCAACCGTGCTGCAGGGCATGTATGTCACGCTGCTGACGATGTTCCGCACCTACCAGCGACGAACGTTCACCGAAGTTTACGAATACCCGGAAGTTCCGGTGCGAGTAAAGCCTCGGTACCGCGGTTTCCACCGGTTTGATCTCACCACGTGCATCGGCTGCGAAAAATGTGCGGCCGCCTGTCCCGTGGACTGCATCTACATCGACAAGGAAAAAAGCCCGGTCGGCAAAGGTTTCCGACTCAACGGCTTCACCATCGACTACACCAAGTGCATGTTCTGTGCCTTGTGCGTGGAACCGTGTCCCGTCGACTGCATTTTTATGGGCTCCAACTACGACCTCAGCTGCTACAGTCGCGACGGGTGCATCGTCGACTATGCAAAGCTGCCGCTGCAGATCGCGTGGGGCAAGGCCACATTAAATCCTGCCGTGGTTGCCGAATCGAAAGTTCTGCATCAGCCGGTCTGGGTGAAGGGTGAGCCCAGCCCGTTTGAGTTCGCCGGTGCTGAACACTAATCCGGTTCTCCCTTCCCTTCGCTCGCAGGTCTTCCGGAGAAATTGCTCATGCTGACGACCGCTGAGGTAAACGCCAGACTGCCGTTGGTGCGGTCAATTGTGCGGGACGCTCTCGAGCTGCATCGGGACCTGCAGTGGCGCAGTGAACGCCTGCAGTCGCTCAGGGAACGCTATCCGGCGTCCCAGGACGACTCGGTGTATGAACAGGAAGTCGAACAGTACGAAAAAGAACTCGTCTGCGATCAGCAGCGCTTCGACGAACTGCTGCTCGAACTCAAGCAGATCGGCGGAATCCTCACCGATCCCAATCAGGGCACTGTGGACTTCCCCGGGATGCTGGAAGGCCGTCGGATTATGTTCTGCTGGCGACCTGACGAGACTGAGGTCTGTCACTGGCACGCAGGCCCCTGCTCCCAGACTGCCCGACAACCTCTGGTCCCGGCCACCATCAGCGGCTGAATGCCAAACGCCCCGGACAATACCTCAGAACCATTCCACCGCATTTCGGACATTCAACCATGACGGATCTCGTTGGCCATTTTCTCGTGTTTGGTCTGCTGGCCATCGCCTTCCTGATGGGGCCGCTCGTCCTCGGAAAGCTTCTCCGACCGCGGCTCCCCACCCCGGAAAAGGACGCGATCTACGAATGCGGCGAACCGGCCATCGGCTCCAGCTACATCCAGTTCGACCTGCGTTTCTACGTGGTCGCCCTGCTGTTCATTATCTTTGACGTGGAAGTGGCCTTCTTCTTCCCGTGGGCGTCCGTCTACGGCAGCGTGATGCAGCTGGCTGATGCCCGGCTCGATGATGCCGCCCGCGAAGTCCTCAGCGCCCGACTGCTCAGCATCGACCCCGCAGCCATGACTCCCGATCAGGTCATCTCCCCCAGCACCGCACTGCAGCTCGGCTGGCTCGGCCTCGTTGACATCCTCGTCTTCTTCTGCGTGCTGCTCGTCGGCTTCGCCTACGTCTGGAAACGCGGTGATCTCGACTGGATCCGCGCCCTCACCAAAAAGACCGCTCAGGCCCCGGATCAGTCACTGGCCGGAGTCGGCTGAAGGTTCCCGGCCCGCGTGCTTCGTCCGTTCAACTACGCCCCATCCCGAGTCTTCCGACATCCCCTTCAGGAACTTCCATGAATCTTCAGGAAATCCACAAGCTGCTGCTCGACAAATTCGGCGCAGATGCTGTCGGCTCAGAAGTTCGCGCAGCAAAGGATCCCTGGATCCAGGTCGCTCCGGACTCACTCGTTCCCGTCGCACGTTTCCTCCACGACGACCCACGCCTGCTCTTCGATCACCTCAACGATCTCTGCGGCGTCGATTACTGCGAGCCGGACGAAAAGAAGGCGGCCAAATTCGGGCATGAGCCACATGTGGAAGTGGTTTATCACCTCTCCAGCCTCAAGCTGCGGCAAACCGCCAAACTCAAAGTCAGCGTGCCCCGCTGGAAGGACAATCAGCCGGGACAACTGCCCGTCGTGCCCTCCGTCAGCTCCATCTGGGGCATCGCCAACTGGCACGAACGCGAAGCCTATGACCTCGTAGGCATCGAATTCGCGGGACACCCCAACCTGCGACGCATCCTCTGCCCGGAAGACTGGGTCGGCCACGCACTCCGCCGCGACTACCAGTTCCCACTCGAATACCACGGCGTCCGCGGCCGCTGATCAGGCAGCCCCCGCCGCAACCCCCTTGCCATCTCCACGATCCACCTTCAGGACAGCGGTACCATGAGTCTTGTGATCGAAGATCCGCGCGTCGTTGAATTTGACGTTCAAACCGATGAAATGCTGGTGAACATGGGCCCCCAGCACCCCAGCACCCACGGAGTGCTCAGATTGCTCCTGCGCACCGATGGTGAGATCGTCCACGAGTGCACGCCGCACATCGGTTACCTCCATCGCTGTGCCGAAAAAATCGGCGAAAACCTCAGCCCCCCACAGTACATCCCGTACACCGACCGCATGGACTACCTTGCGGCCATGAACATGAACCTCGGCTTTTCACTCGCCGTGGAAAAACTCATCGGCATGCAGGTGCCCGAAAAAGCCATGCATCTGCGAGTGATCATTGCAGAGCTGGGGCGAATCTCCAGCCATCTCGTGGGCATGGGAGCCTATGGCCTGGACCTCGGTACATTCAGTCCCTTCCTCTACGCGTTCCGCGAACGCGAAATCATCCTCGACCTGTTCGAAGAAGCCTGCGGCGCACGACTCACCTGCAGCTACCTCACCATCGGCGGTGCCACCCACGACCTCCCGGAAGAAATCGAAATCCCCGATGGCCTCGCGTCGCTCACCGGCCGCAAACCCCGCGAAACCTATCGCTTCTTCGACATCGTCGAAATGTTCCTCGCCTGGCTCGAACCTCGCATCACCGAATATCACACGCTCCTCACTCGCAATGCCATCTTCATCAAACGCACCGCCGGCATGGGAGTACTCACACCGGAAATGGCCGTCAGCTACGGCTGCACCGGGCCCGTGCTGCGGGGCAGCGGAGTCAATATCGATCTGCGACGTGACGGTGAAGAAATCTACACCCGCATGTATCAGGGTTACAGCTTCGACGTCCCCGTGGCCCCCTTCGCCGCCGCTCCCCGCGAAGTCGTCCTCGGAGATAACTGGTGCCGCTTCTATGTCCGCATGATGGAAGTTGTTGAGTCGATCAAACTCGTCCGCCAGGCCATCCCCAAATACCTCGCAGCCTCCGGTTCCTGCCGCGAACCGTTCAAAATGAACGCCAGGCTGCCAAAGGACGAAGTGTATCTCGAAACCGAGTGTCCACGCGGACAGATGGGCTTCTACATCGTCGGCAACGGCGAAGGCAACCCGCTTCGTCTCCGCGCCAAAAGCTCCTGCTTTTGCAACCTTTCCGTGACCGACCGCATCTGCGAAGGTGTGCCACTCGCCGACATCCCCGCCATTGTCGGCTCGCTGGATATCGTGATGGGCGAGATAGATAGATGACGACGATTTCCACAAGTCGTTTAATTTCAACGACTTGTGGAAACCGAAAATTCCCCGAAAGTGCCCGAAACAGGGTGCATTTTCCGGAATGCGGTGCATTTAGGGTGCATCGCCAACTCGATATCGTAGCACCAACTGACCGCCCCTCTGACACCGAGGGTCGGTCAGTTTTTTGTTGGCGAACTGCCTCGACAGGCGTTGCTGCAGAGGCCGTACCATGACCCCCACACAACTCTCGGCCTTGCTGGCCGAACTGCTCTCGCTCCCCGCCGAAACGGAATGGATGGAGTGGAAGCGCAACAACGACAACCCCGACTTGATTGCCGAACGGATTTCCGCTCTGGCGAACTCGGCGGCGCTCCACGGGCGGGAGTTTGGCTACTTAATTTGGGGCGTGGAGGACGGCACGAAAAAGGTGGTTGGCACGACCTTTCGACCCCGGCAAAGCAAGAAGGGCAACGAGGAACTGGAAAACTGGCTGATGCGGTCGCAGCACCCGCAGATCAACTTTCAAATCTACGAGTGGTCGCACCAGAGCGTACCGATGGTGCTGTTGCAGATTCCACGAGCCAGCCAGGCTCCGGTACGCTTCGGCAGCGAGGAGTTCATCCGTATTGGCAGCCTGACCAGGAAGCTCAAGGAGTACACCGAGAAGGAGCGAGAGCTATGGGCGATCCTGTCCCGCAAACCGTTCGAGACAGGTATCGCCAAGGCCGACGTAGACGGGCCGGACGTGCTGAAGCTGCTCGATTTCGACCGCTGCTTTAAGCTGCTGCAAATCCCCCTGCCAACCGACCAGCAGGGCATTCCTGGGAAGTTGGCAGACGAAACGCTGATTGTGCCGAAGCCGGGCAATCGGTTTGACGTAACGAACCTCGGTGCGATCCTGTTTGCCACCGACCTAAACAAATTCGAGCGGCTGGGGCGGAAGGCAGTGCGGATCATCAAGTACAAGGGCGATGGCCGGACGAACACGGAGCGGGAGTGGCAGGATGCCCCGTCGCAGATGGGCTACGCCGTGGCGTTCGAGGCGGCTGTGGCGTTCATCAATTCGCAGTTGCCGCAGAACGAACCCATCGGCCAAGCCTTCCGTCAAGAGGTTCGAGTCTACCCGGAAAGGGCCATCCGGGAGTTGGTGGCAAACTGCTTGATTCACCAGGAGTTCTCCGTGACCGGCACGGGGCCGATGGTGGAAATTTTCGATAGCCGAATGGAAATCACGAACCCCGGTGAGCCGTTGGTGGACACTCTACGCTTCATCGACACCCCGCCGAAGTCCCGCAACGAGACTCTGGCAGCGGTGATGCGGCGAATGAAGATTTGCGAAGAGGCCGGGACCGGCATCGACAAGGTGATCGAAGCAGTAGAGGCATTCCAACTTCCCGCCCCGGACTTCACGGCGATCACCACGACCCAGCCGGGATTCACGAAAGCCACGCTCTTCGCTCCCCGCAAGCTAAACGAGATGGACTCGAAGGAGCGAATGCGGGCCTGCTACCAGCACGCTTGCCTCTGCTTCGTAATGGGAAGCCGGATGACGAATACAAGCCTGCGGAACAGGTTTGGAATCAAGCCGGAAAGTTCGGCCCAGGCGTCTCGGTTAATCCGGGAAGCACTGAAGACGCAGGTCATCAAGTTGTAGGATCCCGACGTGCGTGATCGAGACAGGAGTTACGTCCCGTTCTGGGCCTGAATCAAGTTGACGGCAAGTTGACGCAAGGCGGAATTCATCGTGAAAGTACCCATTCTGAGGTCGTTGGTCAAAACATGACTTGGCTCGACTGGTACAACTCGCTTTCCAAGCCAAGCTGGACCCCGGCTCCGGGGACCATCGGGCTGATCTGGCAGATTCTCTACCCCATCATCCTCGTCAGCTTCGGCTTCGTGTTCGTGCAGGCGATCCGAAAGAAAGTGCCTTGGCTGGTGGCGCTGCCGTTCGCCATCAACCTCGTGGCGAACCTGATCTTCACCCCGATTCAATTCGGAATGCGGAACCTGCCGCTGGCCTCGGTGGACATTTTGATCGTCTGGGGCACGATCATCTGGGCGGCGGTGGCGATTTGGAAGCACTACCGCTGGGTCGCCGTTGCTCAGGTGCCATATTTTGTGTGGGTGTCGATTGCCACGGTACTGCAACTGAGCATCACGGCGACGAATTGGGGTGGTAGCTGATCCATGAGTATCGTGCAGCGGATGGAAGACTCTGTTGATTCGCGGCCCGACGATGACTTCGAGGCCGGTTCCGTCTCATCGCTGTCCGCCTTGCCAGTGCCCGGGTTGCCTCGCGGGAAGGGAGCGGGCGTTTCCGAGGCAGACTATTCGGATCCGCAGCATTGGCCTGAGATTCCGGGCTACGTCATTCATCAGCATCTGGGTGATGGCGGGTTTGGGAGTGTCTATCGGGCTCATTCTGTGAGATTGAATGCGCAGGTGGCGATTAAGGTTGTGAGGTTGACGGGCGATGGCTGGTGGGACCTCTCACGGAGGTTTGCTCAGGAAGTGTCAGCCGCCGCCAGAAATCGTCATCCGCACGTGGTGCAGGTTCTGGATTCCGACACAGTTTATGCAGCCGGAGAGGCGCGTTTTTCATTTCTTGTGACTGAATACCTGTCAGGAGGTACTCTGCGGGACTGGTTCCGAGACCACATCCGCACGTCTTCATCGTGTGAGAATCTCCTGGCGGGGGTGCAGAAAGTGCGGCAGATATGCAGTGGTTTGCATTCGCTGCATGAAATGGGAGTTGTTCATCGGGACGTAAAGCCCTCCAATATCCTCCTCGACCAGTACGGCAACGCCAAGCTTGGCGACTTTGGTTTGTGCAGCGTATTTTCGCACGACGCAAGCGGTGGCGTCGGCCTGCCAAATGCCGACATCAGCACGGAGAGCATAGAGACGTCTCGAATGACGGAGGATGGCGAGTTAGTGGGGACTCTGTGTTACATGTCTCCCGAATTACTACTGAACAGTCAGCAGGCGGCACCGGCATCGGATCAGTATGCCGTCGGACTGATCCTCTACGAATTGATCTGCGGTCTGCGACCTCGTCAGCGTTGCCCTGGCGATCCGGAAGAGCGTTTGCGAATTGCGGAGGATGTTGAGCTTTTACGACAGGGGCGGGCACCGGCTGCGATCCTCTGGCCGGCAGGTCGGGTTCGTGTCAGGAACCGCAGCCTGCAGAGGATTTGCCTGCGTTGTCTGGAGTTGGATCCTTCGCGTCGCTATCGGAGTGTTCAGGAGCTTGGCAAGGACCTCGAACGCTGGCTGGACGGTGAGCGGCCAGGCGGTGGCCTGCTGTCCGAGGTGCTGAATACCCGCCTCGTACGTCCCGTTCATCAGCACCCCTTTCGCTCCTTGCTGGCGGTCTGTCTTGTTTGGCTGTGCGCGATGGCGATCCATTACTACTCAGTACTTCTGGAACGGCAGGCTGAAGCGGAGGAGCGGGCGAGGATTTCGAAGCAGATGGTCAGCGATCTGAATCTCAGGGAGGCCGAGAAGACTCAGGCTTTGCTGCAGGTTGAGCAGCAGCTGCAGTTCTTTCTTGGAACGCTGAGAGGGCTGGCTGAACTGACAATGGAGGAGGACGTTGCAGACCGTCCCGAGGCCATAGTGCTCCGAGGCCGGCTGCTGAGTCGCCTTGCGGACGACTGTTGTGGTTTTCTGAAGTCTGCCACCAGTTCTCTGCAGAAGCGTCAGCTGCTGGCAGGCAGGCTGTCAGAGCTTGTCGAGATCCTGCAGCGAACCGGCGAACTTCAACAGGCGCGGCGGGTGGGGCGTCTGCTGCTGGCGGCGGGCGAGCAGTGCATTCCTGATTTTTCGGACCCTGAATCGCCGCTGGTGATGGAGTACATCACTGTTGCGGGCCTGTTGGCGGATATCGAGCTTGAGGCACAGGACGCCGCAGCTGCGGACGTCCAGCTGCGGTTGCTGGAGCAGAGGCTTTCAACTTTCGACCGACAGTTTCCCCAGGTGTTGCGGTGGCGTGCTGACCTCGCCAGACGCCACAGCAGTCGGCACTACTTT
Organism: Planctomycetota bacterium; assembly: GCA_041161565.1. Taxonomy (GTDB): domain Bacteria; phylum Planctomycetota; class Planctomycetia; order Planctomycetales; family Planctomycetaceae; genus SXXK01. Next base: position 25,430 of record JBEAUF010000289.1, on the reverse strand, counting down.
GACTACAGTCGGTGCAGCAATCGCGAAGGACAGCTTGTGGCTCTGGGGCTCGCCACCACCGCAGCGACGGAAGACCTGCAGTTGCGTCGGGAGTTGCTCCGGCAGTTTCCCGAAGCCTCCTCGACTGTCGAATTGTGTCGCACGCTGGGATCTCTTGCTTTGTACCAGCACAAGGAGGGCAGACTCGAGCTGGCGATCGAAACACAGACGGAAGCTCTGAATTCCCTCGAAACGGTCATCAATGATCAGCAGGCCGGAGAAGCAGCGACGCAGCAGTTCGTCAGGATTTCCTTCAATGGTGTGATGCCGCTCCGTGGGGTGGGACGAATTCAGGAAGCTCTGGAGCTGGGCGAACGCGGTCTGCAGATGTGCAGAATGCAAGTGGAGAGCCATCCACTGGTGCTGCGGTACCAGCTGGAGCTTGGGCGGGGACATGGCAACCAGGCCGAAACACTGCTGAAGTGTTACCTCGACGGCCAGAACGCGGCGACGCTCCCCGCCTGCCTTGAGCACCTGCAGTCGTCCGCGGAATGGTTCATCGCCGTTCATCAGCGAGATCCCAGCCGCAGCGAATCACGAACCCGAGCCGCCGTGCAGTTATTGAGGCAGACAGTCGTAGCCTGTCTGGTGGGCAGGAAGGAGCTTGCGCGAGAGGCTTTCTGCAGGGCAGTTGCGGCGGCAGGGCTGGAACCTGAACTTCCCCTGCACCTGCTGGAACCCGGCAACCGTCTGAATGCCCTTGGTATAGTGATTGGCTGCCACCTGACGGCCACCGCACCGCCGGACGAGACAACGCCATCTGCAGCCCGGATGGCGGCGATTCGAGGATATCTGAGTGAATGTACCGGGGACGCCCTGATCATGCTGCAGGCTGAGCCCGAACTGGAACGAGTTCTCACAGCAGAGCTGGGCGAATTCATCCCGGACAATCCACAGGAGCCCGGTCTTTAAGAAAGTCACCGTTCGCTGCTGACAGCCGGAATTTCGAAAAATAGCCCGAAAAAACTGTCACGTTCCGAGTTTTGAGGTGTAACAGGGTGGGAACCTGCAGACAAAGTTGTCCCCGAAATGCCATCTTTTCGAACCAGTGCGGGATTTTTCAATGGGGTCAGGCATGGTAAACCAGTACTCGGATGCATGGGCGAACGCCGACCGAGACCGCTCGGGGGCATTGGTCTATCGAAATCTCAGCGAGATCCCCAGTGAACGCACAAGTATTGTGCGGTCCATTGGCCGGCCGGAACAGGCCCCGGAACAGCCGGATACTCCCCATGCCAACACCCTCCGCGCTTTACAAATGCAGCAGCGGATGGAACGGGAACGACAAATCAAGCGGTACCAGACCGCAGGCCTGTCCTACGTCCGAAGCATGCTCAGGGGAAATCTGCAGGCTGCCAGCGAAGTCTGGGACCAGATCGTCTTCAAGTGGCTTGAAGGCCGGCTGAGCACCTACGACCGCAGCCTCTCATTTCGGATCTACTTCAAGGCCGTACTCAGAAACGCAGTACGCCGTTACATCCAGGATCGCAAACGCAACACCCAGCTCGCCGCGGAGTGTCTGGCCCCGGAACTCGATCTCGAAGATCCTCGACACCTTTCCGCGAGTGAGGAGTTCGACAATCACCTGCGCAGTGATCTGCTCAGACGCGCTCTCAACAGACTGCAGGAAACAGACAGCCGCTGCCATCAGATTCTGCAGCTTCAGATTGACGCCGAAATTGACGGGCGACAACAACTCCGCTCCGCGCAACTGGCGGAACTCATTCAGACCTCCGAGGAGCATGCACGCACGATCCGCAGACGCGCCCGCCACGCATACGCCCGCGCCATCATTGCGGAAACAGAGGAACTGACAGGCACCAGCGACGTCTGTCGCATCCGTGAAACGCTGCGAGACCTCGGGCTGCTGGAATACTGCCGAAGAGCCCTTCCCGGAGCTGAAGCGGGGCCCGCTTTTCAACAGTGAAACCCACGCTCCCCGCAGAACTGTCGCCCAACCGCATTGAAATTCCCTGACATCAAACGCCCCCCTTGAGCCGCAGGACGGCAAACGCACTGAGCCGCAGGGCGGCAAACGCACTGAGCCGCAGGGCGGAAGCCCGCGGGTAAAGAGCCCTGACTACGCGTCACCAACGCCGCAGCCAGAGGTGCGCCCCAGGGGGCGAATCGCAACCGGGGGCTTCCGCCCGTCCGCTCACTATCACGACAAACGCGATGCCAAACGCCCATGAGCCGCAGGGCGGAAGCCCGCGGGTAAAGAGCCCTGACTACGCGTCACTGACGCCGCGCCCAGGGGTGCGCCCCAGGGGGCGAATCGCAACCGGGGGCTTCCGCCCGTCCGCTCATAATCACGGCAAACGCGATGCCAAACGCCCATGAGCCGCAGGGCGGCAGCCCGCGGGTAAAGTGCCCTGGCTACGCGCCGCTGACGCCGCGGCCAGGGGTGCGCCCCAGGGGGCGAATCGCAACCGGGGGCTTCCGCCCGTCCGCTCAGGTGCCGGCAACGCGACGGCAGCCCGGTGGTGTGCACATGAAACCTGACACCAAAGTCAGTCCCCCATCAGGTCCTGCGGCATTTCGCCGTCCTGTTTGCCCCCATCTGACACCTCGACACCCAGGCCCCCCAAATTTCACATTGCAGCGGCAAAACATGCACAATGGGGTGTGAGCTTTTATGATTCATCGCTTCGCACAGCCAAACTGCAGATCCTTTGCGTTTCCCTGATGTAGAGTACGGCAAATGCTCCGCCGCACTGACAGCCGTCACCTCCCTTAACAATCGGGACCGCCATGACCAGCTGGATCGACTGGTACAACTCCCTTTCAAAACCCTCATGGACACCCGCTCCGGGGACAATCGGGCTGATCTGGCAGATTCTCTACCCGGTCATCGTTGTGAGTTTTGGTTTTGTTTTCCTGCAGGCATCCCGGGGCCGGATTTCATGGATGGTGGCGTTGCCGTTTGCGATCAATCTGCTGGCCAATCTGGTCTTCACCCCCATTCAGTTCGGGCTGCGCAATCTGCCTTTGGCCAGCATCGATATTCTGCTGGTCTGGGGAACCATCATCTGGGCCGCTGCGGCCATCTGGAAGCATCACAGCTGGGTGGCCCTCGCGCAGGTGCCCTACTTCATCTGGGTTTCCATTGCCACGGTGCTGCAGATCTGGATCACCGCAGCCAACTGGGGACGGTAGGACCGGTGCTGCATTCCCGGACCGTGTTTCATTTCCCTGCATCGCACGACGTTCCTCAATGGTGAAATTGACGTCGATGGTCTCGCCACCACTGAGCAGTCTCCGCTGCCGGGCCACTCGGTGCTGCATGATATCCAGACTTTCCCCAATTCTGTCACGGCTGAATGAAGAAATGGGGCTTGCGGCAATTCCCATTTGCTGTCCGTCCCTGAAAGCATCCTGATCGGCAGCAGGAAAACTGAACTGCCAGCTATGCTCGGACTGCTGACGAGTAATCATGCTGCGAATCTGTTCCAGCGTGAATTTCGTGCTGGCGTTTTTCTTACCGTCGGTGACGATCACGAAGATCACAAGGCCGGGCGTTCGGCTTCCGACATTCGCTTCAGCCGCTCATCGGCATCCTCAATGGCCCAGCCCACGGCATCCAGCACGGCGGTGTTTGCACGGGGAACAAGCTTGAATTCCGGTACGAATCCGATTGGAACGCCGCTGCAGAGGCAATCATATTTCGCATCGAACTGCACCAGCGTCACCAGCACATCGCCGGGCGTTCTCGCTGGGCTTGCAAAAACCGATTGACACCGTCTTCAGCAGCCTGCCGAATAGACCGCATCGAGCTGCTGCGGTCAATCAGCAGGGTGACATCCGTGGGGTCTGTGCGCATATGTGGAGCCCGCCTTTGGCCAGATGGTGAACCGCCATGACTGCAGAAACGCTGAGGAATCCTTCGCCCCAGCCTGTACCGATTCCAGCAGAGATTCAGCGGATTATGAACAGCGAGCCTGCTCATCGGCGGCGACGCAGAACCAGAAACAGTCCGCCGGTGTCATCAGGCAGAAGCTCCCAGCGTTCAGGCTGTTCCCTGAGTTCCCGAACATCGGCTGGCGATCGAATGGTGCTGTATCGATGGGACATATCGATGACGATAAAGTCCGTATCTTCAGGAACTCCCAGCTGATAATTGTTGACAGCACGGGCGTAAGCACTGTAATCCCACGAACGCTCAAAGTGTGTCAGCCTCGTGTGAACGAAGTCCGTAGAGGCGACGCGGGCAGACATCGGCAACCGCGCGAGTACTTTTGGAAACTCGCGGGCTCGGGGGCCAGGTACATACAGCTTGCGCCAGCCAAACGGGGATTCCGCGGACCAGAAGGCCGTACCGCAGGGCATGAGTGAACCGGTAAGTGCAGTTCCTGCCGCGCAAAGACAGGCAAAACGCGCAGCACGCCGTGGAGGTTGAATCAGCTGCCGGAGCAAGGATCGCGGTGCAGCCAGCAGTCCCCCAATCCCTCGGGTTTGGCCACGCATTTTTCTGGAATCTGCTTGACTCGGCTCTGCCTGCGTGTCCTTCAGCCCCGCAGCCGCCGCCCAGAAAAGCACGGGCAGCAGGGGCGCGTGAAAGTGATGAAAAGGTACGGGAGGCAATTCAGCGACAGCTGAATCGGGGCTGTCTGAACCCAGCTGTATCAGGCTGAGCATGGAAAACGTAACGAGCCCTGCAGCAAGCCTGAGTGGGCTCTTCCAGCAGAGGAAACCAAGTGGCCCGGTGAGCAGCAGCAGATAGAGCAATGTGCGGCCGCTGAACACCACAGCGGCGACTCGACCAGGCTCGGTAACAGCCGTTCGCAGAAGTTCTGACGGACTGCGTCCCAGGTCGCCAAAGTAGCGGCTGTAGTGCACCACTTCACCACCTCGAAAGGCGGGAATAACCACGAGAACCGCCAGCAGTACCCAGGCGGCGGATATGACAGCCAGCGAAGAGGTCAGGAACCGCTGCCGCCGACGCTCAGCCACGTTCAGACGACGGTTCTCCAGCAGAAACAAGACACCGGCAATGGAACCAGTGATGAGCGCGAAGTCTTCCTGCGTCATGAGTGCCAGCAGGCAGCAGATCACAGCACGCCAGCGGTTACCACGCTCGGCCTGGTCGATGAACAGAAAGAGTGCGAGCAGACCATAGCAGGATGGACGCAGCGTCTTCAGATCAATCGCGATATCAAGAAAGTGCATGGGTGTAAAAAACAACCATGTCAGCCCCATCCAGAAAGCCGCACGGCGGCATTGCGTGTGCCTGAGCGTGATGCTGTAAATCGGCAGTACCGCAGCAGCGAGGCAGGCTGAAGAACACCATTCCAGCAGCAGGTAGTGGGGCCAGAGCATATGCAGCGGCAGCAGCAGCAGGTGGATCACCTGAATGTGTTCGCCAAGAAACAGGCCCTGATCAAGGTAGCTGCGAAAACCTTTCCCGTGCCAGACATTCCACAGGTGCTCTTCATACATCGCAGAATCGCCATGCGGGACAAGCAGTCCGTCATAGAGTCGACGGTTCATCCAGAAGGAGGTGCACTGCCACAGTATTGCAGCTACCAGCAGCAGCAGCAGCGGGCCCGACTCTCTGAACCACACGCGGCGGAGCGGGGCGTCCGATGGGGCATCCGGAATGGCCGGTGCAGATCCGCTCAGCATTGCGGTACAGCCCGCTGCAAGCAGCGCCAGTGAAAGCCCAAGTGTGGCCGGGGCGGCGGCAATCAACAGCAGATTAAGCCCGTCACTGGGCAACAGCGGAGCGATAAACCACAGCAGCAGCCATGTGGCGGAAAACCCAGCTGCGGGCACCAGCGAGCCTGACTGACTGAAAATCCCATGGGACCGCTGAAATGCAGACGCTTTGGGAGTGTGGACGAGCCTTCGCAGGGCACAGCCTGCGACGCATAACCCCATCACTGCAAATGTCCGCAACAGCACGGCAATGAACGCCAAACTACACCGCTGACCACCGACAATGGACGGTGTACACGAGCCGCCAAGAAGCGAAATTGCGGAGGCCTGAATATCACCAGGCCAGAGCTGGCTGCTTAGCTCACGGTCAGTCAGCAGCGTCCAGAGCTGCAGCGACCAGACCACGCCGGCGACAGCGAGCAGAAGCAGGCTGCGAACGAATCCGGCATTGGTCTGGCGGGAAGTCATGTGGGTGGATCTGGAGGGAAAACGAAACGGGTAGAGCCGGAACGAGCAGATGATAGTGAAATTCGAATTTGCATGGGAGTGAATTCGTTAAGGTGCACCCTTGCGTGTTTTAAGGTCTGGGAGAACTGAGCATTCCCAGAGGGTATTCCGGCGTGGAGCAGGGAATCTGCTCTCCCAGGATAACGGGCTTTCCCGATAAAAGCACATACGCTGGAGTTGGTCTGGTTGCACATCGTTTGTTTTGCTGCTAAGAACGTTCACAGTGGAACAGTCGCACGGAGGTGCAGCCAAACACACAACAGGATGTATTTCCGGCAATTAAAACCAAGGATCAATTCAATGGCGAAGCGTGCCGCCGCCGCAGCGAAGGACGGCGTAAATGTAACTCGGGAAGTACTGGCGATTGTCGAAGGCAATCAGTCCATCCGAGGCCCCGAAGTGCTGGCGTTGATGAAAGAAAAGTTCCCTAACGTCACCTTCAACACCAACAGCGTTCAGGTCGCCTTTGCCAATGCTCGTCGCAAACTCGGGCTGACCCGCGTCGTCGCTCGTCGCCCCCGCAAAAAGGCTCTGCTGGCTCGTCGTCCCAGAGTCGCAGCGGCACCCGCTGCCGCCGCAACACCGAGTGTCGCCATGCCCGCCACCGATATGATGACCACCCTGCAGGCCGCCCGCGATCTCCTGAAGGCCTCCGGTGGTGACGTCACCGTCGCTCAGCAGGCCCTCGGACTAGTCGCCTCTCTGCAAATGGTCTGAAGCGACAACCGCGCAGAATTCAACGAGGGGACTGGCAATTTGCCGGTCCCCTTCTGTTTTCCTCAGGGTCCCGCGGCACTCTGAATGCGAGTCTGACGCGCCAATGCCGGCTGTATCACCCGAGCCATCGCGGTCGTATCCAGCTGCAAATTCAGAAATCGGCCCACAGCTTCGGCCGTCCCCCGCGGATCCAGCAGACACTGACGATACTCCAGCGGAAGCACCGGGATATTTCGCGCTGCCAGAAGTCGCCTCAGAGTTTGCATCTGGGACCGCCACACTGCGGCTATTTGTTCTGCAGCAGGGCTGTCCGGGGAGTGTCCGCATCTTGCCAGCATGTCCTGCTGAGACCGCAGAATCTCCGGAATATCGCGAATCATCAGAATCACGCCATAACTGAACTCGGGGGCCAGAGGCAGGTGGCGGACCAGCGGCGCAACGATCTTCACCGCTCGCCCCTTAATTGATGGCACCCACGAATTATCAAGGTGCAGCCTCGTCACTCGCTGGTCTTCGTAATACCCGGCAATATTGTTCTCATCAGCAGGTCGGAATTCGTCCGCCACAATGGGAATGCCCCCCGCCTTCAGAACCTGCATCATCATCGAGGTACCGGAACGGGGAAGACCTGAGACCACAACAATCGACTCATTCAATGGCTGCGTCAGAGTCCGCGGCAGATCCGGGTGCTGCTCAATAGCCGGCCGGCTGGCGGCAACAGCGAAGCGCCGCACCGGTCGCAGATTCTCCGGGCGTGCGGTCACTGAGCGGCGATTGCGTGCCTGCTGTCGCACCTCCTCCGCCTGACTCCGGAGTCGAGCGGCGTAGTCATGGTCCCTCAGTCGGTTCTCCACCAGCTTTGCCAGACGCTGGATCGCCGGAATATGCGACGGATTGATCGCGATGGTCATCTTCAGAGCTTCGGCCGCTTCCATCGGACGACGAAGCAGAATCAGCGCGAGGGCCAGCAGATAATGCGCTTCAGCGGTGCTGTGCTGCAGTTCGATGGCATCCAGTGCGTAGTGCAACGCCTGCCCGGGATTTTCACACGCAAGCATGCAGCGAGCCATCCCCAGCAGCGCATTTACGTTGTCAGGCTCAACGGCAAGCACCTTGCGAAAGGCGTCGGCAGCGGCAGAATGATCGTCCAGTCGAGAAAGAACCACTCCCAGACGCCCCAGAATCAGCGTGCTGCCGGGACTGACCCGCAGGGCATTGTGCAGCGGGGTGAGAGCTTCCTCACAGCGACCTGCTGCCAGCAGTTGTCCGGCGCGGAGGTAGTCCGCAATCACCGGATTAAAAGCCGGGCCGGGTTGTTTGTCCGTAGCCTGCTGAGAATCGGAGGCAAACGCGAGGCCACACTGCTTTTCGGCCTGTTCCAGCAATGCCGCTGCCTCGTCCACTCTGCCAACGGACTGAAGAATCTGCACGAGGGTAAAGCGGAACCGCGTCTCCTCCGGGTGACGCTCAACAAGCGGACCGAGGATCGCCGCCGCATTGACGGGGCAGGCAGCATCCAGCCACGCAAGGGCCAGATTAAACTCCCGCTCCTGCAGACAGACTTCATAATCCCGACGCGCTTCCCCGGTTGGAGCGGCGATATATCCCAGATCGACAAGCCTTTGCATGGCGACCGAAGAATCCTGAACACTGTCGGACTCCTCCGGCTGCAGGCTGCCATCCTCCCCCTGCAGCTGATCCCACGAGGGAATCGTTCTGACGGGGTGCGTCTCCGTCATGGCGTTGAGTATTGGGACTCCATCCATGTCACTCCCAACCGGAAGATTAAGCAGATGCAGGATGGTGGGAGTGATATCAAGGACCGAGGCGCCGCGGAGGATTTCCCCGCCACGAATTCCAGGACCGCTGATCACCAGCATGCCCTGTCGGCGATGTTCCACTTCCGGTCCGCCGACTTCGGATGTATCTGCAACGCGCCGGTGATCACTGTGGAAGCCGTGGTCCGAGACCAGCATGATCACGGTATCCGGACCAGCAAGATGCATGACGTAACCAAGCATCAGGTCATGAAAGCGATAGGCCGCTTCCACCACGCCGGAAAACATGCGGTACTCCGCCTCATTCACCCACTCCGGTTTGGGCGGATGGAAGCGAATGAAATGGTGACAGATCTGGTCGATGGCATTGAAGTAGATGGCATTAAGCCCGGCAGGCTCCAGCTGCATCAGGGAAGTTGCCACCGCCTGCACGGAAGCTGCCTGTGCCACGGCCGCAGCCAGCCTGCTGAGCAGCGGATGCGCCGGATCGAGCTGCTTCAGCAGCGGCATGAACATCTGCAGTACGGTTTCATCCAGCTCTTCCGGGTGCAGCCTCAGTTCCTTCAACGGCGCGACCAGCCGCGGCGGATGCACGGAATTGGCAGGGGCGGGCCAGGTGGACTGCCCGGGCAGCGGTGGTTCAAGAAATTCTCTGGAAACCATGCAGCCGCTGATGGGCTCGGCGGGAAACGAAGGCCACCACGCCGTGACGTTCGATCGGATGTCCGCAAGCTGGAGGATATTCCAGAGAGCACGAGTGGAACGCGAGCGGGATGAAACCGGACGAACTCCGCACGGAGTCCGAGGATCCGGCTCGGTGAATCCCAGCACACCATGCCGAAACGGGCGTTTGCCGGTGGCAATGGAAGTCCAGAGCATCGGGGAGAGCGCTGGGGAAAGCGTGGCAAGGTTCCCGCGAGCACCGCCGGCGATCAGCCGCTGCAGATTGGGCATTTTCCCCGCGGCCAGCAGCGGATCGGCGATTTTCCAGTCGGCGGCATCCCAGCCAATCAGCACAATCCGAGGCACAGTGCGTTCTGACATGATGTGTGTCCGGATGGATGGGTGAGCGCTGAGGAAGCCTGCGACCCGGCGATGAAAGCCGGGCACACGCGATCAGGCTGAAGGAATAACCAGACCGAACCTCCCTGCTAACGGGGATTCAGGCGGCCGGCTGTACTTCGACTTCTGCTGCCTGAGGCTTGCGGCGACGGCGATAACGGAGCATTCCTGCCGCGCCTGCCGCCAGCAGTCCCAAAGACGAGGGTTCGGGAACCGATTCGAGGGGTTGCAGCGGTGGACGTCCGTCACCGGCGTAGACGTCTGCGGTTCCGTAGTACCAGTCGAGGATCTGATAGTTCTTGTAGTCGCCGTCGATCGCTTCCACGAAGATCCAGCCTGAATGGGTCTGAGAGTCCTTCGTGAATGCAAACCCGATATAGCCGTCGACAGCAGAGGTGGTGAAGTTTCCGTTCGGAGAGGGCGAGTTGGATGCGGGGAACTCAAACAGGTAACCAGCCGTGTAGTCGCTGGTACCGTTGAGAATCGCATCACCGTCAATCAAGTCGCCTTCCTCGTAACGCACGAGCGCGGCACCGATGTAAGGTCCGCTGAGCAGATTGCTGTAGCCGAGATTAATGGAGGCACCGCTGGTGGCGAATCGCAGATCTGAAGCAATGAAGCCGCCTCCCAGATCAAAGTTGGTTGCCACAACAAACCCGCTGTTAACTCGCTCTTCAGGAGTTCCGCGTGGATCGATTGTGAAGTTGAAGTTCCCGGCACCTCCGATATCGAAAATGGTAGGAGATTCGCCATTAACGATCACGGAATTCTTATCGGGGTCGAAATATCCATGAATTTCTTCAGCAACTGCGTGGTAGTCACTGGCCGCCCACGCAGCACAGGCGCCGACGTAGGCCCTGAGACGAACCTTACCGAGATCTGAGAGCTTGAAGCGCGTTTTCATGTTGTTTCCTCAACGGGTTCTTTCTGGGCCTGAGGCTAATGCGTCGGAAGATAATGAGCAGGCAATCCTTGCAAATGCGGGTCTTCCCGCGAGGCCTCAGGGTAAACATGGCTTTTTCAGACGGCAAAGTCTTTGCGATCGGAAGCACTGGGTTTCACGGAACGATCGTTTAGTTTGTCGATCCTGCGCAAAGGTACAGGCTGTTGACTTTTGTCCATGGTTGTTGCGGCAGAACAGTCAACACCCGGCACTCGCGATGGAGTGTGCTGCGGACAGACCGCTCAATTCGTTCGTGTTTTCTTTTGCGACACGGTCACCCGAGAGCCAGAGCCGGTGCGTGTTGCCCGTGTTGCAGGAAAGCCACAGGCCCCACTCAGCAGCCGCAGCTCCGGCCCGGCGCTGTCCCGCAGACGGGAATGGTCTGAGTGGGCGAAAACGCGATGCAGCCGGAGGCAGTGGGGAAATTCAGGAGTGCTGAAAGGACGTTTTGCGCGGATTGATTCGAGGCTGCGGACTGTCGCAACTGTCAGCAGCGTTGGCCGCAGGCAATGCGGATTCGGCAGAAATCACCGAAAAGAGTTTGCGGTTTGAAAAACACGTGTTCGATATCGGAGACAGTGGACTCAGAGGAGGCGGAAGGATCCGCGCCGGGCAGTGAAAGGCTTTCCGCCGGAGAGTTTTGAATGGCGCGCTGGAATGGAACTTGGTTGGGCTCGGCAGCAATGCTGTCGCTCGGGCTGGCGATCGGTGGCCACCTCGATTCGCTGCCGCTGTCCACCGCGGCACGAGCCGTGCCTGGCGAGGGGCTGTCCGAGCCGGGGATGGGCGAAGCCGGAATCACTCTGCTCCGCAGCGGAGAACATATCTCCGACGTGGCAGCTCGAGTCGTGCCGGCTGTGGTGCACATTCAGGCCGTCCGCATGGAGAACGAACGCAGAGTTGAAGAGACGGGCTCAGGGGTGCTGATGCGCACTGCGGCCGCTCGAGGCCTGTACGTTGTCACGAATCAGCATGTGGTTCGCGGAGCCGAAGCTGCCACGATCGACGTCGTCCTGCACTCCGGAGAAAGCGTGCATCCGCTGCGGGTGTACCGGGATGCTGAAAGTGATCTGGCGATTCTGCAGATTGCTGACAGTGGCGAGGTGTCCGGCGAGTGGGGCGACAGCGACAGCGTCGACATTGGTCATTTTGTGCTGGCGGTGGGAAGTCCGTTTGGGTTGAGTCGTTCGGTGACGATGGGAATTGTGAGTGCGAAGGGTCGCAGGGATCTGTCCCTGACCGCAGATCACTCCGTCACCAACCAGGATTTTCTGCAGACTGACGCAGCAATCAATCCCGGTAACAGCGGCGGACCGCTGCTGGACATGCGTGGCCAGGTGGTTGGAATCAATACGGCAATTGCGTCGAATGGCGGCGGTAACGAGGGAATTGGTTTCAGTATTCCGAGCAATTTGGCGCGGCAGGTATTTGAGCAGCTGGTGTTGCATGGTCGCGTGCGACGAGCTTATCTGGGAGTTGAACTGGACAACGATTTCAGCCCCTCCACAGCTCAGCGACTGGGTCTGGAACGCAATCACGGCGCTCGCATCATGCGGGTCTACAACGTGCCGAACAGCCCGGCAAATCGCGCTGGTCTGCGAATGGACGATGTGATTGTGTCATTCAACGGTGTGGAAATTGAGGACGAGAATCATCTGATCAATCTGGTCAGTCTGTCGGAAGTGGGAAGCGCCGTGGAGATGGAAGTCATGCGTGGCGGCCGTCGCCTGCGACTGAATGTGCAGCTGACCGACCGGGAGACATACCGTCAGACTGAGGATCCGCGGACTTCCTTCAATACCCGGTGAGCCATGTCAGCGGGCTGGATTTCTGCCGGGATTGTCGGATAATCCGCAATTCACCAGCAGAGTGTCTGCCGGCAGATGTCAGACAGACGGGTTTTGTACCGGGAAACGAAATGACGGACAGCGTCCGAGCGGGAGAGTCGCCTGGCCAGTCGCGGCGAAAACCGTGGCCTATGGACTCGCAGTTAAAGGATATCCAGCCTGGCGGCGGTGTGATTATTCGCCTCGAGCAGGCGTGGGGAACTGTTCGCAGACTGTTGCTGAAGACGTTCTGCCAGGCTTACGTGCGTCGGATGCAGGCCTGTCGGCGGGGAGATTTCAATCCCTGCCCACACGAAGTTCTGGACCCCCGGGATCTGAAGTTTCACCGTAACCAGGGCGGCTGGTACTGGGAAGCTGCGGATGACCCGTTTCTTTGGCGGGACCAGTTGCCTTTCGCCCGCGTCGGCCTCGCAGAACTGCTGGTCATGACGCTGACAGCATCGCTGGTGTGCGGTGTCTGTGCCGGTTTGTGGGCCTCGTCAGTCGGACCTCTCGCGTGGTGCTGGCTGCTGCTGAGCATTTCGGCGGCGGTGGTGGGTATCCTGATTGCCTGGTTCTTCCGCAATCCCCGCCGCAGTGTTCCTCCGGAACCCGGGCTGGTGGTTTCCCCGGCGGACGGGACAATTGTGGAGGTTGAAGAGCTGCCTTTTGACGAATACATCGGGGGGCCGGCCAGAAAAATTGGGATCTTCCTGTCAATCTTCAATGTGCACATCAATCGAGCCCCCGTGGCCGGTCGCGTTATCGGGTTGAGATATCGTCCGGGAAAGTATCTGAATGCACTTCGTCCGGAGTCCGCGCGGGAAAACGAACAGCTCGCGGTTTACCTCGAAGAATCCGCTGCACCGTGGCGGGGCATGATCGTGCGTCAGATCACCGGCGCCATCGCTCGTCGAATCGTCTGCTGGCTGAAGCCCGGGGATGATTTATCCCGGGGTGAGCAGTTTGGCATGATCAAGCTGGGCAGTCGCACAGAGCTGGTGATTCCAGCGGAGCCGGGTCTGGAAATTCGGGTGCGGCCCGGGGATAAAGTCCGGGCGGGCACAACAGTCCTTGCCAGCTACCGCGCGGGAGCGGCGGCGGGTACCGGGGCCGGTTGAAGATCGTTTTTGGGGGACGTGGGATGTCAGTGGAACCTGTGATTTCGCGGGCAGGACTCCGGCGAAGAAAGGTCTTTGCCGTCCTGCCAACGCTGCTGACGCTCTGCAACGCCGCCTGCGGTTTCGCAGCCATTACAATCACTGCGAAGGTGGGCCCCGAGCATTTCGGGGGCAGCGAGCTGATTACGGCATCGCAACTGATCTTCCTCGCAATGCTCTTCGATATGCTCGACGGGAGTGCAGCGAGGCTTACCAATCAGACATCCGACTTCGGCGCTCAGCTCGACAGCCTCTGCGATGCCATCAGCTTCGGACTCGCCCCCGCCTTCATCTTCCTGCAGCTCTCGCACCCTGACCATCACCTCATGGATACCGTTTCGGCTGCGCCCTTTCAGTTTCATCCGCGTCTGCTGTGGGCCATCGCAGTGCTCTTCATGACCTGTGCAATTCTCCGCCTGGCCCGGTTCAATGTGGAAACGGATGAAGAGGATTCGCATGAGTTCTTCAGCGGCTTGCCGTCTCCTGCAGCGGCGGGGGTTGTGGCATCTCTGCCGATCGGTCTCGAGGAACTCAAGGGACAGCTGGGCAGCGGTGGCACACTGCATTCGCTCGCCGCATATTCTCAGTGGATCTGGTCAGTGCTCGTTGTGCTGGTGCCTTTGATTACGCTGGCCACGGCCATCCTGATGGTTTCGCGTCTGCGATATGCTCACGTGTTTAATCAGCTGGTACGCGGTCGCCGAGGGCGGCGTCAGATTCTGCAGATTGTCTTCAGCCTGGTGCTCGTGTTTGTGGTACGCGAACTGGCTCTGCCGGTGCTGTTCTGCTTCTTCGCCTTCTCGGCCCCCTGCCGGGCTGCCTGGCAGCGGCGACAGAAACGGCGTCCCGCGGTGCCTGAAACGCAGGCAGCGTAGACTTAGGCAGACTGCTGTACGGCAAGAAAGTTTCAATTCGGAATTCAGATGCGCCCCTACCTGCTGATGCTCGCCGGCGCAATGGCCTTCGCTATGATGGGGATGTTCGCCCACGCCGCAGACGGCCACTGTAACTGGCAGTGGGTCGCACTCGCCCGCTCAGGACTCGCACTGCTGATCGCCGCTTCTCTGGCCGGCTGGCAGCGCACCCCGCTCGTCTTCCTGCGACCAGGGACACTCTGGATTCGCAGTCTCGCGGGCAGCCTGAGTGTGCTCTGCAATTTCTACGCATTGTCACACCTCCCCGTTTCCGATGCCTTGACACTCACCAATATGTTTCCCGTCTGGATCGCAGTGCTCTCCTGGCCCCTGCTGGGACGGTTTCCCGAGCGGGATGTGTGGCTGAGCGTGGCCTGCAGCATTTTCGGGGTCGCAGTGATGCAGCAGTCTTTCCCCACATCCTTCGGACCGGGGATGCTGGCGGCAATGACCGGTTCCGTCACCAGCGCAGTGGCCCTGATGGGACTGCACCGGCTGAAGGGGCTGCCTGCCAGCGCAGTGGTTGTGCATTTTTCTGCAGTTTCCACCACAATCCTCGCAGCAGGCCTTGGAATTCAAGCGTTGTCATCCGGTCGAGGGATGCTGGCGGGGGCGCCGCAGACGCTTACGGCCGCCGGACTGCTGCTGGGAGTCGGCGTGTCGGCCACCACAGGACAGCTGCTGCTGACGCGCGCCTTTGCAGCGGGAGCACCGGCCCGGGTCAGTGTGGTAGGGTTGTCCCAGGTGGTGTTTGCAATGCTGCTGGAAATCTGCCTCTGGGGACGAAGCCCCGGAATCTGGTCGCTTTGCGGAATGCTGCTTGTCACCCTGCCCACGGCCTGGCTGATGCTGCGGCGAGCACCGGTGGAACCGGATCCCGCGTCTTCCGATGTTTGAAATTCACCGGTTATTCTGAGTTTTCGGCCGCTTTTGTGATATGCTGCGGCTGAGGAGTTGGGTGTTGACCCGCAGTTTCTTTTCTGAACAGAGTGGCATGCAGGTAATCATTACGGCAGTTGGTCCGGACAATCAGGGGCTGGCGGACCCGATCGTGCACTACGTGACCGGGGCCGGTGCGAACATCGCCGAAATCCAGATGTACGACCGTGATTCTGAGCGGCTGTTTGCAATGCTCATGCGAATCGAATGGTCAGGTGCATCGATCGCCGACTTGCGCCGCGATTTGCTGGAAATCGGCTGCAGAAAGGGACTGCAGGTGCGGGTTTGGTCCCGCCACGAACATTCCCGAGTCCCCCGTCTGGCAATCTGCACGACATACCGCACAGAGCCTCCCCTGGCACTTCTCAGGGCCGTGCGCGACCGTCGGTTGCGAGCCGAAATTGCCCTGATGGCCGGAAACCGAACCTCCTGCCGCAGCATCGCAGAACAATTCTCCGTGCCGTGGCTCTCCATCGGTGATGATCAGGGTAACCCCGACTACAAGCTGCTGGAAGCCGCTCTGGACGAGCATCAGATCGACTACGTGATTCTGGCTCGCTACATGCGAGTGCTTCCGGCAGAGCTCTGCTGGAAGTTCGCAGGCGGAAGAATCATCAACCTGCACCATGGTCTGTTGCCGCCTTTCCCCGGTTTTCGTCCGTACGAAGACGCATGGCAGCACCATATGCTGTGCTTTGGGGCGACAGTGCACTTTATCGTACCTGAACTGGATGCGGGCAATCAGATCATCTACCAGGCGGCCTTCAGTGTTCCGCCCGGCACGTCGCTCCAGGATGTAAAACGGGTTGGGGAGTCGGATCACGAACCCCAGTGTCTGCTTGAGGGTGTGCGGCGAGTGGTCGACCGTGAGGTGGAACTGCATTTCCATCGAGTCGTGCGAATTTCGGGATAAGGTGGCGAATGCATCTGGCAGAACAGTTCCGTTCAGGCAGATTTGTGCTGTCCATTGAAATCTTTCCGCCGAAGACGGCTGAAGGCGATGCTGCGCTGCAACGCAGTCTGCTGACGCTGCAGAAATTCCGCCCCGCATTTCTTTCCTGCACCTACGGCGCTGGTGGCTCAACCCAGGAACGCACACTCGCCTGGTGCCGCGAAATCCAGCAACTGCTGGGCCTGCCGGCCATGGCCCACTTCACCTGCGTTGGCAATACCGTTCAGGAACTCCTCTCCTGGCTCTCAACAGCAGCGGCTGCCGGTGTCGCCAACATTATGGCGCTCCGCGGTGATCCACCCGCCGGTCAACAGTCTTTTCAGGCAGTCGAAGGCGGCCTGCAGCATGCCAATGAACTGGTCAGCCTCATTCGACAGCATTTCCCGCAGCTGGGCATCGGAGTCGCCGGTTATCCCGAAAAACACCTCGAAGCCCCTTCGCTGGAAGCCGATCTCGAAAACCTCAAACGCAAAGTCGATGCGGGCGCCGATGCGGTGTTCACGCAGCTGTTCTTCGTGAACGAAAACTTTCTCCGCTTTCGGGATCGCTGTGAGTCGCTGGGAATTCGCGTGCCGATTGTCCCCGGAATTATGCCGATCACAGACTTCGCTCGAATTCGCCGCATCACCTCCATGTGCGGCACCGTCTTCCCGGACTCGCTCGCAAAACGGCTCGAAGCCGTTCAGGACAACCCGGCCGCGCAGTTCGAAATTGGTGTCGAACACGCCATTCAGCAATGCGAGGCACTCAGAACCAGCGGCGTACCTGGAATCCACTTCTACGCATTGAATAAGTCAGATGCCTGCGAGCGAATTCTGGCGGCGCTCCAGCTGCCGGATGCTGAAGCCCAGTGACGGGCTGATCCCGCCTCGCACACACCATTTCGCCACCGCCGTACCGACTCCGATTGGACTGGGTACCACTCGATCGCTACAAACCGGGGCTGTGCAGGCGTCAGCAGACAATTTTGCTCCAGCCTGTCCCCCCGGAAGTTTTCCGAAAGAGGCGGGCGATGAGTCAGACCGAAGAATTATCGATCGGCGCGCGTCGTGAAGTTCTGGCGGCCGCTTTCGTGGCATGGATGTTTGCCGGCCTCGAAAACGGCCTGTTTGTGCTCATCCACCGTCAAATGATGCGCGAACTGCTCGGCGCCTCAGCGTCCGAAAGTCAGATCCTGCAGTGGCTGGCATGGAATCAGGCCGCCTTTATGCTGGGCGCTGCCGCAGGTGGCTGGCTGTTTGGCTGGCTGGGTGATCGCGCAGGTCGCACAAGAGCCCTCGGCTGCAGCGTTCTCTGCTACTCGCTGCTGACCCTCGCCGCGTGGTTCGTGAGTGATCCCTACCTGATGTGGTCCGTTCGTTTCCTCGCGATGCTGGGTTTTGGCGGCACGTGGCCCAACGCCGTCTCACTTGTGGCGGAGGCATGGCCCGGCGCGTCCCGCCCGTTCCTCGCAGGACTCCTCGGAACCGCCGCCAACGTGGGAATGGTGCTCATGGCTGCTGTGGGCTGGTTGCAGCCCGTCACCGATGCCCACTGGCGCTGGACTCTGCTGGTCGCGGCATCCCCGGCCGTCGTGGGCCTGTGGATCCTCTGGCGCGTCCCCGAATCCAGTCGCTGGCTCCGCGAACGTCATGCGACGACGGCCACGGACCGATCAACATCAACAAACGCTGCGGCTGCACCCCGCTCTGGAACGTTCCGCCAACTCTTTCGCCCGCCGCTGCTGCAGCATACGCTGCTGGGAATCGCCCTTGGATCGGTTCCCGTCATCGGCACTGCCGCCAACGGCAACTGGGTAGTGCCCTGGTCCGACCGAGTGGCTGCAGACCGCGCCGCTGCACAGCAGGCCACCACAGCTCAGCAGGTCCCCGACCCCACTGCCGCGAATACCAGCGGTGTTAAAAAATCCGGCCCCAACCGCGCAGCTGATGCCTCCCGCAGCAAAGCGCTGACTCTGATGTCACGCTCCGGTGGCGGAGTCCTCGGAAGCCTTGTTGGGGGCATCGCTGCCTCCCTGGCCGGCCGCCGGCTGTCGTACTTCCTGATCAGCCTCGCGTCACTCGTAAGCAGCACCCTGCTGTTCACGCAACTCACACCAGGACATCCCTGGTTCAATACCGCCGCATTTCTGCTGGGAATGTTTGGCGTCACCTATTTCGGCTGGCTGCCGCTGTTTCTTCCCGAATTATTCCCCACTCGAGTCCGTGCGGCCGGGAGTGGCATCGCGTTCAACTCTGGCAGAATCGCAGCGGCCGCAGTCACCGTGTTCATCGCTCTGTGGATGCAGAACTTCTCCGGAGACTATGCTCGCATCGGATTCTATACCGGCCTGATTTACGCCGTCGGCATGCTGATTATCTGGCTGGCCCCCAGACAGCAGGTGGCTGAGCAGACAGGCGAGGCCGGCTGAGTCACCTGGGGACAGAACACGGCACTCAAACAGCATCCACCGTTCCCGTACTGTCAGCAAAGCGTTCGGCTGGCGTTCCCAGTTTCTGCAGCACGCTGACAAAGAGGTTGGACAAAGGGCGGTCCTCGTGAGTCACGGCTTTCTGCCATGGTTCCTGACCGCCATCCCACGCCCCCCCCTCCGGATTTTGGGGGCCGTAATTCAGGTACTGATTGTGACGGAATCCCATGCTTCGACCACCAGCCAGAATCAGTGGGTAGTTACGAGACAGATGGAACGCGCTGGACGCCGAACCAAAAAGGCACAGAGTGTTGTCCAGCATGCTCCCCTCGCCGCCAGGCTCAGGCGTGGATTCCAGACGCTGCAGGAAGCGCGCCAGTTCTTCACTGAGGAAACGGCAGTAGGTTCCAAAATTCTTCCAGCCACCTGGCTCCTTTGTGTTATGCGACAACTGATGAGTCAGATTGAAGCCGACGGCTCGTGCCAGGTAATCGCTGATGCCAACCCCGTTCTCCCGCCCAATCTGCCACGTGGCCACTCGAGTGGAGTCGGTGCGGAAAGCGAGATAGATCAGTTCATACATCGTCTGCAGGAATTCACGGGGCTGTTCCGGAGTAAGTTCCAGATTCAGGCTGCCAGCTTCAACTTCAGGAAGCGGCGTATGAATCCACTTCGCCGCCTTCTCAACTCGCAGCTCCGTCTCACGCACAGCGTGGAGGTAATCCTCAAGCCGCCCCTGGTCTTCAACGGACAGGGATCTCTGCAGCGAGCGAGCGTCTTCGAGCAGGTCATCCAGAGTGCTGCGACTCATGGCCAGCCGACGCGACGCATCCGGATCGCTCGATACAAACAACATATCGAACAGCCGCCTCGGGCGATGTTCGGCAGGAATCGGCCGACCGTGTCGGTTGAAGGACATCGTGTGGGCACCGCGCGGAGTTCCTGTGCCGCCGTCCGTGGACATCACCAGCGATGCAATGCGGGTCTGATCGCCAATCTGGGCCGCATATTCCTGATCGAGTGAAATCCCGTTGCGGTACTCGCCGGAAGGCCCCGTGGACGCTCCAGTGAGAAATTGATCGGCGTTGGAATGCCCGTGAATGCTGCGGGCAGAAGGATGGGAGAAGCCGGATAATACCGTGAGGTGCTTTCTGAGAGGCTCCAGCGGTTCAAGACAGCGTGTGAGCCGGAATTCACTCCCATTCCCATGCGGAAACCACGCCCACTCTTCAAACGCCGGGTCATTTACCAGCGGCATCGGAACACCGTCAGGCTGGTAGAAACAGGCCAACCGCCGCGGGGTGGAACGCTCAGCCTGCTGATCGCCACGCGATACAGTGGAGCTGAAAAAGGGCAGAGCCAAAGCGACACCTGCACCGCGAAGAAATCGGCGGCGGTCCAGCGCGGCAAGATCAACGAGCATAGGGCGTTCCCTGTGTGTGTGAACGATGGTGTCAGTTATCGACTTTGAAATAATTCACTGCAGACGAGAAGTTCGATGAGAGTTGCCAGTCCGTCACCTTCGGCACGAAGCCGACCAGCGACATTTTCGATCTGTGCAGAATCGCTGAAGCTCAGCGGCCGCCCCAGTCCATAGGCGGCAAGCCTCGCGACGAGCGCTGTAATAAACTGATCCTGACGCTCTGTGAGCAAATACGTTTTCAATCCGTCCACGCCGTCGAGCGTGGTTTTGTTGTAGAGCTCGGCAGCGGCATCCACGGGCTTGCCACGAACAGCAGTGCGCCACGTGCCAACCGCATCAAACTGCTCAAAGGCGATGCCCCAGGGATCGATTCGCGCGTGGCAGGAATAACACGCCGGCTGACTGCGATGATTTTCCAGTCGCTGCTTGAGAGTGAGCTTCAGAATCTCAGGATCAGCCGCGTCGATTCTTGGCACCGCCGGTGGTGGAGGAGGCGGTGGGTCGTTGAGGATTCTTTCGAGGAGCCAGATGCCGCGTTTGAGCGGATGCGAGTCGAGACCGTCAGAATTCATGGCCAGCAATCCGGCCTGAGTGAGAAGTCCCCCACGATGCAGCTCCGGCGGCAATTGAACCCGACGAAAATGACTCCCGGAGACATCCGACAGTCCATAATGACGGGCCAGTCGCTGGTTCACCATGGCGTAATCAGAATGCAACAGGTCGAGAATACTGGCGTTTGTTCTGAGCACTTCCTGAAAGAAGGCTACTGGCTCCGCCTGCATGGCTTCGTGAAGACTTTCATCGAATTGGGAGTAGGTGCGGCGATCGACCTTGAGGAAGCCCAGCAGCTGCAGACCCAGCCACTGACGAACGAACTCCTGAGGCATGCGGGCTGATCGCGAATCAGCCAGCATACGACGAACGACCGGACGCAGTACGTCTGGCTGGAGCAGAGTTCCGTTGTCAGCCAGGTCGAGGAGCTCGTCATCGGGCAGGCTGCACCAGAGAAACAGCGACAGACGCGTCGCAAACTGGTGAAGATCAAGCTGCCCGGTGGTGCTCTCCGCCTGCACTTGTCCAAGGTAAAGAAAACGCGGGGATGCGAGTGTCGTGGCAAGAACCTCGAGGATCGCTTCCTGAAAGTCACGAGCCTGCGGGCGAATGGTGTTGAACAGTGCCAGCTTGCGATCCACATCGCGCGGCTCCACCCGACAGCGCCAGGCTCGGCGAAGAAATCTGGTGAGGATTTCGCGGGCGGCTGATTGTTCATCCAGCTCCGGTGTCGTTCCCAGCAAGGCTGCGTGCGAGGGCGGCGGCCAGGCCTCCCACGCAGGTGCTGTAACTTCCACGTAGTCGATCTGCACCGAACTTTTCGACTCACTGCCGTTGATAATTCGGATCAGCTCAGATGGGCTCGGAGTTTCTCCCATGCGATTGACACCACGGACCAGGTTGCGTGGCTCGATCTCATCGAGCGGCACGCGCCATTCATACCAGCCGGGCTGTGACGGATCCGTCGTCACGGGGTGGCTGAGATCGCTGATCCGCATGGAAGCCTGAGAGTCATTGCTGGCCTGCCAGCCAAACTCAAGCCGCAGTTCCGGTGGAGTGGCATCATTCGCCGCCACCCGCGCTGCTCGAACACGGACAAGCAAAGGCCCGGCATCGGGAAGCTGATCGCCAAGCTCGACAGTGAGCTTTCGGCCGGGCGGAACAACCGCCGTGCGACCGCCGGGCGGAGGCGGGGAAGGTGGCTCTGCTTGCGGAGGCCACGCGTACTGAGCTCCACCATAGCCCCACTGGATCCCTTCGGTCAGTCCTGTAGCCGGGTCGAGGTAATACGGCCCACCATGGCGCTGGCTGTGCTGCTTCTGAAATTCGGCAAGCGCCGTTTCGAGTGCTGCAGGGTCGGATGCGTGCTGATCGCGAAGCTTTTGCTGCTGCTGTTCGAACCGGCTCCATTCATCCGCCGAAGCAGCCTGCATGGCACAGCCCCAGTACAGAAGCGGAGGACGATCTCCTCGGACTGTCGTCCGCTGCAGCGCCTTCAGGAAGGATTCGCGGCAGACTTCGAGCTGACTGGCAGACATCTGCAGCAGCTCTGCGCTGTTCTGAAATCCATCCTTCGAAAACGGCTCCGGCGGCAGATCCCTGGCAAAACTCAACGGCTGGCCAAGAAGATCCTGCAGGGCATAGTTGAGTTCGTAACGTGTGAGACGGCGAAAGGCGGAACTGCTGTGGGCGGCACGCTGAACTTCTGAGGCCACGCGGAGCTGTCCGGACAACCATTCGACAATCGCTGTTCGATCCGCGTCGCTCAACGCGTCAGCTTCAGGTGGCGGCATTTCACCGCGGGCCACAACAGAGGAAACCTCGAGCCACCAGGCGATATCGGGCCCCCTGAGCAGGTCGGGATTGAGCGTATCGATGCGGAGATTGCCCTCTACAAGGTCCGGACCGTGACAGGGAACGCAGGAACGCTGCAGCAGCGGAGCAATACGCTCCTGGAAACCGGACACATCAGCCACAGGAACAACCGGAGCTGACGCGACACCCGCGGCCGGTTGCTGTTTGGCAAGCAGCGAGCGGGCGCGACCAACGTCACGGGCGGCCGTAAAATCCATCGTCACGGAGATGGGTGGCTCGGCCCCTGTTGCCACGGGATGGCCTTCGCCGAACAGGCAACCAGCTGCCAAAAATGAAATTGACAGCATGGTTCGAAGGGTCTGCGGCATATGCCCTGGGCCTGTGGGAGGGTACGGCGGCTGGGGTGGGGCGAGGTGGGATTTCATCGAGAATAACGGCTTCGCTGGAGCAGAGCAATCAGAAGTCCTGAAGAAATTGCCCGGATGTGTGCGGGTTGAGGAAGAGCAGGCAATTAAAGCCAGCCGTGGGTTCTGAGCCACTCAAGTGATTGGGATTGCCAGGCGTCCCACATCGGCCCCTGATAACCGTTGAGCCCGTGACCGCCGGAAGGCAGTTCCAGATACCGTGAAGAGACTCCAGCAGCTTCCAGCGCTTTGTGCAGCTGGCGACTGTTCTCCGGGGGTACTGGCTTGTCGTCCACGGCGTGCGCCAGAAACATGGGCGGAGTCTGCGGTGTGACCTGCTTTTCATTGGAGAACAAATCGGTGAGCTCCGGCGAGGGGTTTTCGCCGAGCAGGTTTTTCTTCGAACCACCGTGGGTGGAGACGCCCATGGTAACGACCGGGTAGACCAGAATTGCGAAGTCGGGACGAGTGGACAGACGCTTGAGCGGATCTGCGGAATCCGGCTCACCGGATTCGAAATGCGTCGCTGCAGTGGAGGCCAGATGGCCACCGGCCGAGAATCCGATGATACCCACACGAGCCGGATCAACTTGCCACTCGGCAGCGCGCGCACGAACGATGCGAATCGCACGCTGGGCGTCAAGCAGCGGCACAAACGGGCGGCCCTTCGGCAACCGGTATTCAAGAACGACTCCCGTTATCCCATGCATGTTGAGCCACGTAGCGATCCCGTGCCCCTCAGGCCCCGTCACAAGGCCGCCGTATCCGCCACCCGGGCAGATCACGACTGCTGTCCCGGAAGGTTGATCCGGAACATGAACGGTGATTTTTGCATCACTTCGCTCGAAGGTCTGATCCCCGTTGGGCGCCTCGTCAGGCCAGAGCAGGACTTCGACGGGAGCGGCTGGGCCGGAAGAAGCGGTATTGCCCGCCGGGGGCAGCAGCAGGGACGTGAGCACCTGCGCGTAGATGCGGTGCCCGAAATCATTCGGATGATTGACACCGTTGCCTGTAAGGTCGCAGTCGTGTTTGCGTTTGAGCAGTTCAGTCCAGATTGAGGTCATGTCGGCAAGCACAATGCCGGGGCCGGTGAGTTTCTGAAGAGCATCGCGATAGGCAGGGAAGAGTTCCTGTTTGAGTGTGATCCAGTCGGCGTTTCCGAGCATGCTGGCAATCAGGACAAATTCCGTATCCGGAGATGACCTGCGGATGTCGCTGATCATGGTGGAAATATTTGCCGCATATTCTTCGGCGGGGCGACCGGAGGAGTCATTCATGCCGAAAGCAAGCACAACCAGATCCGGTTTTGCAGCCACCACGTCCGGAACCCGCGTGATTCCCCACGGCGTGGAGGTGCCGCCAACTGCCAGGTTGGTCAGCGATACGCCGGGCGACGAAACGTGTTGCAGGTGCTGCAACAGCAGATCCTGAAATGGGGGCTGAAATGGTGCCACCCCAGCCCAGCCCGATGCATTGCAGCCGGTGGATATGCTGTCGCCAAGAAGCACGATCGACAGCGGCTCACGGGCCTGCAGACGATGAGTGGTGCGAGGAAGCGCGGCGGGATTGAACCGGGGAAGCGATCCCGGCCACGCTGTGGCGGAGTGCTCATACGTAACCGCAACCTGCATCTGGTGATATTCGTCACCGGCTCCAAACAAAATCTCCCCGTTCCCATCCCTGTGCGTCAGACGGTACTTTTGAGAACCCGCGGGACGCCTGAGTTGTTCCGGGGTGAACGATGGGATTCGGGAGCCAACCGGCAAGATGATTTCCTGAGTACCAGCGGTGCAGGTGAAATCCCGTCCCTCTTCGAACACCACCTGCGGTTCGCCCCGCCATTCAACCGCACGCACAATACGCCGGATTTTTTTGACGGGAAATAACAACCTGCCTCGTGCCGTTCCCGTAACCGGATCGCGAATGAAAAGGACAGTTTCCCCTTCCATCCGATTGCCCTGCCAAAACGGAGCCAGCACCTCGGCGGAGTAACTCCAGGCAGGCGGTTGCGAATCCCCAGCCGAAACGGTGTCAAAGCACAACGCGTTTGCAGTCGCCAGGAGGATGAGACAGAACCGAACACCGCAGCACATAGGCCATCCTTTTCAACGCAGCAATCCATGGCATCGGAGAAGCCGGTGGCAGCAGAGGCCCCGGATCGTCCCGATACTAATCTGCTGACGAGGAAAGTGGAACATCGGAGCTCGCCACATTCTCCATACCGCTGCAAATCCGCTTCCAGCGTTCGGACTTCTTCGCACCTGAAGCCACTTCACAGACCACAGGCTGCCAGGAGCCGGATTTACCGAAATCCTCACCCAATCCCCCCACCAC
>JBEAUF010000175.1:0-3883 GCA_041161565.1 Planctomycetota bacterium | reverse complement strand
CAGCATTGCGTAGCCAGGGCACTTTACCCGCGGGCTGCCGCCCTGCGGCTCAGGTGTTGCGGAAGCCCCCGGTTGCGTTTCGGCACCCTGGTGCCCGGCCCTTCCCGTGGCGTCGGCATTGCGTAGCCAGGTCACTTTACCCGCGGGCTGCCGCCCTGCGGCTCATGGGTGGCGGAAGCCCCCGGTTGCGACTCGGCACCCTGGTGCCCGGCCCTGCCGCGGCGTCAGCATTGCGTAGCCAGGGCACTTTACCCGCGGGCTGCCGCCCTGCGGCTCAGGTGTTGCGGAAGCCCCCGGTTGCGTTTTGGCACCCTGGTGCCCGGCCCTTCCCGTGGCGTCAGCATTGCGTAGCCAGGGCACTTTACCCGCGGGCTTCCGCCCTGCGGCTCATGAGTGGCGGCCGCCCCCCGCGGTCTGTCCTCCGCGTCAGCGTCGCATCAGCAGCAAAGCGGGCCGCGATTATGCCATCGATGACCGATGCCCCGCATCAGCAGCGCGCAGTCAAACTCCACCGTCCCTGCCGGGAACTGCTGTTGGTCTTCGAAATAGCTGGAAACCATGCGGTCCACCGCCAGAGCCTCCACTTGCCATTTGTCACAGGCCAGTTCGATTCCGGAATACTGTCGGCCTGCAGCGTCTGCGGAAAACCCCAGTGATCCGCCGCGGAAAAAGTCAGAGGCGGTCTGGCGGTCACCAAACACTGACCCGGCCGGCAATTCATTTACCACAGCCCCGGAAACATGAATCGAAGTGCCATCTGCTGATGCTTCGACGGTGACTGAGATCTGTTGAGCTGTTTCGGTCACATGAAAGGTCCCCAGTCGCTGCGCCACGGGAAAGAGCATGCCACCTGCCAGCACGTTCCAGCGGGAATCCGTGTGTCGCCGCGGTATGAAGACTCCTTCCCGCACCGTTCCGCCGGCATCCCATTCCACAGCGATGCGGTGGGCTGCATTCTCTGACCGAAATCCCCACGGGATCGGCAGCCACGCGGGCCGCATCTGGCCAAGGCGAATCAGACAGATGCCTCCAATCGCAAAGCCGCCGATGAGTTTGGGCCGAAACGGCTGCGGCAACACTCGCGACACCACGTCAGGGTCAATCCGGTAATTCGCCAGAATTCGCCGTTGTATGATCCCGGTGATTGTAGCGAGTGACATGTTGACCTGCCTTCCGGATGGAGCACGGTGTTCGCTGCGTCGACGGCCCGCCTGCAGGTAACCGCGAAAAGTCGGAGAAGCAAACAGTCAGCTTCCTGCGAATTGTCTGCAGTGTTCCGCTTGCCGGCGGTATCTCCGGCTGAATACTCCCGGGGCCGGAGTATCCGTTCAGGGGGCATCGTCGAGACCGGCGAACAGGCCACCGAGGCGGTCGGGGGGCGGGTTTTCGGCAGATTGCTGTGGTTTTTTTCGGTTTTTGGTGGTTTTGGGTGTTGTGGAGTGTTCTTCCGTACGTCGCAGTCCGGCGGCCAGTGATTTCAGGGTTTCGAGGGTGTCGATCTGGTCCGGGGTTTTGTCGCGTCGCCAGCGGGCAATTCGGGGAAAACGCACGGCGATGCCGGACCGATGTCTGGAGGACAGTTGAAGCCCTTCAAAGGCCAGTTCGAAAACAAGCTGTGGCTGGACGCTGGTAACCGGCCCGAAGCGTTCGACCGTGTGCGCCTTGACGAACCGATCGACTTCCTCAATTTCGTCGTTGGTGAGCCCGCTGTAGGCTTTGGCGAACGGCACAAACTGATCGCCGTCACGGACTGCAAAGGTGAAATCCGTAAACCGTCCGGCTCGTCGACCATGTCCGCGCTGCGCATAAAGCAGAACGGCATCGCAGTGCAGGGGTTCCGACTTCCATTTCCACCACAGCCCGGCGGGACGTCCCGGTTCGCAGGCTGCGTTTGCGCGTTTGAGCATCAGGCCTTCCACATGACGCTCGCGAGCGGATCGGAACAGGTCTGCACAGGCGGGCCAGGAGCGGCATTGCAGCTGTGGAGTGGTGCAAAGCGAGCTGTCGGGGGGAATTGCCGCGAACACATCTTCGAGGCGTTTGCGGCGTGCGGCCGTGCCGACGGAACGAATGTCTGTGCCATCATGCTCCAGCAGATCGAAGGCCAGAAACCTTACGGGCACCTGACTGAGAAGACTGCGGGTGACCGTGCGTCGGTTGATGCGTTTCTGCAGTTCGGTGAATGGCAGCACCTGATCGTTTTTCCATGCGAGCACTTCGCCGTCGAGCACACAGCCGTCGGGCAGAGCTGCAGCTGCCTGTTCGATTTCCGGAAAGCGTCCTTCGAGGAGTTCTTCGCCACGGGACCAGATGAATGTCTGACCGCCGCGGCGAATGAGCTGCGCGCGGATGCCGTCCCACTTCCATTCCACCACCCAGTCATCAACGGGGCCAAGCCGCGCAGACAGGTCAGTGGCTGCCAGTCTCTGCAGTTCGTCGGCCACATCGGGCGGAAGCGGGTTGGCAAGGCAAAATGGGTAGGGACGACTGATATCCGTGTCTGTGGTCTCAGCAGACAGCAGCGAAGTGAAGAATTCCGGTGTGGGCTTCCACGAGCCCATCAGGCGGTGCGTCAGGACATCGGCTGGAACACCTGAGGAGCGACTGAGGGCACGGACGACCAGTTTTCGCGACACGCCGATGCGAAAGCCCCCGGTGAGCAGCTTGTTGAAGAGAAATCGCTGTCGCTGAGTCGTTGCCAGCCAGGCACTGCAGATGATCCGGTGGCGTTCGGCATCTGAAGCCGCCGCGAGTGGCAGCAGGCGTTCCTCGACCCAGAAACGAAGCGACTCCGGGGCTGGCTGGGCGGGGACGGGGAGCAGCAGGGCGAGGGTTTCAGCGAGATCACCAACGAATTCGCGGCAGGTTTCCAGCAGCCATTCGGGGAGCCCGCAAAGCTCGGCACACCATTGCTGCAGCTGACGCACGGTCACGACCCGCCGCGGCCGGTTACCGCAGAGGAACCAGACCGCCCACGCGGCATCGCCACGCTCTGCAGTCTGGAAATACCGCACAAGCGCCTCGATGTGGTCGGTGGTGCGTGTCGAGCTGTCAAGCTCTTCACAGAGTTTTGAAAAGTGCTGCATGGGACCCAGGGGGCGCGTTTCCGGAGGAATTGGTGGACGGGGCCGTTTGACATCGAGTGCGGTGGCCAGTCGGCAGGAAGCTGTTACGTCTGCGGCTGCTCGAATAGGACTCCTGCGTGACTCTCAAGCCGGGTTCCGGCGGTGTGCGTGAGGCGTATTCGGCTGTCGAGAAACAGGCCTCCGCGGTGCCTGTTTAAGGATGCTGCCTGCTGAGAGGTCAGGGTCGTCAGACCATCGAGTTCAAGGTTGTCTGTAAGTCTGCTGAGCGATTCAGCCTGAGCATCCGTTAGTCTGGTGTCACACCGAAAGTTTGCCGGATCCATTTTTTTCGAACCGCAGCCTGCCAGCAGGAGCAGCAATAAGGGGGGCAGCTGACGGCTGACGGTGGAACTCTTTGCTGGCATGCGATGTCTCCCGAATCCGCGAATGCTGTTGCCGGGATTCTTACCGGCATGCGGCCGATGTCAATCCGCGGGTGACACAGCGTCGGCGGGTTGGGAGATTTGCTGTGCGGTGGCTGATGGCACCGCATGTGGAGTGTCAACCAGGGGAGGCGACAGGGCGTGAACGCCGAGTGGAATCGTTGTCCGTTGAATTGGATGGGCGTCACCCGAACTCGTTACCCGCCGGCTCCCACCCTGCGGCTCAAGGGTGCTGCGTTTGCCACGATAATGAGCGGCCGGGCGGAAGCCCCCGGTTGCGATTCGGCACCCTGGTGCCCGGCCCTGCCGCGGCGTCCGCCCCCCTGAGCGGGCGGGCGGAAGCCCCCGGTTGCGTTTCGGCACCCTCGTGCCCAC
>JBEAUF010000167.1:0-2619 GCA_041161565.1 Planctomycetota bacterium | reverse complement strand
GGTGATAGCGGGGCCGGGGGATTTTTGCAGATTCAGTTGAGCTGTGGCAGCGGCCGCGGAGTGGCCTCCGGCACGTACGGCGGCGGCGAAGTCGGGGTCTGCTGCGAGTGTGGCGGTGAGTCGTTCGAGTCGCTGCAGTTCGTGTTCGAGCTGTTGCAGTTCGGCGGCGTGGTGGCTGCGGAGCAGCACGGCCTGTTGCCAGCGAACCAGGCCCGGGGACAGCTGGACAGCGGCCAGCAGTGCGGCGGCGGCGGCGAGCGCGAGCCAGAATGCGAGAGACAGCAGCATGGAACCTGCAGCGTGCCGGTTGGACGCTGCAGGTTCGGCGCTGTGGCTGGCTGGGGAGTCTGGCTGCATGGTCCGGTTCTTCGGGCGGATGCAGCCATGCGGTTCAGCGGATGGTACCGCCGTAGACTGCAGAATCGCCCAGGAGTTCTTCGATGCGCAGGAGTTGGTTGTATTTGCAGATGCGATCGGTGCGGCTGGCCGAACCGGTCTTGATCTGGCCGGTGCGGAGAGCCACGGCGAGATCGGCGATGGTGCTGTCTTCCGTTTCCCCGGAGCGGTGGCTCATGACAGCCGTGTAGCCGTTCTGGTAGGCGAGCTGCACGGCCTGGATGGTTTCGGTGAGTGTACCGATCTGGTTGACTTTGACGAGAATACTGTTGGCAACGCCGCGTTCGATGCCTTCGGCGAGGCGTTTTGAGTTGGTGACGAAGAGGTCGTCACCGACGAGCTGTGTGGTGGCTCCCAGTTTATCGGTCAGTTTCTTCCAGCCGTCCCAGTCATCTTCTGAGCAGCCGTCTTCGATGGAGCAGATTGGGTAGCGGGAGGCCCACTGGGCGAGCAGGTCGACCATGCCGTCGCTGTCGAGTTTGCGGCCGTCGATGGTGTAAATGCCGGTTTTGGCATCAAAGAATTCCGTGGCCGCACAGTCCATGGCGATTTTGATCTGGCTGCCAGCCTTGTAGCCGGCCTTTTCGATGGCCTGCATGATCACCTGCAGACCTTCTTCGTTGGTTTTGAGGTCGGGAGCAAAACCGCCTTCATCACCCACTGCGGTGCTGAGTCCCTTGCTGGCGAGCACTTTCTTGAGGTGGTGGAAGATTTCGACGCCGGCGCGGAGTGCGTCGCTGAAGGTGTCAAAACCGAGCGGCATCACCATGAATTCCTGGATGTCGAGCCCGTTGTTGGCGTGAGCACCGCCGTTGATGATGTTCATCATCGGGGCGGGCAGACGATTGGCACCGACGCCGCCGAGGTATCGGTAGAGGGATTGGCCGGTGTAGGCTGCTGCGGCGCGGGCACAGGCCAGCGAACAGGCGAGAATTGCGTTGGCGCCAAGCCGGGATTTGTTGGGAGTGCCGTCAGCTTCCAGCATCGCTGCGTCAATCTCGCTCTGCTCTGTTACATCGCGGTCCTGGAGCACTTCGCTGAGCTCATCGTTGACGTTCTGTACGGCCTTGAGCACGCCCTTGCCAAGGTATCGCCCGGGGTTCTCGGTGTCCCGCAGTTCGCAGGCTTCGTGAGCACCCGTGCTGGCGCCGCTGGGAACCGCAGCACGCCCCATCGTGCCGTCCTCACAGATCACGTCCACTTCCACTGTCGGATTGCCGCGGCTGTCCAGAATCTCACGACCAACGACAGACATAATCAGAGGCGACATCGGCTGGAATTCTCCCTTGTTGCAGAAATGAAAAACCACCCACACGCCGACGAGCCGCCAGCGGGGTCCGCGGAACACCGCAGTTAAGACGAAGCATATCAGAATCCGCAGACACTGCACCCCCACGCCGCCCGAAGCCTGCCAATCGTGGGAAACCCACAGTTCACGGCGGCCCGGCGAACCCGCGAACCAGTTCCGCCGAGGCGTCTGCGGGTGTCCATCGGACGGTGCAGGACGGATATTCGGCTGCATCGAGGGCAGTGCCGGCCAATCTGCGGGTAAAGGGGGCTGCGCGGGATCAGAGAGCGTGGACAGGAGAGGGGAATTGAGAAGTGAGAAGTGAGAAGTGAGAAAACGCGGTGAGCCGCCTGGCGGCAGCCTGCGGGTAAAGGGGCCTGCGCGGGATCAGAGAGCGTGGACAGGAGAGGGGAAGTGAGAAGTGAGAAGTTCCATCGCGGTGTTTGGCGTTGGAAGTCGTGTTTGAGACTTCCAGTGAATGCCGGAGGGAATCGAGGTTGGCTGAATTGCAGTGCGTTGGGAGTGCTCTTTACCCGCGTGCTGCCGCCCAATGGCATTGGCTTTCTCTCAATCAACACAAAAACATGGGAAAGGCGAGCGGGGGATGTGAATCCCCCGGTAACGGTCCGTAACCGCGCGGGCAGCGACGCAGCAGGATCGCATCAGGGTGGTACCGGGTGATTGACATCGACCGCACGCCTGCCGTGATCGGGGCGTGCGGGGGATATGAATCGCGGGTAACGGTACGCGTTCGCGCTGCCAGCGTTGCAGCAGGGCCTCACCGTGAACCTGGGCAAGCGAGTTGGCGCGATGAGGGAAGTGAGAAGTGAGAAATCAGAAGTGAGAAGTTCGATTGCGGTGCGAGGCGTTGGGAGTCGTGTTTGAGACTTCCAGTGAATGCCGGAGGGAATCGAGGTTGGCTGAATTGCAGTGCG
>JBEAUF010000166.1:0-4561 GCA_041161565.1 Planctomycetota bacterium | reverse complement strand
ATTCGAGATCGCCTGCTGCGGATTCTGAGGGGCGACGTACACGGTGTTGTTCGCGGCCTGCGTCGCATGGCGACGGTTCAGAAGTTATCAAAAGAGAAACGCGCCGACGTGGATGCAGCGTGCGGCTATTTCACGGCGCATGCCAATCGGATGCAGTATGACGCATATCTGGCAGCCGGTCTTCCGATTGCAACGGGTGTGATTGAAGGCGCCTGTCGCCATCTTGTCAAAGACCGCCTCGAACGAACCGGCATGCGCTGGTCCGCCAGCGGTGCTCAGGCGATGCTCAGTCTCAGATGTCTGAAACCTTCCAACGCCTGGGACGAATTCCAACAGCAGTTCCTCAACTCAACTCCCCTCAAGGCGTGAACGCCGCAAGTGCGGTCACACTCCCTCAACTCTTGCTCACCTGCATAGTAAGCCAGTGAAAAAAAAGGGTCATCGGAATAAACAAAACCGCAGAAAAAAGAGCATCCGTACGAGTCATCATTGCCAAATCATCGGTTACCCCGATATTAAAGGGAGCTGGCGAGATGACACCAGCAATTGCGGTAAGTGAGAAAAAAAGCATAACATAAAAAACAGCTTTAGATCTAGCCGCCACACGATTTCTAGCCGGAGATATTAACAAATAACGCCGCAACAGTTCAGTGCGTTTTCCCCGCCTTTCAGGCATGTGCACGCAAATTGCGTCCCGTAGACGTGACAGGCCAATAGAAAACTCCGGCTCTGGGTTTAGCCTTATCCAGTGATAGTGTAGTAATGGTTGGATCGAAGCGGGCAGTTGATCCTTGGTCGGAAGTTCCGCTGATTCCAAAAGCACAGGAATAACTGGAATTCGTCTACCAATTGCAGTTTCGATTTCCAATCGAACGAAATCGTCATCTTTGAAAAGGCGACACTCGCCTTTTTTGCTTTGTGCCCCGGCCCATTCAAGACCAATCAGGACAAGCATAACACTACATGACGCCAGGTTTTCGTTAATTTTCTCGATGAATGTTGTCCCGGGAACTATTTCTTCGACGTCGCGAAAGATGCCAACACCCGGGATCTGTTCGATCAAATAGCCATAAATACTGTCTGCGATGTAGGCGCTATCCGCTCTACGATAGGAAATAAAAATCCCATTTGTTTTCATATCATGTTCTCAATAACTGGGTCTTATAGAATATTCATGGCTAATCGAGGCAGGGTTTCAAGCTGAGATTGCAGCAAAAACAGCACCATTAATTCTCAAAAAAAGACCTCGCGATGTGGACTTAATGGACCGGATCCGGCAGTGGAATCCTTCGGCCGATCCGTTGCTGATGGGTGCAGAGAAGCACGTCAGGATTCGATCGAGGCAAGTCTTAAACACGCGAGCCACCTTCTTGATCGGGGCAAAACGACTACGGATCCCTCACCCATACCACGATTCGAAGAATGCCCTACCATCGACCGCATTGATCTCCTGTCAATAGAAGCGGAACATCTACCTGATACTCCACGCACGGCTGGTCGCCAAAGTGCTCCTTCTCAATGCTGCGATTTCGTCATTCTTTTCGTTGCACCTAGTGAAAAGACTGTGCTTGTCGGCCCATGGAACGGCAATTGCCTTCACTCCGCATGTCACACATGAATAGCAAGGAACCCCTGCCCTCAGAATCCTCTGAAACTGCATCACACCCAGATGACGTCGGCAGCGTTCCGCCGAATGATCCTTCTTCGAACATGCGGCACCATACTCAGGGCACACAACACACTCGCCACCGAATTTCAAAGGCAGAGTCAGCTTGCGTTTCTGTACATCCAGTTGAACAACCACGATCACACAGTCTTGGTCAAAACCTATCAGTTGATGATAATGTCGCGACAGAGGATTCATAAGTCCGCCTCACCAAATGACGCATGTTCGCACTTCGTGAATCTCAGTCATTTCTCGACGCTCCGAAAAAGAGCTCAAAATAATCTTTTTTTTTGAGTTATTCCAGATCGATTTTCATGCAGCCAATCTGCTCGTAAAGTTCGGCTGACTGCCACGGCCATCGCGCACTCTGGGCAATATGAGTTGAGTTGGTAACACTGCGCATTGACCGTTGATCTGCTATGACATCCTCTTTGAGAACTCAGATTCAACAGGAAGGCTTGATCACGATGAGTTAGGCAGTGGTGGCTACTCTTGAAGAACTGGTTGCGTGTTTTGATGAACTCGAAGATCCGCGATCCGAGATCAATCGCAAGCACCCGCTCGCGAGTGTCGTTGCTGTACGCTTGATGGACGTCCTTGCCGGAGCTGATGGTTCGACGTCAATTCATCGTTGGGCGAAGAGCCTTGAAGAAAATTCGTCGGGTCTCCTCGACTTGCCGAATGCACGGCCAGCTCGCACTCTGGGTAACATGAGTTGAGTTGGCAATGTTGCGCATTGACCGTTGATCTGCTATGACATCCTCTTTGAGAACTCAGATTCAACAGGAAGGCTTGGTCGTGGTGAGTCAGGCAGTGTTGGCAACTCTTGAAGAACTGGTCGCGTGTTTTGATGAACTCGAAGATCCGCGATCCGAGATCAATCGCAAGCACCCGCTCGCGAGTGTCGTTGCTATAAGCTTGATGGCCGTCCTTGCCGGAGCTGATGGTCCGACGTCGATTTATCGTTGGGCGAAGAGTCTTGAAGAAAATTTGCCGTCTGTGCTCGACCTGCCGAATGGCATTCCGTCACGTGATGTGATTCGCAGAGTCTTATGTGCTCTTAAACCGGAGGCCTTTCAGGAATGCTTTACCGACTGGATCAGTCGACTCATCGGAGGCACCGACGATGGTTCACAGCGGCATGTTGCCATTGACGGAAAGACGCTGCGGGGGAGCAGTGATTCGAACCGGGGAATCGGTCCTCTGCATTTGGTGAGTGCATGGGCCTCGGAGAAAGGACTCACACTGGCTCAGGTGCCCACGGATCAAAAATCGAACGAGATCACTGCAATTCCACTGCTTTTGCGACTGATCGACTTAAAGAAGGCGATCATCACGATCGACGCCATGGGGACGCAGAAGAAGATTGCCCAGCAGATTGTGGATGGCAAAGGTGACTACATTCTGGCGCTGAAAGCAAATCACGAAAAGACAAATGCAGCGGTCATCAATTACGTCGAAGAGCAGGTTAGCAGGGACTTTTCCGAGACCCGGCATCAGCAACTTGAAGATACGCCAAAGAAGCCCAGTCACGGAAGAAATGAATCACGCATCTATATTCAATTTGAGGTGCCAAAGAAGTTTCCGGATCGTAGTCTATGGGCGGGATTGGCAACGATCGGATTAGTCGTTTACACGTTTGTGAAGGGCGGCAAGGAGCATACAGAGATTCGATACTACCTCAGCAGCCTGCCCCTTGATGTGGCCCTTTTTGCGCGGTGTGTTCGCAGTCACTGGGGGATCGAGAATACTTGTCACTGGAGTCTGGATGTCACCTACAATGAGGACGGATTGAAGACCCGAAAACGACAGGCAACCGAGAACATGGCATGGCTCAGACGCTTCACTTTGTCATTGCTCAAGCAGCATCCCGGCAAGATGAGCCTGGTCATGAAGCGCAAATCATGCGGCTGGAACTGGAACTTCATGTTGCAAGTCCTTGGCATCAAAGGAACTTAGTGTGCGCTGGCCGTGGCTTGACTGTGAGGCTTGTGTGCAACGATCGCGCGGGCGGGAGCCTTGTTCTTTGAGCACCGCTCACCGATGATTTATTCAGGCGAGCCTGTCGGTGCTCCGGCCCGAAGCACGAGAGCCATCGCGTGCGGCGTCCATCATCGTTGATCAGCGGTTCCCCAGAACCGCAGCCATACCCCACCGCGATCCTGGAATTCCGCATCCCGCAGTCGTCAGTCGCCCAGTGAAGCGACTAGCTCTTCAAATAGCAATGTCACACTTTGCACACTTTCCGTGAGGCAACACCATGGCGACTGCAGACAAGCCCCATGCGCCCCTGACCGTCGAATCCACGCCCCTGCTGGTGGATGCAACCGCTGCGGCTGCCCAGTGCGGTAAGCATCTGCGCACGTGGCGAGCGTGGCAGGCCGCGAGAGCGGATCCCCAAATCGCCCCGCAAGGGTCGCTTGCTGCTGAGGAGATATTATGACTGGGTGATGGAAACGGTGCCGATTCGCTCTTGCCCTGCCTGCAGCGGCGCGGTAGTCTGAATCGACGGAATTCGAATGGGACATCCTGAAGGCAGCACGCAATCTGACCAAACACGGTGTCGCTTTTGCAGAAGCAGCCACAGTATTCGCTGATCCGTTGGCGATCACGTTCTTTGATCCTGCTCACTCCGATGATGAGGATCGGTTCCTGACGTTTGGGTATTCCAGCGAGGGGCGACTGCTTGTGGTTTGCCACACTGATCGCGGGGCTGGTAATCGAATCATCAGCGCCCGCGCTGCAACACGTAGAGAGAGGAAGATCTATGAAGAGGGATGAGTCGACCAACAACGAAGACGAAATCCGTCCAGAGTATCACCGTGAGGAACTCAGGGGGGGCGTTCGCGGGAAGTACCTGGATCAGTACCGCAAAGGCACGAATCTGGCTTTGCT
>JBEAUF010000129.1:0-5001 GCA_041161565.1 Planctomycetota bacterium | reverse complement strand
CCCCGCCCGAACACCACATGCGTTCGCCCCGCAGGATCCACAGCACACTGCGGCTGCTGAGGCGCGTCGGTCCCGGAACCGGTCGCCAGCAGCAGCGTATCGGACTGGGCCGCCGCCACCCGCGGCATCCCGAAAGCAATCGCCGCGAAAGCCGACAACCACAACATTTGAAGTGCACGCATAGTGGCAGCAAACCATTCGACGTTTTACAGAGAAATGCGGCCCGCGGACGGACAGGAACAACCGTCGCTTTCGGAAGATTCCCGATCGTAGCCGACTTTCTGGCGTCTGTCAGGGCCGACCGGCAAAAACAAATCTGCTTTGCGAGCCCGCGACTTCCCGCCGGCTGTACACAACACTGTCCCGAGCTGCCAGGCAGCAAGGCCGACCGGTCGAACGAGGCACGCCATTGCAACCAGCGCAATCGGTTCCGGCTCTGCATGCCATTTACCCATGAACTCGCTATCATCACTCCTCCGTAGTCCGCCACTTCCCTGGGAAAACTTCCATGGCTGCCCGCCTGTCACGCTGTCTGCTTCTGTTTTTCACCACAACACTGCCCCTTGCAGCTGACGACTGGCCACAGTGGGGCGGTCCTGCACGCGACTGCGTCTGGCGTGAAACGGGCATCGTCAAACAGTTCTCCACCACGGAACTGCTCCCGCGTGTCTGGTCGGTGCCCATCGCCGAAGGCTATTCAGGCCCTGCCGTCGCCGACGGCCGCGTCTGGATCACCGATCGCGTCCCCTCCGAAGGCCTCGAACGAGTGCTCTGCTTTGACGCCGAAACCGGCAAGGAACTCTGGAAATACTCCCATCCGGTTCGGTACACGGTCAGCTACCCCGCCGGTCCTCGAACCACCCCCGTGATCCACGACGGACTGTGCTACACGATCGGCGCCGAAGGACACATGTTCTGCTTCGACGCGGCCAGCGGTGAAGTTCGCTGGTCGTACGAATTCCCGAAAGACTTCGGCACTAAACTCCCCACCTGGGGCATGGCCGCCTCGCCACTGGTCGACGGCGATAAACTGATCACGCTCACCGGTGGCAGCGACAACGGCCTCGTGATCTGTTTTGACCGCCGCACCGGCAAGGAACTCTGGCGGTCGCTCTCTGACGCCGAAGTCGGTTACTGCCCACCTGTCATCCTTGAATTCGGCGGTCGCCGACAACTCATCATCTGGCACCCATCCGCCGTCTCATCGCTCGACCCGGAAACCGGCAGACTGATCTGGGAACATCCCTGGAACATCAAATACGGACTCACAGTCCCCACCCCGCGCAAGCTCAAAGATCAGCTCTTCCTGACCGCCTTCTACGACGGCCCGCTGATGCTCAAAGTCACCGCCGACTCCGCATCCGTCGTCTGGAAAGGTCGCGGCAGCAGCGAAATCGAAACCGACGGCCTGCACTCCATCATGCCCACACCGATCGTGAACGAAGACTTTATCTTCGGTGTCTGCAGCTACGGTCAGCTGCGCTGTCTCAACACCAGCGACGGCAGCCGCCGCTGGGAAACACTCGAAGCCACAGGCAGCGGCCGTTGGTGGAATGCCTTTTTGATCCCCAACGGCGACCGAGTATTTCTGCACAATGAGCAGGGCGACCTGATCATCGCCCAGCTCACGGGTGACGGTTACCACGAAATCAGCCGCGCCAAACTGGTGGAACCCACTCGCCCCGTCCAGCGCCGCATGACCATCTGGTCACATCCGGCGTTTGCCATGCGAAGCGTCTTCGCGCGGAACGATCGGGAACTTGTGCGAGTCAACCTCGCTGAATAACCTCGGCTACGCAATCACTTCCTGCACCACTCGGCCATGCACATCCGTCAGCCGGAAATCGCGGCCGGAATAGCGGAATGTGAGTTTTTCGTGATCGATGCCCAGCAGATGCAGCAGCGTGGCATGCAGATCGTGCACGTGCACTTTGTTCTCTACGGCCGCAAACCCAAATTCATCCGTCGCTCCCCACGCCATGCCTCCGCGAACCCCGCCACCAGCCAGCCAGACACTGAATCCGTGGTTGTTGTGATCCCGCCCCTTAGAGCCCTCGGAAACCGGCGTACGCCCGAATTCACCACCCCACAGCACCAGCGTGTCCTCCAGCAGTCCGCGTTCCTTCAGATCCGCCAGCAGCGCAGCAATCGGCTGATCCACCGCCCGGGCCTTGTCAGCATGGCTGGCGATGTTCTCATGGTCGTCCCATGGCTGGCCACTTCCGTAAAACACCTGCACCATCCGCACACCGCGTTCCACCAGTCGCCTGGCTGCCAGACAGCCATTGGCAAATTCGCCGCTGCCGTACGCCTCGCGAGTCGACTTTGATTCACGTGACAGGTCGAATACCTCCTGAGCTTCCGTCTGCATGCGGAAAGCCATTTCCAGCGACTGAATCCGGGCCTCCAGCGGATTATCACCGCTGCGCTGCTGCAGGTGCATCTCATTCATGCGTTTCAGCAGATCCAGCTGCTCACGCTGAGCTGAGCGGGAAACACTGGCGTTGTTGATATCCCGGATCACGGTCTGGGGATTCATCTGCGAGTTGTTAATCTGGGCGCCCTGATAGATGCCAGGCAGGAACCGATTGCCCCAGAGTGCCGGCCCCACCACCGGCTTGCCGGGACACAGCACCACAAATCCAGGCAGGTTCTGATTGTCGGTCCCAAGACCGTACAGCAGCCATGAGCCCATGGAAGGTCGGGTGGGCTGCGTTTCACCGCTGGTCATCATCAGCAGCGACGGTTCGTGGTTGGGAATATTTGTGTGCATCGAGCGGATGACGCAGAGATCATCCGCGTGCTCGCCCAGACGCGGAAAGATTTCGCTGATCTCCAGCCCGGATTCGC
Organism: Planctomycetota bacterium; assembly: GCA_041161565.1. GTDB lineage: Bacteria > Planctomycetota > Planctomycetia > Planctomycetales > Planctomycetaceae > SXXK01. The sequence goes on along the minus strand of JBEAUF010000129.1, from coordinate 2,151 downwards.
CGCGACGATGAAATCGAAACGGAGACTGCAGCAGGCCGCCGGTCTGACGTTCGGTCTTCAGATTCGCCCCCGGCGGACGCTGGCCATTGTATTTCTCCAGCGCAGGTTTCGGGTCGAACGTGTCGACCTGCGAGGGCCCGCCGTTCATGAACAAGTGAATGATTCGCTTTGCCCGCGGCGGAAACATGGGCGGCTTTGGCGACAGCGGCCCGCCAGCCGCAGCGGCGAAGCCGGCATTCGACTGATCTGCCAGCAGCTGACTCTGGGCGAAGACACCGGCCAGCCCCACAGCGCCAGCTCCCGCTCCAAGGCGGCTGATCCACGCACGACGGCTGATCGTGTTTTCAGACGAGTTCAAATGGCCAAACATGGGCTGTCCCTTCAGTCAATATACAGGAACTCGTTGGAGGCAAGCAGAATCTGAGCGTAACGCTCCCAGCGGCTGAGAGAGTTTTCAGGCTGGCTGTCGGTGTCCGCAGCAGACAGGTACTCAAGCCCCAGCTGCAGCTCTGCCGCAGTCGGCTCACGGCTGAATGCCAGCCGAAACGCCAGTTGAATCCTTGCCGCAACGTCGTCACCGGCTTCTGTTTGCAGCCGCGCCGCAAAGGCCCGTGCCTGATTAAGCATGAACGGGCTGTTGAGCACAAACAGCTGCTGCTGTGGAACTGTTGTTTCCGCCCGCGTCGCACTGGTGATATTCGCATCCGGGAAGTCAAACAGTCGCAGCATATTGTCCAGCTCGTGCCGGCTGATAAAGGCGTAGACGGTCCGCCGCACATTGGCAGCATCCGCCAGATTGGTGGACGGGCCGCCAAACTGCGGGTCGAGTCGCCCGGAGACTGCAAGCAGCGCATCGCGCCAGGCTTCCACATCCAGTCGCCGGCGATTCATCCGCCACAGATATCTGTTGTCGGCATCAATTTCCTCAGCAGCCGCATTGCGGGTGCTGCTGAGCTGCCAGACGGCCGACTGCAGAATCTCGCGATGCAGCCACTTGAGCGACCAGCCGTGCTGCATGAAACGCACGGCCAGATGATCGAGCAGTTCAGGGTGTGACGGGAGTTCGCCAAGCCGGCCGAAGTTGTCCGGAGTGGCGACCAGACCGCGACCAAAGTGCTGCTGCCAGACCCGATTGACAATCACTCGCGCTGTCAGCGGGTTATCGGGCGATGCAATCGCAGCCGCCAACTCCAGCCGACCACTGCCGGACCGAAACTGCGGAGGATCGTCTCCCGCCAGCACGCGCAGGAATCGCCGCGGTGCCACTTCCCCCTGATTCGCCGGATTGCCCCGCAGAAAGACCTTCATATCGGCCGGCTCCGCATCGACGATCACATGGGCAATCGGATACATCGGCGGCGCATCCCTGCGGAGCTGTTCAAGTTCGCTGCGGCGAGCAGCCAGTTCGCTGCGCTCGGCTTCCGCCAGATGCTCTTCGAGCTTCGCGGGATCAATGGCGAAGACACCCTTTTCTCCCGTGATCTGTGCCAGCAGGTCATTCTGAACGGACTGCAGATCGGTTGGCGGTTCCGTGTAGACGCGAAACTGCACGGTGGCATTTGCCCCGCAGTCACCGCCCTGATCGGTACCGCTGTTATCCAGCCCCGCCGTGCAGCGAAATCGCAGGGTGCCGGGAGGCAGATCGTAGATAATGTGCGAAGTGGAATGTGTGCCAATCCCGAATTCCTGGGCGGCACCGCCGATTCGCAGCGGACTTCCGTTGACGTTGCGGTCAATGTTGATCGAACCGTAGGAAGCCGTGGCCATCTGCCATTTGAGCGACGTCAGCCGCACTTCGCCGGTGGCCGTAATCAGTACGGGGCGAGCCCAGTCGGCGTGGTCGCAGGAGGCACCGTTGCCACCGTCGGTAACCACCAGATGCAGCTGAGATGCTCCCGTAAGATCCACGTCAACCTCCACGGACGGTCGGCTGCGATTCACCAGCGGGCTGGACCAGCGAGCGTTTCCGGAAGGGGTTTGTTGCGCAAGTTCCGCTGCTTCTTCCGGAGTGGCCTCACCGTTGCGACTTTTCAGAAGCAGCTGCAGGTGACGCTGGAATGCATCCGCGGCAGCCACCACCGCCGCTGGTACGGACTCCGGCCCGTAAGACGTGTTCTGACCGACCGCGGCGGCGTCGCTGACCGCGGCGGG
>JBEAUF010000327.1:0-4328 GCA_041161565.1 Planctomycetota bacterium | reverse complement strand
TTCCGTTCTCGAGATCCACCATCAGAACACCTCCTTCGCTTCGCATTTTACGCTTTTGAGTGCTGCGAGCGAGGGAGCCCGGCAGCAAGTTCTGAATACGGGTCGGAAAATGCGATATGACCGCCTTTTCTGCGGAGTTTCCGTCACCCTCCGGAGGTTTCTGGTGCTTTGTTACGCACTTCCCTGTAAAATGCAGCGATGATTCAGGGTGCTTCAGCAGGGAAAGGAATATTCGATGTCTGTCACGATCACACTTGATGAAGCTCAGGCTAAGCTGAAGGACCTTGTGCACCAGTTGGTACCGGGGGATGAAATCATCATCACCGAAAACGAGCAGACAGTCGCAAAGCTCGTCAGCGAAATCTCGCAGCCCCGCCACCCAGGAGTCCCGGGACTCGGTAGAGGCATGATTGTTTTGCAGCAGGAGGATGAGCAGCATCTCGAGGGATTCGCGGAGTACATGCCGTGAGAATTCTTCTGGATACCCATGCATGCCTCTGGTTCTTCACGAATGACCCACAGCTAAGCCTTCCTGCACTCAGCCAAATTGGTATCTCTGCCTATGCAGCACCAAGATCCCTTTGACAGGATGATTATTTCTCAGGCGATTACAGAACAGATCCCCGTTGTATCCGCCGATTCTGCTTACGGTCTCTATGACCTGGAACGAATTTGGTAACTGCCGAGTCTTCATCCTGCCGGACAGTGTCTGATAGTTCAGCCCCCCCCGTTGCCGCTTAGATGTAAGACTCCGGTTTTCCTCAGCAGGTTGCTTCCCAGCAGAGCCTGCATCCGCTTCTCCGAGCAGCAGACAGAATGCCGCAAGGGATGGGGCTAAGCAAGTTTTGAGGGCGAGGGAGTGGGGGGGGGCAAGGAACAAGGAACGAGGAACGAGGGAACCAGGTGGTCGGGTTTTCGGTTCCGATGAAGGGAGACGCACGGGAAAACCAGCCATTTCCTGGGTTACGCTCGGCCCGGTCGCGGATAATTCTCGCGAGTTCAGCGGGAAGCTGTGTCCAGGTCATTACGCTGACCGTTTCTGCGCAGCGTCCGCCCGTAGGCGCATGAGTGCCAGCATGTCCACAAGTTGCACCAGGGCCTCGGCCTCACGACGCTCCTGCGAAGACAGGCTGCCCTGCGCGTCCTGCAGATCCAGCAGGTTCTGCAGACGCTCCTGCAGTGCCTCGGGGAGTCGCAACGCCTGCCAGTCCTCGGGTAATTCCAACTCAACAGCGACTGTGGTCATCTTGTGTCTCCGATTTCGTTTGCCATTTCGAATTTTGTCACACGGAAGGCATCGTCCAATCGCCCGCGTTGTGAGGCTGGCCGGGGAACTGTCAGAAACAGACGGACCTGCGGTCCGTCGGGCTGAGATTCTGGCACAAGCCCGCAGGATTTTCCCCCTGTTTTTCACAAAAAACCTGCCCGGGCCCCCCTTATGCAACACACCGAACAGCGGGCCTCATAATGTCTTTTGAAACCACGCCAGTCGGCTCGGTGTTTGTAGCGTTGCTCTGGTCCGCATCTTCCGCACTGACAACGGCTGGGAAGGGCCTGCATCTGGGCCATGGACATGCTGGCGGCACGCTCCAATGCTTCGGTCAGGTCGATCAGCACACTCGGTCGCATGTCCCCGGTCAAACGCGTCCAGCGATCCGCACTTGCGGACCACCGTTCTTTCGCCCGTTCCACCATCGGTTTCGGTGTTCCCAGCTGACGGTATTTACTGGCCAGCAGGATGCAGGTGGAGCGTGTTCGTCTTCCCCAGCGACTCGCGGGGTCTCTCGCCCCCGTGAATACCTGACACAGCAAGGCACACCGCAGCACGGTGAACGTTTTGCGTTAAGCAGCGAAAAATACTCCGGTTGGTACCACAGGGGATCGCCTGGACCGCTCAATAAAGAGGCTGACAAAGGCTAACGACAATGTCCCATAAGGAAACACTGACCCTGTTTGCTGCTGCCAGGCACGAATGCGTCCGTTGAAACTGTCAGTCGTCGCCGCTGGATTCTGGCAACTGCGCTCGGTACTGCACTCGGTGGAGGCCTGTACTATCCGGTCGCCTTTTTCATCGGTGCTCCGCTTGCCGCTGCAGTGGCCCTTCCGATCGTCGCTGTAATGTCCTGCCTGATCCGCTCTGGAATTCCAAACTCTGAAAGTCGGCTTCGTCGAGCCATGTACTCTGTAATGTGCGGCGCGGTCACCGGGCTGTTGTGCGTGTTCGTGGTCACCGGCACATCCCTGACCTCCGACATTGTGACTCTGATGCTGCCGTACATCCTCGCGGCCATTTTGGGGGGAACCTGTGCCGGCACCAGCTCGTATCTGTTTGGCTCCTGTTTCCGATTGCGGAAACTCGCGTCCCTCGAATGCCCGCCGCTGGATTTCCGGGAACTGAATGTGATTGGCTGATCTTGCCGAAGGTCCTGTTGGAAGCAAGGAATTTGAAAAGAAAGAGAAGTCATGAACGCGACAAACTCCGCAAACCCATTTGATGTCATCCCCAGCGACATCGTGACGACTCAGCACAATCCGCGTCTGGTGTCCTGGATGCTGTCTGTATGGCTCGGTACTGTCGGCGGTGGAGGTGTGTTTGGGGCCCTCGTTGCCTTTCAGTCACCAGCGGCGATTCCTCTGTTTCTTGTGATTGGTTGCGTTTGGGCTGCCGTGGGCAGCATTCCCAGTCTGCTCGTCGCAGCAGCGCTGGGGTTTGCACTTCGCTCATTCATGTCAAACAGCAGTCTGCGCATCGTTCTGGGTGCGTTGTGCGGCTTTTCCGCAGGCGTCGTCAGCGCGTTGCCTTTCGGCCCGATGGCGATTGTTGCGGGAGTCATTGGAGCCTTCGGTGCTGTCGCCGGTGTGGTGATCAGCGAAAGCCGCATGAGTCGATCACATGACGCCGTCTGCGGCTGACGAATCGTCCAGGTTCCCACCGTGGACCACTGACCTTGAGGCCGAATGAAGTTCACTGGTTTGGTGTGAAGAGCTCCGGGCAAAACCGATTGTCGTCAAACGCTGTGATACGACGTACTGTGCTGGCGTGTCCAGTGTGCGGGAGAAGCTGGTGGAGTGTCCGTCCGTGGCAGCCGCGTGTCTCGGGTGCCAGCTCAAACTCAATGAATTCTGACAATCATGTCGGATGCGCGCGGACATTGTCGAGATCTGCACACCAACGGGGCCGGAGCTCGTCGCCAGGAATCCAGTCGATGCCCCGTCGTTCCCGCTGCTCTTAAGGCATTCAACATGGCGTGGGACACAGCGCTGCTGACGATGACTCGATCGCCTGCTGCGACAAACAGATCGAGGAAAGTCAGGACGGATGAATCCTTGAAGATCAGCTGCAGCCTTTCCGAGCGGGCGGATGCGGCCATGCAGCAAGTCGCGCAAGGGGTGCTGGAGCTTTCAAGGCAGCGGTGATCAGGCTCGAGGACGCAGGGGTGCATCTGTCCGCGATGATTGTCGGACTGGAGCCTCGCGGTGAGGTGACGATCGTCGCGGGGGGAGAGCCGATCGCCCACCTGCGGCGTGCCGCGCGAACGTCCTCGACCTGTCAGTCGGGGACAGCCGAGGCCTCGCAACACGGGATGGCACGGAAGTTCCACGCATTCGTGCCAGGACGACGCCCGCAACCTGCTGAACGGCCAGCCGTATGCCTACGCATTACTGGACCTCGAAATCCCGGTGAAGCAGGGTCGGAGTTTTCACCGCATCGAAAACGGGATCAACCTGCTGTGTGATCTGGTCAGCCGGTATGGCAAGCAAACACCCGTGATCATCATGACCGCCCACGGCAACGACGGCCCGCATCAGGGAGTCGACTGCATGAAGTTGGGGGCAGCCGACTACATTCCCAAACCGTTCCCGATCACCGGTCGCACCCTGAGCAAAGCGATCATGGAATCGTTGGAGAACTCAGGACAGGCCGGAAACAGAGCGACAACCACGAAGCGTCCGTCGGGATCGCCGCGCCCGTTTGAAGGTGGTCGAATGATTCTGTTCAGGCGGCGGGTCGAGATCTGTTGTGTAGATGTCCCCGTCAGCCCAGCGATGCACAAGATCCTGACCCTGCTGTCCGAGAAACGCTCGAATGGAAAATATGCGGCGTACGCGGGATCGGATTTGATGGAGATGCTGAGAGTCGACTGCGGTCGAACCGACGTCCTCAACAGTGGTGGGCCGGGATACCGGCTGCAGGAATGGATCACGATTCAGGTGGGAACGCGGGCGGGTAGCGCTGCATCAGTTGCTGAAGCATTCAGTGCCGATGACGGCTCCGAGAATCCCGATACGGCCACAATGGAGTTCGAGGGGGATGAAGCAGACGACCT
>JBEAUF010000068.1:0-7201 GCA_041161565.1 Planctomycetota bacterium | reverse complement strand
AACAGTGATTGCAAACGAGGTTTCATGCAACATCCGGCTGAGCAATTTGCGTGTCGGCTGGGTAAATCTGCTTGGAACCACTTTAAAAAATGGGAAAAGCTGGGGTGTACACTCCCTTGGGCGTCCAGAGACACAACAGTTTTCCAAGGATAACCGGAATTCTAACAGGATCCACTCCTGCCGGGGTGGAATGGGTGTGGATTTGAAGGAAATTCGGTGGGGAACTCAGGCGGTGCGGCGGAAGGAGTTGCGGCCGTCGAGGATGGAGGAGGCGTCGAAGCGTTTGCCGAAATAGCGGGCGATGGCCTGGGGGTCGCTGAGGACTTTTTCGGCGCTGCCGGAGACGAGCACCTGGCCGTCGCAGATGATGTAGGAGCGGTCCGTGATGGTGAGCGTTTCGCGTTCGCGATGGTCGGTCAGAAGGATGGAAATGCCGCGGTCGCGGAGTCCGCGGATGATGTCCTGAATGCTGTGGATGGTGACAGGGTCGATTCCCGTGAAGGGTTCGTCCAGCAGAATAATGCGGGGTTCGCTGGCAAGGGCGCGGGCGATCTCAAGTCTGCGACGTTCGCCACCGGAGAGCGACCCGGAACGCTGGGCGCGTTTTTCAAACAGGCCAAATTCGGTGAGCAGCTGTCGGGAACGATCCTGGCACTGTTTGCGGTTCAGGCCGTGAAACTCGAGGATTGCGAAGAGATTCTGTTCGACGCTGAGCCTGGAGAAGATGGAGGTGTCCTGGGGCAGGTATCCCAGGCCGTGCCGGGCTCGCTGGTACATCGGCCAATTGGTGACATCGGTGCCATTGAGCAGCACTCGGCCCTGAGTCGGGGCAATCAGACCACACGCCATGCGAAAGCTGGTGCTCTTCCCGGCTCCGTTGGGCCCCAGCAACCCCACGATCTCCCCCTGGTTCACGGTGAAGCTCACGCCATCCACGGCGCGCTTGCCGGGGTAGTCCTTGACGAGTCCTTCGCAGGCAAGCAGCGGCATCGGATTTCTCGGTTTGTGATCGGGAAGAAGCTGCGGGAACAGGGACCGAAACGCACGTGCCCGGAGTCTAAAGCATTGGCCGGGAGTTGGGGAAGGGGGCTTTGATGAACAGCAGCAACTTGCCCGCTCATCAGAAACACCCCGAACACCCCAGAGCCCCCGAAATCAACTGAACTGCCCGCAATTCACGGCCTCACCCGGCCGATGTTTACCCGCGAGCCAGTTCCGCAAGCACCTGGTCGCCCATCTCGGTGGTCGAAAGGAAGCTGCCGCCTCCGGCGATATCCCGAGTGCGGTGTCCGGCCTTGAGAACGCGGCTGACAGCCCCTTCGATGGCATCCGCTTCGGCGATCAGTCCGAGGGATGATCGGAGCAGCATGGCGGCAGCGAGGATGGTGGCGAGTGGGTTGGCGATGTTTTTCCCGGCGATATCGGGAGCAGAACCATGAATGGGTTCGAAGAGCCCGGGACCGCTGGAGCCGATGGAGGCGGACGGCAACAGTCCGAGTGAGCCCGGAAGCATGGAGGCTTCATCGGTAAGGATATCGCCGAACAGATTTTCGGTGACGACCACGTCAAAGTCGCGGGGCCGGGAAATAAGGTGCATGGCCATGGCATCCACGAGCACCACGTTGTACTGGAGGTCCGGGAATTCCGTTTTGACAACGCGTTCTGAGACTTGTCGCCAAAGTCGGGAACATTCAAGCACGTTGGCTTTATCGACCATGGTGAGTTTTCCGCGGCGCTGGCGAGCAGCGAGTGCGGCGACGCGAACGACGCGTTCGATTTCGGCGGTGGAATACGTCATCACATTCCATGCTTCTTCGCCGCTGGCGTGCGGTCGGCGACCGGATTCCCCGAAGTAGATGCCACCCGTGAGTTCGCGGACGAAGAGGATGTCGGTGCCCTGAACGATATCGCGTCGCAGCGGTGAGGCATCGAGCAGCTCGTCCCAGGTGCGGGTTGGTCGCAGGTTGGCGAACAGGCCGAGTTCGCGGCGGATTTTGAGCAGTCCGGCTTCCGGACGAGTCCTGGCGGAGGGGTCATCCCATTTGGGTCCGCCCACAGCGCCCAGGAGGACAGCGTGGGAGGCTTTGCAGGCAGCGAGCGTGTCGTCGGGGAGCGGGTTGCCGCAGGCGTCGATAGCGCAGCCGCCGATCAGATGTTCAGACATGGAGAACTGGTGGCCAAAGCGCGTCGCGATGGCGTCGAACACACGACGGGCCTCGAGCACGATTTCGGGACCAATCCCGTCGCCGGGGAGGAGTACGATGTTTGCCTGCATGATGGATACCGTGGGTCTGGAGGAAGGTGGGCTGTGACCGGAAGGCGGGATAGTTACGCTGTCGGGGGCCGGTTGCAACTGCAACCCGCCTGGTCTGCCGCAGAATTGCGGCGGCGGTTCAGGAAACTACCGAGTTTTCCGACGGTTTCGCCTTGAAATTTCCAGTCGCTCTCCAGGACTTTTCCCTTGCCACACGCTATTCTCCCTCGCCGGACATCCGCAGCCCCAGCCCGTGACCAGGAACAGCCACCGTGGCCGAAAAACGCGACTTCGACGAATTCCTCGAAAAATTCCACCGCCATCACGAGGTGATGAAGGAGGAACTGCACAAGGTGATCATCGGCCAGGACGCAGTGATCGACCAGATCCTCGGCGCCATCTTCACCGGCGGCCACTGCCTGCTCGTGGGCGTCCCGGGGCTCGCCAAAACACTCGTTGTCAGCACCATCGCACGACTGCTCGACGTGCAGTTCCGTCGCATTCAGTTCACCCCGGACCTCATGCCGTCGGACATCACCGGCACGAATGTGCTGGAGGAAAACGAATCCGGCCGCCGGGAATTCCGCTTCGTCGAAGGCCCGGTGTTCACCAACATTCTGCTCGCCGACGAAATCAACCGCACGCCCCCCAAAACTCAGTCCGCACTCCTGCAGGCCATGCAGGAAAAAGAAGTCACCGTGGGGCAGAAAACCTGGCCGCTACCGGAACCCTTCTTCGTCATTGCCACACAGAACCCCATCGAACAGGAAGGCACCTACCCGCTCCCCGAAGCGCAACAGGACCGCTTCATGTTCAACGTCAAAGTCGACTACCCAACGCTGGAAGAAGAAGAACGCATCCTCGAAGCCACCACATCGGGTGAGCGCCCGGAAGTTCGCCGCGTGCTCTCCGCCAAGTCAATCCTCTATCTGCAAAAACAAATCAGCCAGATCGTCGCAGGACCGCTCGTATTCAGCTACGTCGCCCGGCTCGTCCGCGCGACTCGCCCCAAAGATGCCGCATCCCCGGAATTCATCCGCCGCCTTGTCGACTGGGGCGCAGGTCCCCGCGCCGGCCAGTATCTGATTGCCGGTGCCAAAGCGATGGCTGCCATGGCCGGTCGCCCCGCAGTCTCATTGGCCGATATCCGCAGCGTGGCCATTCCCGTGCTCCGGCACCGCATCGCCACCAACTTTCAGGCTCAGGCCGACGGCATGGATGCCGATGACATCATCAGAAAACTCGTGGCTGAAGTCCCGGAACCGTCAGTGCCCAAATACGAACGCCCCCGCACCTAACCCATGCGAACGCTCTTCATCACCGGCACTGACACAAACGTCGGCAAAACCTGGACCACCTGCACCCTCCTGCAACTGCTCGCAGATCACGGCATTGCTGTCGGAGCCTGCAAGCCCGTCTGCAGCGGCGCCGAATTCCGCACCGACGGCAGCCCCGTCTGGGCCGACGTCGAAGCACTCCGCAGCCACTGCCCACTGAATCCCCCGGAAACACTCGTCTGCCCCCGCCGCTTCCTCGCACCCCTCGCACCCAACCTCGCCGCAAAGCTCGAACAGACCACCATCACGCACCATGACCTGATCGCGGCCATCGCCGCATGGCAACCACACTGCCAAACCCTGCTTATCGAGGGCGCGGGGGGCCTCTACTGCCCACTCACCGACGACTGCACCGTCTTCGACCTCATCCGCAAACTCCGCACGCCCTCCATCGTCGTGGCCGCCAATCGACTCGGAGTCATCAGCCATACCCGGATGACCGTCGAACTCCTGCAACGCAGCGGCCTGCCCGTGCCCGGAATCATCCTCAACGACGCCCAGCCCCCGGACTCCCGCAACGACGATCGCTCCACAGAATACAACGCCGCCCAGCTGAGCCACTGGCTGCCCAGCATCCCGCTACTCCGGTCCACCTGGGATTCCCGCCAACTCACCCTGCTCACACCAGGCTCCACGCCCATCGCAAATCTCACTGAATGGCTCCAGTTTGCCACCCATTCCGCAGACTTTGACCTCGCAACTGCCGAAATGGACTGATAAGCTCTTTCAACCCTTGACCGCAACCCACCTGCAGCAGCCTTCCCCGCCTCGACTCTCCGCCGCCTGCCACCTGCCGACCGCCGACCGCCGACAGCCGACCGCCGACAGCCGACAGCTCAAATTGACTGCCTAACCCCAGGATCGCAAATGGCCAGACTTCATCGTCGTTCCGTCATCCGTGGCCTCGCCGGTGTCAGTCTCGCACTGCCGGCACTGGAAGCGATGGGCCGTGAGGTTGCCGAACATGTACCGCGACGGTTTTGTGCGCTGTACACAGCCAACGGCATGTCGCTCCCCGCTGACGACAACAAAATTCCGGAATGGAGCTGGTTTCCGCGGACGGAGGGCGCGGATTTTGAATTTGGCCAGTCGACTCTGCCGCTTGCCCCCTTCCGCAGCCACCTCAGTTTTCTCGGTGGCCTGCATCATTCCGCAGGCGTCCTTGCCGACCCGCACATGTGCTCCGATATGTGGCTCACGGGCGCCCCGCTCCACAACCCCAAACCCGGCACGTTCAACACGGCGGGCCTCGACCAGGTGGTCGCTCTGCACACCCGTCAGTACTGCCGTCAGCCATCGCTGGTGCTGTCCATCGATGCCGGCGTGGGATTTTTGTCGCGAACGGGCACCATTTCATGGAATCTCCAGGGCAAACCGCTCCCGGCCGAAAATAACCCGCGTCGCGTGTTCGATCGGCTGTTCCGCGGCGACACGGGTTCCGCCGACTCCCAGCGTGCCCGGCTGGAAAGTCGGATTCGACTTGTCGACGCAGTGCTCGACGGCACCCGACAGCTCAACACCAGACTGGGCGCCGCCGATCGGCGCCGGATGGACCAGTACCTCACGTCGCTGGACGAAATCGAAAGTCGTCTCACCGCCGCCGAACGCTGGCTCAACGTTCCGCTCAAGCCCCAGGACCACTCCCACCTGAACCTCGACGTCACCAACGAAGATGCTCCAGCCGACTACTACCGCAACATGTTCGATCTGATCGCACTCGCCTTCGACGCCGATATCACCCGTTCCGTCACTTTCATGCTCAATCGCGAAGACGGCATGGGAATCAGCGACACTTTTCCGCTCAAACTGGGACTCACCCGCACCCACCACAGCCTGTCGCACGCCACCGACCGCGACGGACAGCTCGAGTTTGCCCGTTACGACCAGTTCCTCAGCCAGCAGATTGCCGGCTTCCTGTCGCGACTGCAGTCCTATCGCGATGTCGCCGGCACCGTCCTCGACAACACCATCGTGCTCTACGGCAGCGGCTGCAGCACCACACACAACCCCACCAACCTGCCAACGCTCATCGCCGGGGGCGGCAATCTCGGACTCAAACACGGCACCTACTGGCGCGGTAAAGATGCTGTCATGAGCAACCTCTACCTGAGCATCCTGCACGCGCTGAAAATCCCCGTCGATGCGTTCGGCGAAAGCACCGGCGAACTGAGCGGCTCGATCTTCAACGCCTGACGGAGCATCAACCGTTTCCTTCCGGCTGTGGGCCCTCAGATATATCAACACCCCCGGCCTGCAGTTGGCCCATTCGACTCCGAGCAGCCCGCAAGGACCGACACCAGCCGCACACGAACGCTCTGCAGCCGACGCTGACAAAGCCAACGGCACCCGCCGCCAATACACTCCCTGTCACCAACCCCCCAAATCGGTCCCCAGAATGACGCCCGCGCCGCATCAGACGGCCAGCAGCAGCCTCACGCCGCCCCCCAGCGAATCACCTCCGGGCCTGACCGTCCACAGCCTGTCGGTCACACGCGGTCACGTGACCATCGTGGAGCATGTCAGTTTCCATGTACCACTCGGCGAAACGCTCGTGCTGGTCGGTGAATCCGGCTGCGGCAAGACCACACTTCTACGCGCAATCGCCGGACTGATTCCGCCCCAACAGGGCAGCATACAACTGCTCGGCCGAGAACTCACCACACTGCCACCCCAACGACGAAAAGTGCTGTACCTCGATCAGGAACCGCTGCTGTTCGAACACCTGACTGTGCTCGAAAATGCCGCCTTCGCACTTCGCATGCAGGGACTTTCCGAACGCGCCGCCCGCGATACGGCCCTGCAGGTGCTCGCAGACGTCGACATGCTCCCGCACATCGAAAAATGGCCCCTGCAGTTGTCCGGTGGCCAGAAACAGCGCACCGCATTCGCCCGCGCGGTGCTCGCACGCCCCTCCGTACTGCTGCTCGATGAACCCTTCAGTGCCCTCGACGCCAACTCACGCGCCGCCATGCAGCAGCTGTTCCTCAAACTCGCAGCCACCTTCCAGCTCACCTCCGTGCTCGTGACACACGATATCCGCGAAGCACTCGCCGCCGGTTCCGCGTTCTGCCGCATGGAACATGGACGACTCCGACAATACACCAGCCGACAGAGTTTCATTGAGGATGCAGCCAACGGCGTGCAGGAAGAATTGAGCTTCTGGCGGCAATTCTGAACCCGGTTGCCCTTCGCGAGCGCCCAACGATCCGGAAATATACGGAACCGCAGGGCGGAAGCCCAATGGCCTTGGCTTTCTCTGAAATCCTGTGAAAAGACCGGTGAAGACTTGGGACGGCGAGGCTCCTGCCGAGCCGCTGAACGCTGGTCCGCGCTGTGAGCGCTTGCCAGCGTTTTTGCGGCGCAGCGGGCATCGAAGAAATGCTCGGGGCAGGGATGCGGCTCAGCAGGAGCTTCGCCCTGGGATGGCGAAACGGTGCGAGGGCGGGCAAATTGGGATGTTTCAGTCCCCCCCGCTATCATCACGCCCGACTGCCCGAACGGATAACAAAAAACGTCCTGTGGCGAGCGGTCGATGTCAATCGGCCGGTAACGCTTTGGTGCGTTTCTGATGCGTTTCTGGCGACGCGGGCACGCAACGTTACCGGGGGAT
>JBEAUF010000063.1:0-41287 GCA_041161565.1 Planctomycetota bacterium | reverse complement strand
CCCCTCCCCTTCCCCGGAACCCTTCAGCGGGTCGAACCCACTACCGCCGTTTACTCAAATTTCAGCCGCGAGTCCTATATCTCGGCGGTGGAACGCGTCATCGAATACATTCGGGCAGGTGATATCTTTCAGGCTAATCTGTCGCAGCAATTGCATGCGGAATGGCACACAACGCCGCTGGATCTGTTTGCTCAGGTGCGCCGCCTGAATCCCGCACCATTCTGCGGACTGCTGCACCACCACGACACCGCAGTTATCAGTGCATCGCCGGAAAGATTTATCAAAGTGGACATGGACGGCAGAGTCGAAACGCGTCCGATTAAGGGTACGCGGCGGCGACAGCGGTCGCCGATCGCAGATCTGTACGCCGGTGCGGAACTGGCAACCAGCGAGAAGGATCGGGCGGAAAACGTCATGATCGTTGACCTGCTGCGAAATGATATCTCCCGCAACTGCGCCCGCGGTTCGGTAAAGGTCACGGGACTCTGCGAAATAGAACGGTTTGAGACGGTGCTGCATCTGGTATCCACAGTGGAGGGCCGACTCGCCCCCAACCGGGATATCTGGCACCTCCTGGCAGGCTGCTTCCCTGGTGGATCCATCACCGGAGCCCCCAAAATCCGGGCCATGCAGATTATCTCAGAGCTGGAGCAGTTGGCACGGGGAGCGTGGTGCGGGAGCCTGTTTGCACTGGGACCGCAGGGAGCCTTTGACAGCAGCATCCTGATTCGAACCTTCACCTGGGCTGACGGCTGGGTCCGGTTCCCGGTGGGTGGGGGCGTAGTCGCGGACTCAAACCCGCTGGATGAGTATCGTGAGACGCTGCATAAGGCTTCAGGGATGATCCGAGCCCTGCGATCAGCCGCACAGGATGCGTGAGCTGATTTTCCACCGAAATTCCGTCCATTTCTCAAATGTGGAATGAGTGAACGGATTGCAAAGGGAGGGCGGCGCCCGCTAGGATTCAGGCCGACATTGCAGTCATCCGGCGGCAGCCGGTTTCCTGACAAGTCTGTCCCCTATTCCTCGATTTTTCCTGGAGAACACTCGTTATGGCGGAACCCACAGTCGCCGAAGCCACGGATTCAGGCCAGAAGACGATCTTCTGGGGCTGTTTCATTGCACTGGTCACCACCTCGTTTGCATTTGTCAGCCGCATTACGCTTTGCAACGTCCGCTTTGGCTCAGACTTCAGTCTGGACTCGGTGAAGATCGGTGAGCTGATTGGGGCGGGAATCTGGCCATTCGCGATTTCGATCATTCTGTTCAGTCTGGTCATTGATCGGATTGGATACAAAGTGGCCATGTTCTTTTCGTTTGCCTGCTTTGCTCTGTACCTGCTGCTTGCCTGTCTGGCATACGGCAGCATCGCCGGTGTGGAAGGTGAAGCTCTGGCCGAGGCCCAGAAGTCCGGTTACAACCTGCTGTACCTTGCCAGTATCATTCTGGCGCTTGGCAACGGGACGGTGGAGGCCTTCATCAATCCGGTCGTTGCCTCAATGTTCAGCCGGGAAAAGACGAAGTGGCTGAACATTCTGCACGCAGGCTGGCCGGGTGGTTTGGTGTTCTGTGGTCTGGCCACAATTGCTCTCGAAGATACACTCAAAAATGGTGACTGGAGAATTGTCGTCGGCCTTATCGCTCTGCCTGCCATCATCTACCTGATCATGCTGGCGGGTGCAAAGTTCCCGAAGAGTGAAAACGAAGCAGCAGGAGTTTCGTACCGCGAGATGCTGGGCGAATTCGGTGCCTTTGGTGCCTTCGTGGCATTCGGCCTGATCTTCATGCAGCTGGGTCAGGTGTTTGGCTGGAGCGAAGGCAATCTGCGATACGTCGCTCCGGTGCTTACCGCAGTCGTAACCATTGCTTTTGGCATCTACACAGGCAGTATTGGCCGTGCCATTATGGCGTTTCTGATCATCATCATGATGCCGCTGGCAACGACAGAGATCGGTACGGACGCATGGATCAGCGGTTTGATGGAAAAGCCAATGGAAGAAGTTGGCCGCAACCCGGTATGGGTGCTGGTTTACACATCAGCCATCATGATGGTGCTGCGATTCTTCGCTGGTCCGATTGTGCACAGTCTGTCTCCGATCGGCCTGCTGATTGCCAGCTCTGTGCTGGCCATTTCCGGCCTTTATGCACTGTCACTGTGCGGCAGTGCCGGGCTGGGACTGATCTTCATCGCAGCAACTTTGTACGGCTTCGGCAAAACATTCTTCTGGCCTACGATGCTGGGTGTCACGGCCGAACAGTGTCCAAAGGGCGGCGCTCTGACGCTCAACGCAATTTCCGGGATCGGCATGATTGCTGTTGGCGTTCTCGGGACTCCGTACATCGGCTTCCTCCAGGAACGCACAACCAGTGCGGAATTGGTTGCGAAAGCGGAAACAGCAGCCGAACAAGTCCTCACGGACAAGTCATACCTCGGCATCAGCTACAAGGCGATTGACCCCGAGAAAGAGAAAACCGTGGCCGACGAAGCTGCCAAAACGGCAATCGCAGCAGCCAGGAAGTCCGGGCAGTTCGACGCCCTTGCCAAAATGGCACTGTTCCCCAGTTTCATGCTGGCCTGCTACGTGATCCTGCACTTGTACTTCAAGTCGAGAGGTGGTTACAAAGTCCAGTCGCTCGGTGGCCACTGAGGCCCTCAGCGCCGAACGGGAAAATCACACGCTGCCACACCAGCTCGTTCAAAGACGACGAGCTGGTGTTTTTTTACGCCCGTCACGGTCGGCATCAGTCCAGCAGGGCTAACGCAAAGTGCGTGCAACACGAAAACCCCAGAATTCGTTGTTATCATTCGGAGGAGTGGACGCACGATACGCGGAAGTTACCAGATCTTCGTCGCTCCGGATGCTTCCCCCGCGAAGCGGTCGTTCGATGGCGAGTGTAACCGGCTGAAACCATGGGACCGTCTCATAATCAGGCTGAATTTCCTGTCGCAGCGCCGCGTAACACAATCGCTCCTGACACCACTCAGCCACATTACCATACACATCGAACAACCCCCAGCCGTTGGGCCGCAACGATCCCACGGGGAGAAATGCAGGAGCTTCCCCCGGAGCCGCGAAACGGGCATAGCCCTTCAGAATCTGTGGCTCGGCAGCACAAAACCGCAGCGTTTCCGTGCCGGCACGGCAGGCGAACTCCCATTCGGCTTCGGTGGGCAGTCGATAGCCGGTGAGTTCCTGCCAGTTGGCCCGGAGTTTCAAGCCGGGCCCAAAGGACCGATTTGGCTCATAGCACCACTGGTCTTTCGGAATACCTTCAGCTGCGCTGAGCCGATTACAGAATTCGGCTGCCATGAACCAGCTCACACGGTAAGCGGGAAGATGCTCAAACCTGGCGGACGGTGAATCCGGAACCCTGCCGGGACTGACAGCATTGAACTGATCCACTGTGATTTCGTGGATTCCGATGGCAAATCGGCGATCAATGCGTCGCAGATGCCGACGCTCCTGAAAATTCTGCCCATCAAGCGCAAATCGCTGGCGAGTAACGGCAGCCGTCGGACTTCCGATCTGAACAGCAGCGGGCCCCTGCAGCACTGCCAGACAGATTGGCCTGGCGTTGGCACCATTTCCATGGGGCCGCGTATGGTACCAGTTGCGGACGCCAGGCGGCTGCTGACTACCTGCCAGCAGGCTCTGAAGTTTTCTCAGGGAGTCTTCGGCGCCAAGTTTTTTGAGGGCCCATTCGCAAATGCTGTGCACACCCGGATCCGGATCATTTCGGTAGCGTGCAAGAAAATCCTCAGTCATCTCTCGCCGCTGTTGCGGGGACAGCAGCGACGCCTCAGCAAGCTCTCCGAGACACTGGATCAGACTTCGGCGACAACTGGGACTGCTTTCAATCTTCAATCGGGCAAACAACGGTACGGGACTGCATTTGATGTCCGCAAGATACCGGATCAGACGAGTCCGCACGGAGGGATCCGCGGAGTCATCAAGGAGCGGCCAGACTACGGATGCATCGCCAAGTCGGATCAGCGCTGCCGCTGCGGCGGCCTTCTGTTTCGCAGACATCTCGCTGAAGGATTCCGGCAGAACAGGACGGTGCAGCAGCATCCGGCAAACAGACCGATCATCAGCCACGGGCCGTTCCGTTGACGACCGACCACAGCCAACGATACTGACGGGACGCCAGCGATCACTCAGGAGTGGCAGCACAACTTCGCGAAGTGCAACTGGATCTGCTGCAGAAACCATTCGGCTTTCGTACTCAGTCGATGCTCGAGCCAGCACCGTGAGATTGTGCCCACTGATCAGTTCCTGGTAATTCGCACTATGGGCAGCCAATGGCATGTCGAAATCGGGAAGGAAATCCACGAACAGTTCCGGTCGCATGGCAAGCCCCCGGTCGAACAACTCCACAGCAAGATCAGCAAGTCGAGTTGAACGAGCGGACAGTTCAGGCCCTGGGTCAGATGCCAAAGCGACAGCCTGGGCGATCAAACGCAAGTGCATGGCAGTTGTCGACTGCGTCAGGGCCTGCTCAACGAGTTCCACCGCGCGTTGCTCATCTCCGCGGCAGCCCGCCGCCACGATATCAACGAAAATGGCACTGGCCGGCGAGGGCTGCATGGCGTGATAAAGTCGACGAGACTCCTCCGCCTCCGCGAATTTCCCACGTCGAAAGAGCACCAGTGTGCGAAAATGCAGGAAATCAATATTACGCATACCAGTGTCGAAGAGGACATCCAGATCAGCCTCGGCTGCAGCATCATTGCCGGCAAACCAATTTGCGCGCATACGCGCAAACAGCAGATCCCAATTCCCGGGATCCGCTTCAAGCTGCGCCGTCAAATCTCTGATCTGCTGCAGCAAATACCTGAACGAATCCTCGGATAACTCCGCCACAGACAGATCCATCAACAACAAATCCGGAAGCCGATACTCAGACTGAAACAAGTGGAGTTCCGCGGGAGGACCAACACTGGAAAAGATCGCCGTATAACGCAGATCACCTGTGTCCGATTTAAGCGTCTGACAACTCCGCTGAGATATGAAGTCCTTTTTCGCGTAAATTGCATGCAGGCTGCGGTACTCGGCAAGCGAAACGTCGGCGAAGCAGCAACGCCTGTCACTCGGCGTTTCCGGCTCGACCCAAACCGCCAGCCAGCCGCACTCACCCCCCACTCCAGGAATCGGCGAGAGGTCTTCCAGTACCAACCCCTCGAATTTCGCAGGCTCGCCATGCCGAGGCAACTCAGCAGCCGTCAGCCCTGTCTGTACCGACCACCGTCGTCCATCCCGAACCCAGATGGCAGCCGCATGAACCAGTTCAGGCGTCTGACCACGGAACGGTCGAATTCGCGTCGGACGGTACCCACTCTCACGAAGTGACTCAGCCAGCTTCAGCAGTTCAGGCAGCGGCAGATCCAGACAGAATGCAAAGCGATCCTCAATTACTCCATAACCGTCCGTAATCAGTCGGTGCAAATCAGGAGCAACAGGTCGGACGGCAGAACTCAGCGGCTGATCTTTCCAGTCCGAGACCGTTGACATCTGCAACACATCTCGCAACCGCGGTATCACGACTGTCTTCGACCGCTCCAGTTCCGGAAAGAACAGCAGGGCAGATGCTGGATCCATACTGGTCAATATGGCTGTCAGGGCGGTCACATAATCCGCAGAAGACGGCCTGCGCATGCCGTACAGGAAAGCAGCAAAGCACAGCAACAGGCAGATTGCAGTCAGACCGATCACGGGACGAACCTTGAATACACCTGGTCGCCGCCACCAGCCAGTGGCAGACACCGCTGCTGCCGCACGGTCTGCGAATGACGCAGAGCCCTGCAGGGCTGACTGCGCCAGCCACGCGTCAAGCTCAGACATCAGCTCTTCCACACTCGAATACCGTTCACCGGGCTGTAGCCTGAGGCATTTATCGCAAATGCGGCTGAGCTCCGGTGGTACGGAAGAATCCAGCCGAATCGGAGCTCCGGGTTTATGCTCGCCAATGACACCCACCAGTTCTTCACCCGTAGTCCGACTGGGTAGCTCACCGCTGAGCAGCTGATGGAAAATCACACCAAGACTCCAGATTTCAGAACGCTCGTCAACATCCTGAAAATTCCCCCGCATCTGCTCCGGAGACATATAGCGAGGTGTACCGGCAAACGCACTGACACCGGCATGTCGTTCAAATGCCAGCAGAGACAGGCCAAAATCCGTCAGCCAGACCTTGCCTCGCCGGTCGATGAGAATGTTTCGGGGTTTGAGATCTCGATGCAGGCAGCCCTGTTCGTGGAGTGGCTGCAGGATCTCACAGAGCTCTCGCAGCAGGACAACCGAATCACCAGCAGGAAGTCGCCCACCACAGGATTTCAGCCACTCAGCCAGATTCATCCCGGGCACGTAACTGAGCACCAGCACCGGCAACCCGTCGCACTCCAGCAGATCATGCACTGCCACAATACCGCTGTGCTGCAGCCTGCTGTTGATCGCGGCTGCTCGCGAGCCCTCCCGGACGATGATCTCACAGCATTCGCGCATCCGCGGGTGGTCCGGCCGCGGTACCTTCAAAGCCCTGTACACACCCAACTGCGGGTCGAACGCAAGGAGCACCCTTCCAAAGCCCCCCTCGCCCAGCACACCTTCAACCTGAAACCTCCCGATCTGCTCGGGTATGCCCGATGGAGCCTTGTACTCAGCAGGCTGACTCCCAGTCGCCGCCGACAACGACTCGAATACAGACAGAATGCAATCTCTGTGGTCCGGAAACCGGCTGAGATATTCAACCGGCTGCGGGTTCTCTCCAGCCCGCTGACGAAGCTCAATGTGCTGCTCCAGCAGCAAACCAAATGCACTGGCGCGATGGTCCACCGAATTCGCAGACAAATACTCCGCGAAATCCACCCTACGCCCCGCTTCAAACTCCACTCGCATTCGAACCAGCAACGGCAGACTGTCCGACTCGCTACCGTCACCGCAGAAGCTGACCGATTTCAGGTTGTCAGATGATTCCAAGGATGCTCTTCCGAAACTGTGATCAGATGCACCAATAGCTGCCATGGCAGCTCCCACACCCAATTCTGGCAGGGAAGGCCACAGAGTGGAAGCATGTGGTCATCAACACCCAAACAATAAGTGCATCTATTTAGGAATAAATACTCAGCGAACAGGAGGCAGCAAGTCACATCCGGCACGCCCAACCCCTAAGACCGTGGTCCCGTCCGGGAATTATCGCGGCATTCCCGATCTGCTGCCTGCAGGTCCTCAGTGAACAGCGTTTCGGTCATCGCCCGAAGACGCAGCACCCTCGCCCTAACTTCCGCTATCGTCGCACTATTGCCCAATTCCGCCGCCAGCTCTCTCAGGGTCATGCCCCTGATGCGTCCCTCAAGCACAATCTCCAGCGATTCCCGATAACGCGGCTCCTCGCGAATCGCGTCCGCAAGCCTGCGCAGCACCTCCCGGGCTATCGCTGTCTCCTCTGGAAGTGGTTCACGGCAATCAATCGGATCCATCATGTCGCCGGAGACTTCGGCAGACGTGGCATTACCCGTCAGCGATCGACGTCGCGCACCGGAACCACGCTTCTGAGCCCTCGTCGAACGCAGGGCATCCCTCGTCTTTGTGGCAATCACCAGCCTGAAAAGGCCGAACAAATCCCAGCGATCGTCGAGATGACTCAACTGGCCACGACGGGCCTTACGCAATAAACCCTCAAACGCCTCATTGGCCACGTCCTCCCCGGACACAGCCCCTCCCGTGGCCGCATTCACCCGATGATCCACCCTGTAAATCGCTCGACGATACTCCGGCGAATCATACAGCCGACCAATGATGTCGTTGATCACGGGGGAGTTCGGATCCTGCTGCAGAATCCGAATCATGCGGGTGATTGAACGTTCACCTGCAGAGTGGATTTCTGATGCATCGGATGAACTCTCGGACATACTGCTGCTCACTCATCCCGCAGTGATTTTGCTCCACCTGGCCTGCAGGCCAGCAGCCGTTCACGTTCGGGACGAGCCTTGTAAAAGGGATCCAGCGGATAACAACCCGAAACCATACCGTTGCGCGGTGCAGTGGTGCAATCACTAAAGGTGCGACAAATGAGCTTTCGCTGGAGCGGCTTTCCGGCGAGGCAATCCGCGGGCAGCTCGGGCCAGGACAGCACCATGCGTCCCAATCCAATGGAATCTGCCATGCCCAGACGCACAACAGCCTGGCCCACGTTCGGCAGCCACTCCTGAAGGTACGAATAGCCGGAGCCAACCGTAATGAGTTCCGGGACTTCCCGTTTGAGCATGGCCGTGGCCTGGATCTGGCGAGCCACACCCACAAGGGGATCCTCCGGCGGCTGATAGCCATCGCTGGGCGGAAAGAGTGCCGGGCGCTGGATGTGCGGGTTGTAGTAAGGACTACCACATGTGGAACAGAACAAATCAATGCCGAGCTCCACCATCAGGCGGAGGAAACGGAGCGGTTCCGCCGGATCCATGCCCTGCCCTGTACCGTCACCGCCGAACGCGCAGGGATAACGCCCGCTTGCAGCCGGAACACCGGTGCGTTCAGCATCGGGACCGGGCTGAAAGGGCACAAAATCAAAAACACTCAGACGCACACCAATTCCCAGCCCCGGGGCTGCAGCGCGAATACCAGCCGTAATCTCACGCAGAAATCGGGTCCGGTTTTCAAAACTGCCACCGAAATCACCGGGACGATCGAATCCGGAAAGGATTTCATGCCCCAGATAACCATGGCAATGTTTGATGTCCACCCACGTGAAGCCAACACGCTGTGCCTGTACCGCCGCTCGGATGAAATCATCAATCAGTCGACGCAGATCGTCGTCACTCAACAAACTGCTGTCAGAAGTGACACCGAACCGAGAATCCAGGAGCGGATGTCGATAAGCAATTGCCGGCTGGAGTGGTTTTCCGGCAAACGGCCGTGCGAATCGTCCGGAATGTGTCAGCTGGAGCCCGACAAGCAGATCAGCGGTGCTACCAAACGCAGCCGCATGCGTATCCTCAAGCAGCTGTCGCAGCGCGGCAAGCTCAGACAGATTCTCTTCGCACATTACCAGCTGATTCGGATTTGCACGGCCATCGAAACGCACAGCGACCGCTTCACAACCCCACATCAGCTTGGCACCGCTGAGCCCGAACCGGGTCCAGCGGCGGCGGGTGAGTTCCGACGGACGGCCGTCCTCCGTGCCATCCCAGCCCTCCATGGGAAGTATGCACCAGCGATTGCCGATCCGACCACAGACGCTGGTGAGCGGCTGTGCGAGCGGACTTCCGGGCCCGGTCTCCAGCACTTCATCGAAGGGCAGCTCTATGCCAAGCATCTGGAGTCGGCCGGCAAACTGTTCCGCCGTTCGCAGTGTGGAAATTCTGGGCCATGACATGGGATTTCCGGACTCCTATTTCTTCTCAGCAGCTGCCTTCACATCCTTCGTGAAACGACCGCTCTCAGCTGCTCGCATCAGTACGAGATAATTGAGTCGTGCAGCGTTGGCAATCTTCGAAAAATTGATGCCTTCCAGCGTGTCGCTGGGTTTGTGGTAGTACGGATTGAAACCGCCAAACAGAAAGGAGACCGGAATGCCCTTATCAGCGAACGAGGCCTGATCGCTGCGATAAGCCACGGTCTGCTCTTCATCGTATTCAAACACAAACCCCACATGCCGGTTCATCTCCAGAACCAGATTGTGGAAACCGGTTGACTCCAGCTGGCTGCCTACCAGGTGGATCGTATTGCGATTCTGCTCGGCCGGCTCGTTCGGCAACTCCTCGTCACGGCCAATCATATCGATGTTGAGCATGCAGAGCATGTTTTCGATGGGCCGGGTGGGGTTGCGGGCATAGTGCCTGGACCCCAGCAAACCCCGTTCTTCCGCGCAGAAGGCAATAAACAGCACGCTGCGTCGAGGTTTGATCGGATTGGCGTGAATCGCCCGGGCAATCTGCACGATGGCAGCAGACCCCGACCCGTTGTCGTCAGCCCCCGGATAGGTCTCCCCGCGCTGAACACCAAGGTGGTCCAAATGCGCGCCGATACAGATGTGCTCGTCACGGACGGCAGGATCGCTGCCCGGATACCAGCCGATCACGTTCGGCACGTCGACGGCATCCCGTTCAACCGCCAGAGCACATTCGGCCTGAATGGCCGCGTCGCTGGTCACCAGCACACTCTCGGACGGTTCTGTTTCGGGGAAGAATTCCGGATCCTGCCCGCAGGCCGCAGCCAGCAGATTGGCAGCCGCACGGACCACGGAAACGACCGGAACAGGACCAGGCTGCTGCTCCGTCTGATTCACCGCCTCATTGCGAACCTGCCCGCCGTCGGCGACCAGCAGTACAGCGGCTGGCTTGCCCTTGAGCAGCCAGGGATCTTCGGCAGCAAATCGCCGACGGCCGCGAACAACCACCAGACAATCCGCGAACTGACCTTCAGTAATCTCCGGACGCTGCTCGCCAAGCCTCGCGAAAACCACTCTGAGTTTCCCGGAAAATTCGCCATTCCACGTGCTGATGCCAACGTCGCCGCCACTAACACAAAGCTTCCCGGCCACCCGCACGCTGCACCGATCAGGCAGCGTATTCATGCGAATGAATGCCATGTTCTGATACCACGTGCCGTTTTCACCCGCCGGCTCAAAGCCGCAGTCCTCAAGTTGTTCAGCAACCCATGCCGCGGCTTTGAGGAAGCCTTCCTGACCCGTCCCGCGGCCCCGCATTTCCCCCTCGACAAGGGTGCTGAGAATCTCGCGGGATTGCTCTTCAGTAATGCTGGAAAAACCCGCGGAATAGTCGGCCGGCACAGGAACAGCGCCCGCAAACGGGCCGTCCGTGGACAAAGCCTGAGGCAGGCAACAGGAAGCAGCGAGGAGCAGCAACAGCAGGAAACGCGGGATCCGCAGCATGTCAGAGCCTTTTACAAAACTGACGACCGAGTCTTACAGACCGGGAATGTCCCCGATCCCGACTGGTTCTTCAAGCCAGCCCCAGAGATCCTCGCTGGATCCGAGAACGGGGCCGGAGACACAGCACCAGCACCGCCAGACTCACCAGCCACTGCAGACCGAGGCCACTTGTGAAAACACGAAAACTGACATCGACCTGATCCAGCCACGAACACCCATCCGCACGGTCAAATGACGTTGCCCGCAGGAATTCAAAACCGAGCAGCAGACAGAGAGCCAGCAGAATGCGCATGTTGAGCCTCCAGCTGCCATGGATCAGACGGTAAACCAACGCCACCGCGGCCAATGTGACCAACAACGCAACGCCGGTAAACACCAGTTTCCGCGCCAGTCTTGATGCATACCAGTCCTGATCCTGCACTACCTGCCGCCCCAGGTCGATCAACCAACTTCGCACATCAACAAGACTGTTCAGCCAGAAAACAACGCAGACGATGGCAGCTACCAGCAGAAATGTCGGGGTGCCCCGCCGACCAGCCGTCACCTCCTGACGATCGCTCCGCGCCGCCCGCAACAAACAAACCACAGCCCACAACCACAACAGCCCCTGAACCCAAATGTCCGCAAACTGACCGCGATTCGCTTTCTCTTCCAGAATCCTGATCAGCCAGTAACCTCGTTCAAACACCGCCGCCACGCGTGAGATCCGGTCCCGGGACTCCCCTGTTTCCGCCACAGCTGCAGCCTCACGCAATGCTCCGCGTGCCTCACCGAGCAGCACCGGGTCATAAAGTCCCGGCACCTGATGACGCGGATCGTCAAAATAGCCCTCACCCGTTTTCCGCACCGACCTTTCCACAAGCTCGTAATGCCGCCGCATCGCGCCCGCAGCTGTTCCAAACATTCCCGCCAGCCACTCGTCCATGCACTCGTCAGGATCAGCGTCCGGAGCAGACAGCAGACGACCAAGCACGTAATGCAGCGGCCCGTTCAGCTCCCAGTCCTCCATCACATCCTGACAGTAGAAGCGGCGAATCCCAAGCTGACGACAGAGGCGAATATCTGCGGCAGTCGCACGCAGAATCGGGCGGGGTAACCGCCACCATGCCGAAAACCCCGTGTAGCTGTAGAGCATCATTTGCGGACACAACTCTGCCCAGCGCCGCAGAATGTCATGAAAACGTCGGTTGGCAGGCGAATTCGGATCAGCAATCGCACGGCTGTGGTCGGCCGGCCAGTAGTGACAAACAAACGGAACAATGTTCTTCGCCGGTCTTACTGTTAATGGAGGTTCCACATAGTTCACATAAGCCAGCACCACCAAACTCACGGTCGGATGGCTGACTTCCAGCTTTGCTGCCACCTGATTGCAGAACCAGAACAAACGATCACTCACCACAGGCTCACTGCGGCCCACAACCAACTCGGCACGCCGCCCACCGCCCAGCCGCTGATCCAGCTGGCGACAGGCCGCACACTCGCACCAGCCGTAACCGTCTTCAGGACTGATGGACATCACCGTTGTACCCGGCCGGTCATTCAGGAACTGCTGCGTGCGATACGTGAATTCTTCAACCAGCCCCGGAGCAGTGAGACACAGCTGCCGCGGAGTGTCCGCCACAGAACGTGGCCGCTCCCCTTTCAACAGTGCGAACCACTCAGGATGCGACGCAACGTAATCCTTCAGCGGAATAATCTGATTAAAGTTATGCACGCCAACAGCCCGCTCCGGCCAGAAAATGCTCCCCGGATATCGGTCAGCATGTTCGGGAGGAAAGAATCCGTTAAACCCCATTTTCTCGCCCCACGCGGCGCGCTCTGGAGTCACTCCCCGGAATAATCGCCAGTCGAAGGCCGGGGCCGTGTCCACGTCGCGGAAATTGGCCGGCAGCACAAGCTCCGGACTACGCGGCACCAGTTCGTCCGCCGGGCTGGGCGTCAGCCAGCGACACCCCAGCAGCTCGAGAAAACGCCAGACGGCCTGCTGCGTTCCCGAAGCTCCGCCTCCGCACAGCAGCAAACCCTCAGGAATGCGACGAATCAGCACCCGCTCAGGCTGCGCTGCAGCGTCCGCGGGCAACCACTGCCGCGCCGCAATCGTCGCACCCACATGAATCTGAAACCCGGCGCCGCCACCACGCAGCTCTGACCGAATTTCAAACCGCGCCGCTGTCATCCGCTGCAGATACCCCACCAGGTTGTCCGCCGCAAGGCCCTCCGCCGCATCACAGTTTTCCGGTACAACGACCACCGCCAGAGCGCGGCCGCCGGATGCCAGCCGCACCTCGTCCCCACGGCCGGGCTGTACGAGTAAACAGACGAGGCAAAGACAGCAAATAACGCTTGGCATGTGCATTCGATTGAAAGTCGCGGGAGTGAATATCGGATTGGTGAAAACATCAAAAGCTGTGGGAAGACACCAGACCTTCCCACCGCCTGTCCTGCTGACAGTACCGCTGAATTCTGCGTATTTCTCTGCGAAACTCCGTGTACTCCGTGGTTAAATCGTTCCCCCATCCGTGCACCGTTTTGTCATCCCGGTGAATGGCTGCAGGCGGCAGACTACCAGATCGATCTCACCCTCGGGATGCCAAACTTCACAGCCGCGGAGTGCTGCTCAACGGCCCAGCCCCGTCTGAATCGATCCAGCGATCACCTTACCAGCAAGCGACATCATTTTGATGGCGCATTGCAACAGTTTTGCCGGTGAACGCGACTTCGCTGCCTTCGACGCTGGCCGCACTCAACACAGGAAATTCAACACAAAATCAATATTAATAGACACTTACAACGAAACACAAAAACCAACGCCAATTTTTTCCGGACTGGCGCGGATTGTGCTGAAGAGTCATTCCGAGCAGTTTGCAACGAACTGACCTGCTGACACAAGGCTGACGATCATTCGGCGTGCTGCAAGCAGCCGATGAGGCCCCACAGCGGGATGGTGAGTTGCCGTTAAGAATCGGGCACGTGTGGATCGCCGGAGCCGAGCAACCGGCGATCCATGTGCCGGGCACAAAAACTCGCAGAGACCTGCAGTACCGCATCAGACTCTGCAACAGCCCGCACCTGTTTCGCGGTCGCGGTCGAATTTCGCCGATCCCGCTGCGGCACAGGCGTGTCAGGTCATGTCAGCTTCGGCTGCACGATACCGTTGGTTTTTGTGACAGACTTTCAGGCGGGAGGACATCAGCGATGCGCCATCGCAGTCGTTGGGAATCTGAACTGCAGTTGCTGGACAGCGCAGCGGGACTTGCGGTGTGCGACACACTCATGCAGTCCAATATGGATCTCTCAGAAGTCTCTGCAGAACTGCTGCGAGAACTGTTGTACGAAGAATGGCGTCGTCGGCGTTTCGCCGGGCGGCCGGCCCTGCGACTGGTTTCCGACGAATCTGCCGGTTGAGCCTTTTCTATTGAGACTGCTCAATCCCGAAAACCCGAGGTGTTGACCGCATCGAGTGTGGGCTGCAGGCCAACTGCTCGATAGAATGCCGGCCCCCGGCACATCAGGCCGTGCCGAACAGCCCTCGTGGGTGCAACAGGAGTTTCTGCACATGGCATTCAGGCTGGCAACAGCGACAGAGGATTTTGGAACGGACCTGCGATCGGCGATTCGCCTGGCGGCTGAGCAGCCGGTTCAGGGTTTACGACTCAATGCCAGAACAGAGGTTCGAGCTGCGGACTTTTCAGAGTCAGCATTGCGGCAGCTGCGTCATCAGGTGGAAGAACATCAGCTGCGGGTGGCTGGCCTGTACTATCCATCCCGGCACGCCCTCGCCGACACGGCCTCGCTCGAACAACGGCTCGATGGCATCCGCGCCGCCTGTGGAATCGTGCGCAAGCTGGGAACCTCCGAGGTCATCATTCGGGTGGGTCGACTGCCGGATCCTGCACAGTCGTCCCCGGCCCCTGCTGTTGACACACCCACCAACGACAATGTGGATTCGCTGCTCTTCCCTTTTTCATTCGCGCCCGGTGCTGCCGCGGGCAGCGTTCGTCGCGAGCCCAGCCCCGCAGAACAATTCGACGTGCTCTGCGAGATACTCAATGATCTGGCCGGCCACGCTTCGCGGCATGGTGCCCAGCTGCAGCTGATCATTGCGGGCTGTGAACAGGAACGCATGCGTCTGCTGCTTTCGCGAGTGCAGTCAGGGCCGGTCGGATTCGTATTTGACCCGGGTGCCTGCGTAATGTCCGGCGTGAATCCGGTTTCATTCTACCGCAGCATCTGGCAGCAGGTGGGCTATATCCGCCTCCGCGATGCTCAGAAAGACGTCGACGGCGGCGGCATCGAAACGGCGTTCGGCGATGGCACGGTCGACTGGATGGAGCTCGCAGCTGTGCTCGTGGAAGCCAACCCAGTCACGTGGATGTGCCTCGAACGCACAGGCGGTGATCAGCGCGCCGCCGACACCGCCGACGCTGTTCGACGCTTCCGTTCGCTGCTCCCCATGGCATAAACTCACCGCCCTGTGTCATCCATTCGGCATTGATTCTGGCGGAGAAGTTCATGCGATATTTGACTGCAGATCTTCGTGGACAGGTCTTTCGACGTTTCCTCTGCCTGCTGCTCCTGCTGCCGGCCCGAATCGCAGCCGGCGCCGACCCGGAAATCCAGGTTGGCATCGCCGAAACAGACATCACTCCGCCACAGGGTTTTCCGATGGCGGGCTACTTTCACGAGCGGCTTTGTGAGGGCACCACAGATCCGCTGCTGGCCAAAGCCATCGTTTTTCGCAGCGCAACCAGTCAGGCTGCAATCGTCGTCTGTGACCTGATCGGAATCACCACTGACTTTTCACGGATTGTCCGTCGCCGGGCCTCAGAGAAAACCGGTATCCCCTATTCCAACATCGCCGTATCGGCGACGCATTCCCACACCGCACCGGATTACAACAAATCGCTCTACGGCTGGCTGGCAGTCCGAAACCCGCCCGCGGACCCAGCCGCAATGACCGGTGTTGAACAGTCTCCGGAGCGACTCGCCTACATCTCGCGACTGATTGACGGCACGGTCGACGCGATCGTCCGAGCCCACGCAGCACTCGCCCCCGCGCAACTTGAAAGTGGCTGGGCTGAACAACAGACGCCGGTGTCATTCAACCGCCGCTTTGTGCAGAAAGACGGCAGCGTCCGCACCTGGGTGGGACTCGAATATGCCAGCACCGTGCGTTCCGCCGGACCGATTGATCCGGAAATTCCCCTGCTGAAAGTGAAACATCCGGATGGGCGACCGCGAGCAATCTTCAGTAACTTTGCACTGCATCTGGATACCGTTGGCGGGACGAAGTGGAGTGCCGACTATCCCGTGTTTATCAGCCACGTCCTCCGTGAATCGCTCGGACCAGACGTGATTTCCATATTCGGCACCGGCTGCTGCGGCGATATTAACCATGTCAATCCACGCGGCACAGCACGCAACACCACGGATGTGATTGGGCGGGCAGTCGGCCACACAATCCTCGCAGCCCTGCCCTCTCTGGAGCCAATCGACAAGCCCGTGCTGGCCGTCCGCTCGGCCGAAGTCCGACTGCCGCTCCAGCCCGCCGATGCTGAAGCTGTGGCGCGTTCAGTCTCCGTGCTGCGGGATGTCGCAGCCGGAAAACCCGTCGAATTCCTCGAACACGTGACAGCCCATAAAACCCTGATGATCGACCAGTTGCGAAATGCCCCACGATTTGCAGCTGACGCCGATGGAATGCTCGCCAGACGCCTGACTCAGGAACTCGCAGGCGTGGGTGCCGAACTGCCCGTCGATCTGCAGGTGATCTGCCTCGGACGCGATCTGGCAATCGTATGTCTGCCCGGCGAGGTCTTTGTCGAACTGGGACTGGCCATCAAACGGGCGTCTCCATGTCGCCAGACCATGATCCTCGAACTCACCAACTGCGTTGAAACCTTCTACGTGCCAACTCGCGCGGCCTTCGCCGGCGGTGGCTACGAACCCACCAACAGCACAATCGCACACGGTGGCGGCGAACTGCTGGTTGAGGAAACAATCCGCCTGCTGCGAGACGCTGCGCAGGAACTCGGCGAATAATCGCGGCTGCACACCGCTCACATCAGCACGCAGGGGAACTGCAATCCCCCAAACGAAACAGCCCGGAGAAAGTGATGAGAACACAGCTCGCCTTTACCCTTCTGCCATTGCTGACCGCCATCGCCACTGCTCAGGAAGCAAAACTGCCGCCGACCTGTGAACCGACGAAACACCCGCTCATTTCACGCATCGCGTTTGCCTCCTGCGGTAACCAGGACGAGCCGCAGCGGATTCTGAATACAGTGCTGGACTGGGATCCGGAACTGTTTATTTATCTGGGCGACAACATCTACGGCGACACTCGCGACATGGCTACGCTGGAAGCCAAATACGCAACGCTCGCAAAGCGTCCGGAATTCCGCGCCCTGCGGGCACGCGTGCCCGCGATAGCCACATGGGATGATCATGACTACGGTGAGAACGATGCGGGCAGGGAGTATCCATTCAAGGAACAGTCGAAAGAGCTGTTTCTGAAGTTCTGGAACGAAGCCGCCGACAGTCCGCGACGTCAGCATGCCGGTATCCACACGTCTTATCGCTTCGAAGACGCCACCCTCGGAAAAAAACTCCAGATCATCCTGCTCGATACCCGCACCTTCCGTGACCCTCCGCTCAAATCGCCACTGACCAGCTGGAAGAACGACTATCTGCCAGATACCGACCCGCAGAAAACACTGCTGGGCGAAGAACAGTGGAACTGGCTCAGGGAACGACTGCAGGAGCCTGCTGATCTGCGAATTATTGGCAGCAGCATCCAATTCAGTCATGAATACAACGGCTGGGAGTCATGGACAAATTTTCCACGGGAACTGCTGAAGATGGTGGATCTGATTCGCCAGACTCGCGCCGAAGGCGTGGTCTTCATCTCCGGCGATGTCCACTGGGGCGAACTCTCTGTCCTGCGTCCCCCCGACTGCTACCCACTTTACGACCTGACCGCCAGCGGCATCAATCAGGACTGGGACAGCATCGAACCCAACGGCAATCGCGTGGGCGAAGCCTGCAGCGACTTCCATTTCGGCATGCTGCAGATCAACTGGTCCGGTAACCCTACCGTCCAGTTCCGCATCCACGATACCACAGGTCGCTCACGAGTGAGAAAGACGGTCAGGCTGAGCGAGCTCAGGTTCAGTGATAAATAGCGGCCCGAGCCACCGATCTGCTGAAAGTCACCGGCACCTTTGATTCCAGCTTCGCCGCAGAGAGATAGCCACCGGCCGGCATTTCGCGGGCACAGTGTCACTGCAACGCGCTACTAACGCACTGCGATTCCGCGGACGCCGGAATCAAGGCCACAAAACAAACACTTCAGTCCAATTTATCCCATCTCCTTCCAGCACACCGCGGATTCAATTGGAGTAGTCACCAGGGCGCGAGACGCCGCAGAATCAGTCGCGGGCGGGTAAACATCTGGACTATGAACGACACTCCATGAGCCCCTGTCGATTTCACTTCCTCATCCCAGCCTCGCCGTCCCAATTCTCGTCAGTCTTTACACCTGCTTTTAGGAAACTTCACCCGTTTTGTTCCGCCGCTAACCGCCGTCCGGGTATCCCTTCACAGCGTTGTCTGCCTTAGCCGAACAACTCAGTGATCGGCGCACCGCTGTAGAGTCGGTGTGGTCGGCCGGTGGAATCGTTGAGGGTGGCTTCTGGGGGGATGCCAAGGGTATGCAGGACGGTGGCGGCGAGGTCGTGCGGCGAGACGGGTTTTTCGCGGGGAAAACGCGCAATTTCGTCGCTGGCACCGTAAATGGTACCGCCGCGGATGCCGCCGCCTGCGAGGAGACCGCTGTAGCACCAGGGGTGGTGTTCACGTCCCGCATTGCTGGCTGTAATCTGCGGTCGGCGACCGAATTCTCCCGTCCAGATCACAAGGGTGTCATCGAGCATCCC
Source organism: Planctomycetota bacterium (assembly GCA_041161565.1). Taxonomy (GTDB): domain Bacteria; phylum Planctomycetota; class Planctomycetia; order Planctomycetales; family Planctomycetaceae; genus SXXK01. The sequence goes on along the minus strand of JBEAUF010000063.1, from coordinate 22,463 downwards.
GCGGTCTTCGAGATCCGTGAGCACGGCGCTGAGCGCCTGGTCAGCCGGAGGAATCAAATCGTTTTTGAGACGCTGAAAATTGTTGCCGTGTGTGTCCCAGAAGTTACGGCCGTCGTTGTGCCAGTTGACCGTGACGAAGGGAACTCCGTGTTCCAGCAGTCTGCGGGCCAGCAGCACGCACTGTCCATGGATGTTGCGGCCGTAGCGATCGCGGACGGAATCAGGTTCGCTGGTGAGATCAAAGGCCTGACGAATTGTGGGTGCCGCAAGCAGGCGGAAGGCTTCAGCCTGCTGGTGGGTGAGATCGATGGTGGAGGCGATCTGATTCAGAGTCTGCTGCTGGAAGTCGACAGCATCCAGCAGCTGCCGGCGGGAATTCAGCCTCCGAGGGTGGAGACCATCAAGGAGTTGCAGAGCGGGAGCCTGCCAGCCGGGCTGAGCGGGGTCGCCGGTTACGAGCAGTGGGTCACGACGGCTTCCGAGCCAGCCGCCGGTTTGTCCGGGCGCGACACCACCAGGGGCTGCCGGATGCAGAGTCTTCCATGGGAGCATAACGGAGCCGGGGAGCCCCGGAGCCGCGGGCTGGTATTCCGCAGCGAGAACTCCGAGGTGCGGTGAATCACGGCGGCTGGGCGGTTCGTCGTCGCTTTTGTTGACTGGTGGCAGGCAGCCGGTGAGCGTGGTATGGGCGCTGCTGAGGTGAGCGGGGTCGTCGTGGCAAAGCGAACGGATGACGGCGATGTGTTCGGTGAGTGCAGCCAGATGCCGGAAATGTTCGCAAATCTGCAGGCCGGGAGTGGCGGTGGAGACGGGATTGAATTCACCGCGAACTTCGGCGGGGGCGTGGGGTTTGAGATCGAAGGTGTCAAGCTGGCTGGGGCCCCCCCACATGAACAGCAGCAGACAGCGGCGTGCCTGGCCAAAACCGGGTGCGTGGGCGACGCGGGGGAATGGACCAGCCGCAGCGCGCGAACCCGCAGTGAGCAGGCTGAGTGTTCCAGCCCGGAGAATCGTGCGACGGGAATGACCGGATCGGAGGCAGGATAGCATTGGGTGGGAAGAGGTTTCGCGGGTTGCTTTGAGAGCGGGCGGGGCCGAAGTCGGGAGTTTCACGGTGAGGCTAATGAATTTATCGCAAAAACGGTCGGAGGCCCGGTCCCTGAGAAGTTTTTTCTCAGGACGGTGCCCGGAGACGGAATCTGTCGTCGAAAACTGAGTTCATTTTGGAGGGTTTTCACCCTCGTCTTTGATTTCAGGTTGGGATTGATCATGCTCCGGTCGCAAATGCCGAATCCACGAGGCACTTCGATGGCTTTTTCCATACTTGTCGTTCAGTTTATCCAGCATTTGCGACATCTCATTGCCATCAGTCCCTTCAGTGGTCACGTCCACACCGAAGCCACTGTTTCCAGCGGCACAATTCCCTGATGCATCAGTACAACTACAGAATCCACAAGCACTGTTTCGAGGAACTCTGCCCGCTCACTGCGGAAGTCACTGAGCGTGTGATAGTTGACGCTGACTCCACCGTAGATCCATCGATACCGTGAATCTTTCCTGCATAAGCGATCGAGCTGACGTGCTGATCCGATTCCATCGTTTGTCGCCATCAGCCACAGTGCCATCAGCACTTCCGGAGCAATGGCGGTTCGCCCGGCCTCGTCCTTTGTTACTTGAATGGCTGCATACAGCGGGCTGAGATCCAGCATTTGAACATAGTCCCAGACCGACCTTACGATGTCATGCTGCGGCAACGTTTCGTCGAGGCAGTACTCCATCCATTCTCTCTGCTGCCGCTGGGGACGGCTGACTCCTGCATTCCGGATGCTCACTGGGGCGACCTCCGCAGGCTGGGGCGCTGCTGATTCATTCGAAGTCGTGTTGGAAGATTGGCTGTTCATGGCTTCCCGATAGCGCCCCGCCACCTCGATCGCGAGGCGGGTTTCCAATAAATTCGCAGCCTTGGCACGAAACTCGGAATTGGGAGAACCTGCAGCTTACCGCCGGTTCCCTCGCCCTGTCCAGCAGAATTCCGACAGACCGGGCCGCTGATGTCGAAAGCGGGCGGAGCGTTTGGTATGCTGATCCCATTCGGACTTGAATATCCGAGGTACGTCGTCTGCGTTTGTTTCTCCGAACAGCTCAGGATTTCTGTCGATGGGTGCACCGGGAATTGTGCGAACGGCACTGCTGCAGATGCAGTGTTCATCCGATACTGCTCAGAATCTGGAGCACAGCATCGTGCAGATTCGCGACGCCGCTCGAGCGGGAGCGCAGGTCATCTGCCTGCAGGAAGTCTTCAATACCCAATACCCCTGCCAGACCGAAGATCATGCGAAGTTTGAACTGGCTGAACCAATCCCAGGCCCGACCACCACGGCGCTCCAGACCATCGCCAGGGAACAGCAGGTGGTGATCGTTGTGCCGCTGTTCGAACGCAGAACTCACGGCCTGTACCACAACTCCGCAGTCGTGCTGGATGCAGACGGCTCAATTGCCGGGCTGTACCGCAAAATGCACATACCGGATGACCCTTTGTACTACGAAAAGTTCTACTTTGCTCCCGGCGATCTGGGCTTTCTGGCGTTCCCTACCCGGTATGCGAAAGTCGGCGTCTGCATCTGCTGGGACCAGTGGTACCCGGAGGCTGCTCGCCTGACGGCCATGCAGGGAGCAGAGTTGTTGTTCTACCCCACAGCAATCGGCTGGATTCCCGGTGAGCGAGACGTGTATGGGGCCAGCCAGTATGCCGCCTGGCAGACGATGATGAGAAGTCACGCGATCGCCAACGGTGTGTTTGTGGGAGCCCCGAATCGAACGGGGCTCGAGGGCAGCATTGAATTCTGGGGCGGCAGTTTTCTGGCGGACCCCTACGGCAACGTCCTTTCCCAGGCAGCTCACGACGGTGACGCCATTCTGCACGTCAACTGCGACCTGTCACTGATCAACACCGCCAGAACTCACTGGCCATTCTTCAGAGACCGTCGAATTGACGCCTTTGGCCCGCTCCAGCAACGCTGGTGTGAACGCTGAATGGCCGCCACTGCTCCTCTGCCGACAGATCCCGACCGGAAAACTGCGGCCGCTGATAAAGAAACATCCGGAACACCACGCCGCGGACGCCTCTGGACAGCCATCGCCGCTGCTACCGTATTTTCGTGGATCCTCTGGACAATCGGCACGTTTGTGCTTCAGCGACTTGATGGCGAGCCTCTGTCCCCCACATGCTCGCTGGAAATTCGCCGCATCCGCGATCCCAAAAACCTGAGCCTCGCCCCGGAAGTGCTCCTGTCAGCCACAGATTTTCGATGTTTTCGCGGAGTCCCTGGCAGGGACGGAGAATGCCGGCTGATTCTGAAACTGAATGCTCGAGGAATTGCACGCCTGCCAACACTTCGAGAACTGCCTGAGCGCACACAACTGGCGGTCGTGATGCGCGGGATTGTCATCGCAGTACTGCCACTCCCGGAAACCGTCAGCGAACAACCGCTCGAACTGCACCTACGGGAAGCTACGGCCGGTGACGCCAATGAGATCTTTGCCAGACTCACCGAGTAATGCACAGAATTTCCCCTGAGCTCCTGCGTCAGGTGTCCGGTGTATGAAGTGAGACTACTGGTCGCCCAAACGGACTCGAGGCAGAACATCGCCAGCAGGCCGTAAAACTGCAAGTCACTGACGGGAACAACGGGCCGATCCAGCTGAATCCGCAGCATGTCATCCCTATATCACCGCCACACACACAACAGGTGCATGCAGATGCTGACACCAAATACTGCTCAGCATCCATCCGTGCGGCGCGGGCCAATCACCAGCAGAAAGTTACACAGATGATCTGGACTCTGACGATCAAACTTGAAACAGGGCGATATGCCACCCTCCCGTGGGAGGCAGAAGTCGAAATCGACGAAACGTCGAGTCTGGTTGACCTGCATAATATGATGCAGCGGATATTGAAATTTGACAACGATCACCTCTACTACTACTACTACTGCCGGTCTTACTATGCCCGTAAACGGCAGTATCTGGGAGAGCACGCCCGTGACCATGGCGTCTGGCACCCCGAGATCGCTCCTGATAGAGATCTCGACTTACCACTCCGGGAACTCCAACTCCGGGACGTCCTCCCCGCGCCCGCGAAATACGCCATGTTTTATCTGTTCGACTCGGGTGACAAATGGATCTTCAGGATCATGAAAGCGCGGAAAGCTCCGCAGAAACCCGTTGCCGGAAAAAAGTACCCAAGGGTGGTGGCTCAATCAGGCGAAAAGCAGCGACAGTACGGTCGAGATTCGTGACAGTGAGCCGCTTCAGGCCGATTTACCACGCCGCAGACAGACTGACATGCTGTTCTCAATCAGTCACGATTCGGATCTCATTCCAGAATCCGAATTCGTTGGCCCAGTCGTTAGCGCGGTTGAGCAGTTCGACGCGGACTTCCTGTCCAGCAAGGTCCGACACATCGATATTCACATCGCGCCAGACGACCTTCCCCGAATCGTGACGAACGTTTGACTGGTGTCTGGACTGGCCGTTCACGATCACGGCCAGCTGCCAGTCACCCGCGGAGTGCGAGGCAACTGAGACTATGAGCCTGACTTTTCCGGACGGCGGCAGGAGCAGCCGGGTCTGAAGCGTACAGGGCTGGCTGCGGGAGACGGGATGGGTACGGAGTGCTGGTCGACCGTGGTAGTCTGCAAAGAGTTCCACGCCACCTTCTCCGGACGCTGGAATCTGCACACCGGGCAACAGCTGTTCGACAAGTCCCGGGAATTGGGCTGCATCGCCGGTCTTCCCAGGTTCGATACGCGAACCGGGCAGAAACCGCGCCTCTGGATCCTCCGGCGGCCGATCCAGTGTCAGCCACGCAAAGAGGTCGTACAGCTCCTGTGGCTGCAGTTGTTTTTCGAGGCCCTCGGGCATGAGCGACAGTGGACTGGTTTTTTGTTCTTCGACTTCGTCACGGGGAATCACTTCCTGCTTATCACCCTGCACCTTAAGCACCACCCGCTGGGGACTGTTTTCGACCAGCAGTCCGGTGACCACGCGTCCCGAGGTCGTGACGACCGTTTGAGCCTGGTAGGCCGATCCGATGACGAGGCTGGGGTCGAACACATTGGAGATCAGCTGCTCGAAGGACGCTCTGCCGTTACGGGTAATATCGGGTCCGACTTCGGCTCCTTCTCCGTACATTTTGTGGCACTGCGCACAGACTTTACGGAATACAGCCCGGCCTGCGACCGGATCGCCATGGGTGATACGCAGCTCATTGCGCATCCGGCTGATGAGTTCCTGGCGGGCAGGATCGCGTTCGGTGCGGACTGAGCCCCAGTACCCGGCCACAAGTTCCTGAAGTTCGCTGCTGCGAATGCGGGTCATTTTTGCAGCCTGGTTGGAATTGATTGCGGAGGGTGGCAGTTTACCTTCGCGGACCAACTGCATCAGGGCGATGGCCGAAGCTTTGCGGTCGGTGAGCAGTTCCACAGCGGTGGGCCGGAGATCTTCCGGGAGCGAGTCCATGACATTGAGGGCCACCCGCCACGCAGCGTCGGAGTTGCTGCGTCCAAGGCTTTGCAGGATTTTGCGACGAGTCTCCGCGGACTCTGAAGTTCTGAGGAATGTATCAGCAGCCGCAGGAGCACCCTCCCATTCGGCAGTAAGCAGGGCCTGCAGCATCCGGACTCGAATCGGCTCAGCAGCGTTTGAACTGAGCACCTGCCGAGCGCTGGCGAGAGCTGAGGGCAGTCGAAGTACGGTGCCAAGCTCAAGTGCGGAAACGGCTGCCGGCTGGGAGCTGGCGAGCCCGACATCAGCAGCGGACTGTTGCAGCAGTGTTTCCAGCTGGCCGCGAAGATCCTCAAACGCCGCACCACGAACCTCACCGGAAAGCACACGGCTGGTGAGCAGTTGCAGGCACTGGTCAGCCGCTGCTGCGGTGGACGGCTGTCGGAACAGCAGTTTCAGCAGGTCGGCAATGGCAGCCGTGTTGGGCTGAGTTGCTGACAGCAGACGGTCGGCGGTCCGGGGAAGCAGATCAAGTACGGGCTGGGGATAACCGGACTGCCCTGCCCCGGAACGCTCTACTTCGGCCGCGAATTCTGCGGTGTGCGATTCCAGCAGCGGATGCAGATTCTGCCAGACGATTCGCGGGGTGAGCGGATCGCTGCCAGCCTGAGCCAGAACGGAGACGAGGATGGGAATCGTCGGCAGTTCAGATTTGCGTGCGGCAGTGATGGCCGTCTGCAGTCGGACGGACGGGTCAGCATCGGACCGCAGTTGAGAAATACGCTCCGCGACTGCGTCGCTGAACTGCGTCAGATCTCCGGCAGCCCGCACAGCCCAGCCTCGCAGCACCGGATCGGAATCACGGAGCAGGTCGAGATGAAGGGCTTCCGGAAGCTGCGCCATTCCGGAGAGGATTCCGCAGGCTCGCAGTCGGGTTTCCGTTTTGCCACCACTGCGCACAGTGGTTTCAAGCAGGGACGCGACTTCTGCTGCGCTGTCACTGAAAAGTCGCTCGGCCAGCAATCGCTGGGCGGTGTCCCGGCGGTAGCCATTGCCATCAGCCAGCATGGCTGTGAGTTCGGCATTGGTGGCCTTCCCAAGATCAAAGACGCCCGCACGCGGTACGTCGCGATAGCGAATGCGATAGAGCCGGCCTCGCAGCCGATCGATGCCGCCCGGGTCCCGGTTGGCATCCTGATAGCAGTGATAGCGATCGTACCAGTCAAGAATGCAGAGACAGCCATCAGGACCGGTTTTTTGTACGACCGGCATGAACCACGCGTCATTCGCTGTCAGCAAATCCTCTTCGGAAGCACCTCGATATGTCGCAGCCCGCCGCTCAATCCGATCCCTGTTGATACAGCCTCCGTGGATGTTGCCCATGTAAAGTCGACGACGAAAGGCTTCCGGGTAGGCGTCGCTGTCATACCAGTGAATGCCGCAATAAGCGGCTTTCTGATGGCGGTAGTCAACTATGCTTTCGATCTTCCATGTGAAGGGTGGATAGGGTCCGCCCTGACGGTGATAGTAGCCGGTTTGCGTGAGGTGCCAGAGATGATCAATCACGCAGGCACTCACAAACGCCTCCCCATCATCATTGAAGGCGATACCCCAGGGATTGCTGGTCCCCTCACAAAATACCTGAAATTCCCTCGTGCGAGGATGAATACGGAACATCGCACACGTGAAGTCCCAGGGCTTTTGGCCTTCGCGGAAGTTGGGATTTTCAGGCCCGTAGGTGACATGGGACGGATTGAACACACCGTTGAGCCCATACAGCCAGCCGTCAGGGCCCCAGGTGAGAGAGTTCGGCAGCTCGTGCGTGTCATCGCGGCCAAAGCCTGTCACCACCACTTCCTGCGCATCTCCACGACCGTCACCATCGGTGTCACGAACAAACAGCAGGTCCGGAGAATTGGCGACCCAGACGCCTCCATGCCCCACAGCAATCCCGCTGGGGATGTTCAACCCTTCCAGAAACACGCTTGTCCGGTCAACCTGCCCATCCCCATCGGTATCTTCCAGAATGCGAATGCGGTCTTTTCCCGCCCCGGGCTGCCGACGTGGGTATTCCAGAGATTCAGCGATCCAGTATCGGCCACGTTCATCGATGGTCATGGCCACGGGATTTACAACGTCCGGCTCTGCCGCAATCAGTTCAACACTGAAGCCCTCAGGAACCGTCATTTTGGCGATGGCTTCCGCGGGACTAAGTGGCGGTCCGGGGGGCCGATCCTGAGCATGCGGAATGCGCTCATCAGCCGACAGCGGAAGATGAATAACGGTGATAAGGCCTGCAATAACCAGTCGAGTAAACCACTGCCACATAGCTGCCTTCCTCTCTTGGGTAAGCCACCGCGCGGAACCGCGGCGCATTTGTCATCGTTGCAGGAATCCGCCGCACTGGCAACCGAAGTTTCAGTCTTCGGATCTGCCCGTCGGAATTTCCACAGCCGATCGTTCGCTTTCCTGTCCCCACCGATCCACCACCGATACAAACAGGCGACGGGCCTCAGAAGCAACAGGAATAATGCTGCGAGAAGCGGGTTGCAGACTCAGCTTCCAGCCCTGACCGTCAAATGACCACGCAACGATCGACCGCAGGGCTGTCGGGGAGGACGCCGATCCGGAGCCAGCTGTCTCCAGTTCAACTTGATTGCCCGCTGGACGCCATTTGAGCCGGGGCGGAGGCGGCGGAGGCTGCGGAGGACGGCTGACGCGGGGTACCACGGCCGGCTTGCTGTACACGCTGCTCTTCAGCCGTGCACTGACGCCCTCCCGATTTTGCAGCAGCGTCCGGAAGCTGAAATGAATCTGACCACTCAGCGGAGACTGATCGCGACAGACCTGAATCTGCCGGACAATCTCGTCCGGCCCCCAGGACTTTTCAGGAGCTCCAATCCGGCTGGTAAACAAACCGGGCCAGATCGGAATCCCCCTCGGATTGTCACGCTGCCACGTCTGCAGCAGCACAGGAAAACTCTGCGCCTTCTGATCGATGGGCCAATAGAGCTGGGGAGCAAGGTAGTCGCACCAGCCTTCGCGGAGCCAGTGCACAGGATCAGCGTAGATCCCGGTAAACTGATCAAACCCGGTGATGCCCGGTGCCACGCCAGGGCGGCTGATGCCAAAAGGAGAAATTCCAAACCGGATGCCGGGTTTCAGCCTGCGAGTCTGCTCGTGAATGCGACGCACGAGACTGTGCACATTACTGCGTCTCCAGTCATCGCGGGAGAGCTGACCACCATTCGCCACGTAAGTTCCCCAGGAGTCGTCATCGGGGAACGGCAGCGTTCGGCCGCTGCGCTCAACCGGGTAAGGGTAAAAGTAATCATCCACGTGTATGCCATCAATGTCATAACGCCGCACCACATCCTCAAACACCCGGAGAATATGCTCCACGGCGGCCGGCAGGCCCGGATCGAACCAGATGAAACGGTCGTACTGCACCACAAGCTCCGGGCGGGTCTTTGAAATGTGCGTGGGACCCGGTGGCTTTGCCCCGACATGGGCACGACAGGGATTCAGCCATGCATGCAGTTCGATGCCCCGCTGATGCGATTCTTCGATCCACGCAACGAGCGGATCCCAGGCAGGATCAGGCTGCTGATCCTGTTTTCCCGACAGCACGATGCTCCATGGTTCCAGCTGCGACGCGTAGATGGCGTCGGCGGCGGAGCGAACCTGGAGAATGACCGCATTGAGTTTGAGGTCAACAGCAGCGTCGAGGATGCGGCGGATTTCAGCGCGCTGCTCGGCAGTGCTCAATGTGCGAGCGGAGGGCCAGTCGATGTTATCAAGAGTGGCCAGCCAGGCACCCCGAAATTCCCTGGGTGTGACAGGCGGTTCGCCGGCTGGGTCGACGAAAGAAAGCACCAAACGGAGCAGGAACAACGATTTCAGCAGCGCGGTAATCATGGATGCGGTCGATCCGATTTCTGGCCCCGGGGTCTGCCTCGCAGACCCCCGTGATCGATCTTACCAGCCGATCGAACTGTTCGTGCGAATATTCAGGTAATTCCCATCCGCAACAACTGCTCCTGCCGCATTTCAGGAATCCCGGGGGTTTCGGGGGGCCTGCGTTTGATCTTGTTGACCGTGGCTGCTGGAATGCCACAGGCCTTCATCGCACAATTCAGCCTGTTTCCGACGCCCCTGCACTTCCCCAACGGGACTCACAGCATGCATCAATTCCCACCGGCCCTGATCGCGGCAATCCTTGTGTGTTGCTCTCCCGCTGCACACCCAACTGCTGCCGTGGCGGATGAGCCGCGATCAGAGAGTACTGAGCAGGTTCTGTCGGCATGGCTGCAACAGCACCCGCTGACAGATGCCGCCTGCAAAGAACTCGCTCAGCAGGAAATCGGCCGCAAACCGCTCACCGCTGAAGAGGCGAAATCAGCCGCCGCAATACTCTGGGCGTCCCGCCGGGAAGTGCTGCGGCAGGAGCGGCAGGCTGAAATGGACGCCAGAGAAATCGTTATCGGCGATCTGCGAATGCCTTTCTGGTATCGCACTTTCGGCGACGCTCCGGCAGACGGCCGCAGCCTCTACATTTCCATGCATGGCGGCGGTGGCGCACCGGCGGCCGTAAACGATCAGCAATACGAAAATCAGAAGCGACTCTATCAGCCGGCCGAGGGCATTTACCTCGTTCCGCGTGCCCCCACAAATACATGGAATCTCTGGCACGAACAACACATCGACGACTTCCTGGATCGCCTGATTGTGAATCTCACGATTTTCGAAAATGTGAATCCGAACCGTGTTTACCTGATGGGATATTCCGCAGGCGGCGACGGAGTCTACCAGCTGGCACCGCGTCTGGCAGATCGACTGGCAGCCGCAGCAATGATGGCCGGGCACCCCAATGAATCACGCCCGGAGGGTTTGCGAAACATTGGTTTTACGCTGCACATGGGAGCCAACGACGGCGCATACAACCGAAATTCCGTTGCTCTTGACTGGGGCCGACGCCTGAAGGCCCTGCAGGAACAGGACCCGCAGGGCTACGTACACGAAGTTACTCTGCACGAGGGACTGGGCCACTGGATGCAACTCAAGGATGCCGTAGCCGTTCCGTGGATGGCAAAGTTCAGCCGCAACACGTGGCCGGCCAAAGTCGTCTGGGTGCAGGACGACGTGCGGCACTCCAGATTTTACTGGCTTGGAACAAACGCCGAAGCTGCTCAGGCCGGGGACACTGTCACTGCGGAGATCAAAGATAACGCAGTGCGAATCAGCACCAGCACCCCCAACGAACTCGCCCTGCTGCTCAGCGACTCCCTGATTCCCCTCGATAACCCCGTCACTGTGATTCATCCAAACGGCTCCCGAACAGAGCATCGGGTGGAACGCACAGCAGGAATGCTTGCAGAATCCCTGCGCGACCGCAGCGATCCGACTGGTATGTATTCCTCAGTAATCAACGTGCAGCTTCAGCGGTAGGCATGCCATGACTGTAATGGCCGCGTTTCGCGAAGCGGTAAACGAGGGTCTTCGTCGGGGGCTGCATACCGGCGTGCAGCTGTGTGTGATGCTGCATGGCAAAGAGCATTTCAACGGGGCTTTCGGAGAGGCAGCCCCCGGGAGGGAACTGACGGCTGAGCACCTGATGCCATGGAGGAGTGCCGGAAAGCCCCTCACCGCGCTGCTGCTGCTGAAGGAACTGCAGCAACGCGAAATCCCCCTCAGCACACCCCTCGCCAGCCTGCTCCCAGAAGCAGCATCCACAGACAAAGCCAGCATCAGCATGCACGCGCTGCTGACTCACACCGGCGGCTTTCCTCAGGTCGACACCGGCTGGCCGCAGGTATCGTGGGACGAGTCAATCCGGCGAGTGCTGCACGAACCCTGCACATTGCCCGCGGGAACAGCCGCATATCACCCCCAAAGCAGCTGGTTTCTGCTGGGCGAGATTCTGCGAAGATTTGCCGGGGGCGGACTGTCCTTCACGGAAGTTCTGCAAAGAGATCTGCTCCAGCCCCTCGGCCTCAGCGACGTTTACTGCGGAATTCCGGCAGAAGAGCTGCCGGCACTGAGCGAACGACTGCCGAGTCTGTACGAACGGGATCGGGGACAATTGGTCCCGGCCCCCTGGGGCACTCCAGCCTGGCTCATACAAAGTTCTCCCGGAAGTAATCTGCGAGGCCCCGTAAGACAGTTGGCGAGGTTTATGCAGCTACTGCTGGACGGTGGTCGATTTCCCGCTGCTGGCCAGTTCGCCCCCGAAGACCTGGTGCGGGCCATGACAACGCGGCAGAGGATCGGGGAGTATGACCAGACTCTGCAGCACAAGGTGGACTTTGGCCTGGGCATAATCTGTGACTCGAACGCCTGGGGAATTGAAACACTGCCGTATGGATTCGGTCGCTGGAGCAGTTCTCGCTCGTTCGGTCACGGGGGTTCACAGTGTGCACTCGCAATTTGCGATCCGGAGAGAGGACTGGCAGTCGCGTGGGCAGCCAACGGGTTCTGCGGCGAGGGCCAGCATCAGCGCAGAAATCGCCTGTTTCAGGATGCGGTCTACCGGGATTTGGGATTTGCTGATCAGTGAGGGAAAGATGGTCCGGAATTTTCGAAGACGCCTGCTGGCCGGTGAAGTGCTGGTCGGAACCATGCTCACGCTGCCTTCCGCGTCGGTAGCGGAAATCCTTGCAGACGCAGGGTTTGCATGGCTGTTTCTGGACTGCGAGCACGGTCCGATGGACGTAGCGGCGGTCCAGGAAGTTTTGCAGGCCGTTGGACACCGCTGTGCCTGCCTCGTGCGGGTCCCTGAGGGTACAGAGGGTGAAATCAAGCGAATCCTCGACGCAGGTGCCCAGGGCATCATTGTACCACAGGTGAATTCAGCAGCCCAGGCCGCAGCAGTCGTACGCGCATCACGCTACCCACCCCTGGGATCACGGGGAGTTGGCATCGGCAGAGCTCAGGGATACGGGCTGAGGTTTGCAGAGTACGTTGCTGCTGCCAACGATGAAGTGGTGGTCGTTGTGCAGGCGGAGCACCGTGACGCTGTGGATGCAATTGACGAGATTGTCGCCGTGCCAGGGGTCGATTGTGTGCTGATTGGCCCTTACGATCTGTCTGCAAGTTTCAATCGCATGGGACAAATCCATGATGCCGAGGTGGTCTCGGCGATCGAGCGGGTGCTCAGCGCCTGCTCAGCCGCCGAAATGGCAACTGGGTACTTCGGAGTAACTGCGGAGGCTGTGGAGGGATACCGACTTCGCGGCTGCAGACTCCTCGTGGCAGGTGTTGATGTGGCGTTTTTGAGTGCTGGAGCACAGCGTATGCAACGTCATTTCACTGGAACCTAATGGCAATTTCGGACCTTGCCGGGGCTGGTTTCGCAGCCTGCTCAGGTTTAAGATGTCTGCTGAGCACAGGGCCGGCACAGGCAACAGCCGCCGGGGTTGTTTGTTTTGAGGGGCATCGATTATGCCGCTGAAGATTGATGCCTCCGAAGAACCAACGTTGAATCTGACACCGATGATCGACGTTGTATTCCTGCTGATTATCTTCTTCATGGTGGGTGCGAGATTCACTCAGGAGGCTGAGGAACAGCAGTTTGACGTGGAGCTCCCAACCGCAGCTCCCGTGGAAACGCTCGGGCGTCAGCCGGATCCTCTGGTAATCACAGTCACGGCTTCCGGGATCACTTCGGTCGCAGGCCGACTCTACTCCACAACCGAACTCCAGCAACTGCTCGCAAGGGCACGGGAAGCCTATGCTGATCAGGCGGTGATCATTCGTGGTGATGCCGCGGGCAGTTATCAGGCCGTCATGGATGTCATGAGCCTTTGCCATGCGGCAAAGATTCGCCGTTTCTCGCTGGCCTTTCAGCCGCAGGACGGCAGTCAGGCAGGTGAGCCATGAACGACCTGCAGGGGGCATTTGACCGACTGCTTCGTGGTGAAGTTCAAACCGGGGACGATCTGGCACTGCTGATGCTCTTCGCAGCCTCGCTGCTTTCGCTCGCACATCTGCTCACAATGATCGTTACCCGCTGGGGAGACCGGCACACAGCGATCAAGAGCCTCGTAGCATCACTGCTCGTGCACTGCGTTTGTTTCTTCAGCTTTCAGGTTCTCGCACCACTGCTGTCAGTGGCAGATTCCGGTGAACCGGAGCGAACTCCTGTGGAGACAGAGCTGATCATTGACGTACTTCCGCCCGACAACAATCCGGATCCTGCAAAAAACACCACGCCAGACGGTACGCCGCTGGTGGACCGCCCCAACGCGTTATCACCGGAAATGGAGCGACTTGAAAAGCCAACGCCCGAGCGCGATGCATCAGTGATGCCCGAACGCGAATCCGGCCGCCAGGGACCACTGACCACGGCTGCGTCCAGTATCTCCCAGTTCGAAGCTCGGGACATGCAGGACATCGAAGCTCCCAGAGAAACCAACCCGGCCCCCGCCGCACCTGTTGCCACAGATCCCGCCACGGATCTGCAGACGATCTTCGAGGCCAGCAGAGCAGACCTGAGCACGTCCGTCTCTCCACGAATCGCCTCGCAGCCCGCTGAGGCCACCGCAAGGATGGAGCGGGCAGAGCCATCGGGCCCTGTGGAGGCCCCGGAACTCGATTTTCGAACGTTGCCACTAAGCCCTTCAGTTGCCGTCGTACCAGCAGCCAGCGGCGAGGCCGCCATGCTGGCTCTGCCAACAGATTCCGAAGCTGACTTTTCAGAACTCACCCTCAGACCTTCAGCAACAACCTTACCCGAATTGGCGGCCACGGCCCCCTCAACCACTGCTGCAGCAACGACCAATCAGTCGGATGCCCAAATCCTGCCCGGTATTCGGGCTCGCCTGCCGCGTCCCTCAAGACCTGCTCCGGAACGTGCGGAAGTTGCCCCGCCGGCAAGATTTCGGGGCCCTGGCGAAATTGGTATCCAGGCGGCCGGACAGGACAAACCTGCGCCGCTTCCAAATCCCAGCGTGAGCCCTTCCGGATTGACGCGTGATGCGCTGGTCTCGGCCGAGGCGACTATGGACAACAGTACGGAACTGCAATTCCAGGTGCGTCAATCGCCCTCCGCCGTGTATCAACTTCGAGGTGCCGGGCGACGCAGTGCAGCAGCGAAGGAGTTTGGAGGAACCGAGCAGTCTGAACAGGCTGTGGAACGCAGTCTTCGCTGGCTTGCCTCCGTGCAATCACCCGACGGTCACTGGGATGCTTCCGACTACGGTTCCGGACTGGTGGAAAAGGATGAAACCGGAACTAACCGCGAGTTCGCAGGCCGCGAGGCCGATACCGGCGTCACAGGTCTCGCCGTGCTGTGTTTTCTGGGCGCCGGTTACACACACGAACAGGGCCCTTACACGCCAGTGGTCGACCGTGCTCTGGACTGGCTTCTGCGACAGCAGGCGCCGGATGGAAATCTTTTCGGGCGTGCCGAACCATTTGCTCAGATGTATTGCCACGCCATCGCCACTTACGCAATCGCTGAAGCCTGCGCTCTGCTGCGTCCAACTCCCCCGGGGCCACTTCTGCCCGTCGAAAGCGTCGCGGGGATGCTCAACGGCAGTCGGCTGCAGGCCATCGCACTGAACCCGGGCCCCGCCATTCCGGCCTTAACCGCAGCACTGGCCGATGGACTCGACCGAGATGTCGCCCTGCGACTGTCGTGGGGGCTGCGGCGAGTAACCGAGGAACGCCTGCGACGCGGGCTTGCTGCCGCCGTCCGATTTATCATCGCTCGACAGGATCAAAACAGCGGTGGCTGGAGATACCAGCCTCGCCAGGAAGGCGACGTCAGCATGCTCGGCTGGCAACTCATGGCTCTCAAAAGTGCAGAGCTGGGAGGACTGGCCACACCTCCGAGAGTACGTTCCGGAATTCAGGCCTTCCTGACTCGCGCTGCTCAGGGTTCTGCCGGCGGACTCTATGGCTACCGGCCACCACAGACCCGTGGTACTCAGAACTCAGAGCCCGTGACTCCGGCGATGACCGCTGAGGCCCTGTTTTGCCGACAGATGCTGGGAATGAGACCGGATACACCTGCGGTCAGGGAGGCTGTGGATTACCTCGAAAAGCAACTTCCGGCAGTTGCCGAGATGAACTTCTACTATTGGTACTATGGCTCACTGGCCCTCCACCAGTATGGAGGCCCTGAGTGGCAGGCATGGAATGAACGAACCCGGGAACTGCTGATCGCCAGCCAACTCACCGCAGGCCCTCTGGCAGGCTCGTGGGACCCGACCGATCTTTGGAGTCGCTATGGCGGCCGCCTGTACTCTACAACACTCGCCACCCTGACGCTGGAAGTTTATTACCGGCTGCTGCCTCTGCAGCGACTGGGAGCGAACACAAGCGAAAACGCATCGGGAAATCTTCAGCGACCTCGGTTACCGGAAGCACCGACCGCTGGCCAATGAGCGAACTCCGTAATGATCGCAATTTGAGCAGCCTATTGTCTGCTGGAATTGTAGGTTGCCGGTGGGGGCTGGCGGTTGAACTGCGATTCAATTTGCTGCAGCTGGTCTCGATAGCTCTGCATCGCACGATCCACTGGCTGGGGTGTGGGGGCAGGTGCCGTGGGCGTCCCCGGCTGGCCTGCAGGCTGGGCGAAGGTTCCTGGAATGCTGACCGCAGGCGGCCATGTTGCAGGATAGCCGGCACGCACCTCAGCCGGGGGCTGACCAAAGGCTTCTCTCGGTGCCGGATCAGCCTCTGAACGCTGACTGCTCCCCCACGCAGGCACAACACCGCCCCCGGGATATGCCTCGGCATAGCTGGCCGGTGTGACAGCGCGTTGATTCGGCGAGAAATTCCGTGGAGGTTCAACTGCCGGAAAGAGCGTTCCGGGGCCGATGCTGAGCCCCTCGGGTCTCAAACCCCAATCACCCGAGGAAACCGAAACGTTTCCCGTCCCTCCACCGGATTCAACCACTCGCATGCGATCGGGCAGACCGCGGTTGAAGCCCGCAGGCTGGCCATAACTTTCAGCCCCGTCCGTTGTACCGGCAAAGGAAGAACGAATGGGTATCGGCGGTGTCAAAGCAATTCCGCCGCTGGATTCTCCCGCGTTTGCAGACCAGAGCGGTCCACGATCAGCCTGCCCCACCTGAGGCTGAAGTGCCAGTCTGCCCGATGGCCGGTCGAGGCTTTCCGGCTGACCACCTGACTGGTATCCCGCCCCAGCTTCGTTCTGTATCGAGTAGTTCTGAGCACGGAAGCCCGGAGGGGGATAAACGCTTCCGGCATAACCGGCCATCGGGGATACATTTGTGGCGGGAAATGTGGAACGGGACTCAGCCCCCGGATTAACCGAACCTGAACCGGAATATCCGTTTGCATCCAGCGACGAATCTCGAGGGCTGGCGGCTGACTGACTGGCAAAGGCCGGAGTCGGCTGCGGCCCCGGTTGCTGCAGGTTTCCGGAGACTGTTGCGGCGGGAGTTCCTGTCGCTCGGGGATTTCCCGGAAACCAGGATTCAGGCTGCCTTTCAGCGGAGTCCTGTCCACCGCGCTGGAGTTCAGCCAGTGCACGCTCTCTGCGAGCCAGCTCCTGCACCTGCTCGAGACTCATCCCCGAAGCGGGCTGACGAGTTTCCTGAGCGGCAGCGGGAGCGGGAGCGGCGGCAACTGAGGTGCCGGGAAAAGCCTGTCTTTCCAGAGAGGCGAGAATCCCTGCGGTTTTGGAAGAGTTGCCGAGTCGCTGAACAAGCCGCTGTTCAGCAGCCGCGCGATTGCCCTGCCTGATATCGAGCAGCGCGAGATTCATGTGGGCACGTTCGTAATTCGGCTGCAGCTCGATGGCCTGATTCAGGTAACGGGCCGCTTCCGCATAACGGTTCTGCAAAACGTAGGAGTAGCCGATGTCGGACAGCAGCACCGCATCCCGGGGCCTGATCCGCAGCGCCTGTTTGTAATGGTACTCGGCATCGCCCCAATCCTCATCAAGATCCGAAGCCATGGCCAGCCCATGATGGGCATCCGGATGGTCTGGTATTTCGTTCAGCACTTCACGATACAGCCGCCTCGCCTCTTCAATCCTCTCCGCCCTGAGTGCGGTCTGGGCGTCGCGAATCATGCGAGTCTGGCGTTCAACGGCAGCAAGATCAGCGTCAGCAGCCTGCGATTCAGTATCCGCATCCGCTGTTAGCTGGTCCGCCGGCTCAGCATCCTGAGAAGCCTCTGCAGTTTCGGCGCTCCGCCGATCCTCGGCCCCGGAACGGAAACGCGAAATCCACTTCGGCTTCCAGGTGCCAGTGCAGCCAGTGAGAATCGCGAGAAACAGGATCGGCAGAATTTGCCGGTGTTTGGGCATACAGGTGACTCCCGTCCCGCCACAGCAGGGGTGGGCTGACGATGGCAGCCAGCGGCACTGGACTAACCAAAAAACTCTGAAAACACAGTGATTTGACTGTTCCGGCAAAGAAATCACGTCTCCTCAGACTGATTCCCGGAACATCCTCACGCTTTTAATAGAAGCCGCGGGACCGTGTCGAGATGAATCCAGGCCCCGCAGGCCGATTCGGCGGGCAAGAGGTTCTGCAGAGAAGTCTCAGGCGTGCAGCAGCCCCAGTATTCCCAGTCCGTAAAACGTGTACTCCACGTCCAACTGCTGATCCCACGATGCCCCACGGAAACCGCCAGCTTTCCATTCCAGCTGCTGCTCTACGTAGTTCTGTATCCGATCTCGCGGAAGAATTTCGGGAAAACCCAGATTCTGAGCGGTAAGCAGTCCGGTGAAGGTTGAGAGTCCGTCGGCAAATGGAACGCGAGTATTGGCCTGAAAGCCCCCTTCGCCACCCGCAACATCACTCAAAAAACCGGCCACATCAGCCGCAATATCCGCGTCCAGCGCTTTCAGCATGGACAGCAGGGCAACGGCGGCCGCCGTCGGATTCGTACCACTGCGACGCATCGGGGCGATCTCCACAAAGCCCCCATCATCACGCTGGCGGTCGTAAAGGAACTGCACCAGCTGGTTTCTGCGGGGGATCGTTCGCCCGAGAATTTCAAAGATCAGGGCCACAAGAAACGACTGGTACGTGCTCCCAACGGCCCCCTCCGGACTTTTTGCAAACCCGCCATCGGTGGTGCGCAGCTTAAGCAGCGAGTCGATCAACAAATCGGGGAGCTCCGACGGCTGATCAGCAAGCAGATCTGGACCACCACATGCCTGAATAACAAGAGCTGAATAAAGCCAGCTGAGCAGATCAATGGCGTTCAGCTGCAGCAGCGGAGCAGTCCGAAGCCAGCCGGCAAGCGGCAGCATGCACTCGTCGGGCAATCCCCCGGTAACCGCAAGGGCACGTACGGCGAAACCGGTGTAATACAGATCCGGCCCCCCTTCACGGCCGGGAAATCCACCATCCACAGTCTGTTTTTCGAGAACAAACCGACGATGGGAGTCCAGCCGACCCGCCGGCAGGTGACGCAGGCCTGAGGAAACGCGATCTGCAAGCTGCAGGAGATACATGAGAAACCAGCGTTCAGACGAAATTGGACGACCCTGAGACAGTCAAATTGCAACCTGCCACCGCAGCGTAGCGGAGCAGGCCAAAAAGGCCAGCGTTCGGCAACACGTTACCTTTGGGAACCTCCGTGTTGCTTTTCAGCAGCAGATTCGGGGGATCGGAGCAGCGAATGTTGCTGAAAACCATCCGACGGTCAGAACACAGAAAAAACAGCAAATCCCAAACCTCGTTGCCTTCACCGAAGAAAACACCACGCACCCCGGAAAATCAGCAAACCACATCAGGTTTTCGCCGCAGACCACTTAAGATCGTCGTGTGATTCGCTGAAGTCAGCGAAGAAGCTAAGGACAGGAGCAGCCTCCGTGAAAACAGCCAAATCCACCTCAGCAGAATCAGAACCGCATGCCGTGGGGCACAGCCGTCGGCCGTCGTCTCTGCCGGAAACAGCTAAACGCCGTGGTGTAGCGACCGTGGAAACGGCAGTCTGCCTGCCTTTCCTGATGGTCATGGTTTTCTCCTCCGTCGAACTCTCCGGTGCCGTGTTTTTGAAACACAGTGTGAACCTCGCCGCTTATGAGGGCGCAAGAACCGTCACCAAACCCGGAGACAACGCCGCGAGAGCTGTCAATCGCGTGCAGCAAATCATGACTTCACGCCGGGTATCTGAATACACCTACACCTGCAATCCCCCCGTCACCGCCAGCACTCCCCGGGGAACTCCGATTGAGGTCACCGTCACTGCTCCCGCAGGAAGCCTGTCCATCGGACCGCTCAAACTCCTCTCGGGCAGGACGATGTCGGCGAAATTCACCATGGCACGGATGTGAACAGATCAAGGTTTCAGGTCCTTCCAGCTGAAAGGTTCAAATCGTGAACCGCTGCACACAGAAGCAGATAAATCCCATCAATCCAGCGAGCAGCTCTCGCCGTGGTGCCGCGCACGTAATGATCGCGCTGATGCTTTTTGTCTTCGCGATGATGTCGGCTTTCATGATCGATTTCGCCTACATGCAGCTGATCCGCGGCCAGGCAAGAATGGTGGCCGATTCCGCCGCTCGCGCCGGCGCAGAAGCACTCGTGCGAACCCGTGATCCAAACGTCGCCCTTCAAACAGCACTCAATTTCGGAGGACTAAACGAGGTAGCCGGCAAGCCGTTCCAGCTGGCTCCGTCGGACGTCGTACTTGGTCAGTCAATCGCCGCAAGTGACGGCAGCTGGACGTTCAACCCCGGCGTGACGCCCTATAACAGCGTCCGGGTCACATCCCGCGTAAAACACGATTCACCGTTCGGAGCTGCTCCCTTGTTTTTCGGCGGAGTCACGGGAATCGACGACTTCCAGACAAAAGCCCAGGCCACTGCCGGAGAACAGCCGGTTGAGATCTGCCTGTGTATCGACCGTTCTCTTTCAATGAGCCAGGAGGCCGTCTCATTCACCAAATGGCCTCTGGGAAATGATCAGCTCTATCCGCTTTCCTACTACTCCAACAACCTCACCCTGTGCATCATGCATTCACCACCACACCGGACTCTCAGCCGCTGGGCTGCCCTCCGGTCGGCACTCAACATCTTCTTTGAGGAATGCGGAAAGGCGGTCAACCCACCGCGAGTCGCCCTCGTCACGTTCTCGTCCCAGACCACACAAACCCGCTACCCATTTCTCAGTTACCGAACAACTGACGTGGACGTCCCCATGCCCACCGGAGCGGGTGTCTCATGGTCAACAAACCTCACACAGTTGCAGACAGCCCTGAATACCCGCAGTGGACTTCCGCTGGCTGGCAACACTCAGACGGCCAGCGGCCTGCAAAACGCTGTAAACGTCTGCACAGGTGCCAGCGGTCGCGTACAGGCTCGCAAAGTGATCATCCTCATGACCGACGGTCTACACGATTCCAATGCCAGCCCCATCACCGCAGCCAATAATGCCGCAGCCGCAGGGATTACCGTACACTGTGTCAGTATGCTGCTGACACGACAACCAACGCTCGATCAGGTCGCGAGCATCACCGGCGGCAAGTACTACGTCACTGGCACAAACTCCTTGTCTGTCGAACAGTCGTTCACTGAACTGCAGAACGCGTTCCGAGAACTCGCCAACCAAATCCCGATTGTGCTCATGGAATAGTCAACGTGAAGAAGCTCGTCACACAGCGTCCTGAGACCAACCGTCGTGGTGCGGTTACCGTGGAATTTGCCATGGTTTTCCCGCTGATCCTGCTGATGTTTTTCGGATCAATCGAAATGGCATCCCTGCACTACGCCAGACACACCATGGGTTACGCCGCCTACGAAGCAGCTCGCAAGGCTGCCATTCCAGGCAGCAGCACAGCCGTCGGACAGGCAGCCGGATTACACCAGCTGAACCTCGTCGGACTCGGCCCCGGAGCTCAGGTAATCGTCACCCAGACGGCAACCGACGTCACGGCGGAAGTCCGAATCCCCTCCTCAAGTTTCTCGTGGGGTCCCGTCAGCTACTTTCTGGACTTTGTCGCCGTCGAACGCTGCAAGCTGATTCGTGAGTGATTCGGGAAAGTTAATAACCTGCGGCCATTCCATCCTTCCGTGATTCACTCGCCCCCAAATACACGTCCCGCTCGGCGTCGTACGAAATGCCCTGGTAACCGCCAAACTCCCCTCGAGCCGACCTGAGCACGTGCCCGGACTTCCGCAACTGCTCCGAGAGATCTCCGGGAAACCCGCTTTCCAGGGCTACTGTGCCACCATCTGTCATGGTCTCTCCGGTGGGTTCAGACGATCCCGAATGCAAAATCCGCGGAGCGTCACCGGCCTCCTGAATGTTCATCCCAAAATCGATGATGTTCAACAGAATCTGCACATGCCCCTGCGGCTGTGTCGCACCGCCCATCACACCAAAACTCAGAAATGGTCGCCCGTCCTTTGTCACAAAGGCTGGAATGATTGTATGGAAAGGACGCTTTCCGGGCGCGTAGGAATTCATTCGCCCTGGCTGGAGATCAAACATCTCGCCGCGATCCTGCAGACAGAAGCCCAGCCCCGCAGGGCAGACACCCGAACCAAATCCCCGATAGTTGCTCTGAATCAGCGAAACCATATTGCGGTCGCTGTCCGCAACTGTGAGATAGATTGTGTCGCCCTCGTCCACGGCATGCGGCAGGCCCGGTGGATGACTCAGCGCGGCACGATCAGAATTGATCAGTCGCCCTCGCTCTGCCGCATACTCCTTCGAAATCAGCCGCTCCACAGGAACCCTCGCAAATGCCGGATCGGCGTACAGCCGCGCCCGATCCTCAAATGCCAGCTTTTTGGCTTCCACGAACAAATGTGCATGTACACGACTTCCAAAACCGGCCGCCCGCAGGTCCCAGGGCTCAAGCAGATTCAGCATCTGCAATGCAGCAATCCCCTGCCCGTTCGGTGGAAGCTCCCAGACATCGTAACCGCGGTAGTTCACTGATACAGGTTCAATCCAGTCCGAACGGTGTGCTGCGAGATCGGCAGCAGACAGGAAACCTCCGTGTTGCTGCACATAGGCGGC
>JBEAUF010000061.1:0-7414 GCA_041161565.1 Planctomycetota bacterium | reverse complement strand
TCCTGTGGCGAGCGGTCGATGTCAATCGGCCGGTAACGCTTTGGTGCGTTCCTGATGCGTTTCTGGCGACGCGGGCACGCAACGTTACCGGGGGATTAACATCCCCCGCACGCCTTGTCACGGTGGGCCGGATCCAAAGTACGAAATCCGGTGTTCTTAACACCGTTTCGCCCTCCCAGGGCGAAGCTCCTGCTGAGCCGAATACCTGTTCAGCGGCTCGGCAGGAGCCTCGCCCTCCCGAGGCACCGGATACTGGCAAGCCAGGCCGGTTGGGCACTACGGCAGCTGGCGGGCGTTGATGCGGTGGTAGATGGTATCCCAGTCGATGAGTTCCACTTCAGCCAGCCACGAGGCATTGGGTGGCAGGGCTTCAATTTCGGCGGAGGCGGAGGTCAGGGCGACGATGCGAATTGCCTGGCGGGTCCCGTCAATGGTTCCGTCAACTGTCAGGCCGCCGGCGTAGAGGGGGTCTTCTTCCGCAGCACCAATGGTGATGGCGGAGCGGCTGATGGTGACAGACACCGCCATCCGACTCCCGACCGCCCGGCGAATGACATTTCCGCGAGCGGGGCTGTGGGGGCTGTGGGAGTTGAGTTCCGCGAGGACGGTGGCGATGGTGGTTGTGGCTGAGCTGGAGACGGGTGTGTCCGGGGAGCTGGATCCGACGCTGGCAGCTGGCGCGATTCCCCGGGGCCTGTCCTGTGCTGCTTCAGCCGGTTCGCCGGAGGCCTGCCAGTGCGGGCTCAGTTCGGGTGCAGGCGGAAGCTGGCTGAGGAGGCTGGGGTGCAGCACCTGCAGAGGTACGGTGCTGGTCCAGTCGGGATAGCCCGGGATGTCGATGCGTACGAGGGCTGCCCAGCGAATTTTATTATCCCCCGCTTCAAAGCTCAGCACATTCGTTTGGGGGAAGGTGATCAGCAGCCGTTCGTGAACGGCTTCGCCGGCCGGGAGTTCTTCTGCCTCGCGGAGAGGAATTATCTGTTCGAAGGCGGTGCGACGATGTGTTTTTCTGTCGGACCCGGAACCGGAGACGGTGGATTCATCCGCCTGCAGGGTGAGGGTGATGCCATTGATCCGGCAGCTGCGTGGCGGGTGGAATTTGAGTTCTGCGAGCCACGGTTCACCGGGGGCCACGACATGGTGGGGGATGCTGAGTTCCACATTTCCGAGTTTGCGTTTGAGCGCAAAGCTGCGGATGGCAAAGTAACCCGCAACGGCCAGCCCGAGGCCCGTCAGGGCAATCGGAATCATGGGTTCGGCCACGAAGAAGGTGCCGATTGCACCGAGGAACACGAGCGCGAGCAGGCATCCGAAGACGCGGCCCGTGATACCGATCGGCTGGCCGGAAGACTGCCATGACGGGTTGAGGCTGAGTTCCCGCCGTGACTGCGGCAGCTGCTCAGGCAGTCTGCCTGCTTCCAGCAGATAATCCTCTTCAGCACTCGGATCGGTGGCCCAGGCCACAGCGATGTGCACCTGGATGTAGTGATCCACAGAAAACAGGCTGCCGCGCTGGGTGACTGGCTGGCGCGGGGCGGTGACCTCAAAGTTGTAATTCAATTCCTGGCCCGGCTGCAGCAGCTCCGGTTCGGCCAGCTGGATGGTGTCGAGCTTCACTTCGTGCTGGTTTCCGATGCCGTGTGCTCTCCAGCAGTGTGTGAGCCAGATACCGGTCGATTTGGTTTCGCGGCTGATGGCGATCTGCACGGAGCCTCGTACCGGATCACCCCCGGCATAGCGGCGATCGGGTCGATCAAACGTGATTTTGAAGGTGCAGGGTTGAGCCATCAGGGGAGCTCCTGCAGGAGGTCACGGCTTTGAGCTGTTGTTCAGTCGGTTCAGCTCAAGGCGGCCGACGTGCCACATGTAGCGGGGTCCGTAGCCCGAATTGCGGGGCCATTCGTTGAGGGTGGCCTGCTGCAGGGACTGAATGGCGGTGGTGCGATCACCTTCGAGGCTGGCATTCAGCCCGACGTAGAGGTGGGAGTAGAAGAGTCGCTGGGGGCGAGTGGCTGCGGAGGCAGCAGAGGCGGTCTTCAGGACCTGTTCGGCGGAGAGGGTTCCCTGGAAGAGCTGGTAGACTTCGCGGAACGGCGGGCGGTCATCCTTGTCGTAACGCAGGAGCTGTTTGCGGGCGGCGTCTTTTCCGGACGCCCGGAAGTGGCAGAAATACCGCCAGATCCCGTTTTCGCGATCGACGCTGTCGAAGCTGTGGTATTTCTCGAACTGATCCGCGCCCGCCTGCGGATGCTCGGCAAAGAAGCAGGCGATGCCGAGTCGCCAGTGGGAGGCATCGAGCGAGGGATCGAGTTCGACCATGCGGCGATAGGAGGTTTCGGCGTCCGCGAAGCGGGCGAGGTACAGCTGCAGATCACCGCGGCGGGAGTGCTGATCAACGGCGGTATCGGCCGGGGCATCAGCTGCGGGTTCCGGGAGCCGTTCCAGTTCGGAGCGGAATTGTTCTTCGAGCTGCTGGTTGAGTTGCCGGAGTTTCTCTGCGTCGCTGTTTCCGGCGGCGGATTTGTCTGCTGTTGCGGCTGGCGATGGTGTGCCGGCAGCATCCTGGGCGCGGGCATTTGGCCCGGCCCAGGCGAGCAGTGTGACGAGCAGGACCGCGGTGATGACCGGAGTTGCGGGAATCATGAAGGGGCCCTGCGTCTGAGAAGGGGTGAGAAACAGTCCAGCGTGGTGCGGCAGGCAGATCACCTTCAGCGAATGTTGAGGTGAAATGGCAGCATCAGCAGCACGGGTTCTCTGTGAAGCAGTTCGAGTGCCGGCAGGTGCTGGAGCGGGGCGTGGAGCGAGGGTGGGAGCAGCTGCAGGACTTCGGCGACGGGGGGTTTGGTGGTTGACTGTTGTCCGAGGAGTCCTTCGAGGGGGCTGCCGGCGGGCGGGAGCTGTTCCAGTTCGAGTTTCCCTTCGGCGTCTCCGGCAAGCATTCGGGCGTGGGCAATGGCATCGGCGAGTGTGCCGAGGTGGTCAACGAGTCCGATTTCCTTTGCCTGACGTCCGGTGTAGACGCGGCCGCGAGCGAGTGCTTCGAGGGCGGCGTGTTCCATGCGTCGTCCGGCGGCCGCTTTTTTGGTGAACTGGTCGTAGGTTTCGTTGAGCATCCGCTGCATGGCCGCTCGTTCAGAATCCGTGAAGCCGGTCGTCATGCTCATCACTCCGCTGTTTTTCCCGCGGCTGACGACTGAGGTGGTGACGCCGAACTTGTTCATCAGGCCTTCCAGTGCGATTTTTCCTCCGAGTACCCCGATGGAGCCGGTGACGGTTCCGGGTTCTGCGAAGATCGCTTCGGCGCCCATGGAGATGTAGTAGCCACCGCTGGCGGCCACATCACCCATACTGGCCACCACGGGCTTGCCGCTGCTTTCGAGTGCTCGCCAGATGAGGTCACTGGCCAGCGCACTGCCGCCGGGGCTGTCCACTCGCAGCACAATCGCTTTAACGTTTTCGTCCTCGGCCAGTTTATGAATAATGGGCACGATGCGGTCCGAGTTGATTCCGCCGCCGCCACTGAGCAGGGACGTGGGGTCGCTGCCGGCGGTGATGGAGCCTTCGAGGGTGAGTACGGCGATGCGGGGATTGCGGCTGCCTGCGCCGGGTTTGGGACCGGACAGCATCTTCATCAGCGAGAACAGGTCCAGTTCCGTGGACCCCTTTTCCTTGCGGTAGTCTTCGCGGATGCGGACATCGAGCTGTGCATCGCCGGCGGCGATGAGTGTTTTGAGCTGATCTTCGTAGGCGAGGTCGTCAATCAGCCCCAGATCTTTGGCTTCGCTGGCAGGGATGAGTCCGACATCGATGATTTCCCGGACGCGTTCTTCGGTGAGTTTGCGGGAGGCTGCGACCTGGGTGACCAGATCGCGGTAGTGATCATCGAGCAGCTCTTCCATTTCCTGGCGAAACTCAGGACTCATTTCCGTCCGCGTGTAGGGTTCGGCGGCGGATTTGAAGGCTCCCACGCGGAGCATATCCGGCTGGATGCTGAGCATATCGAACAGATTGCGATAGAAGGTGACTTCGGCCCGCAGTCCTGTGAGTGCGAGTGTTCCGGATTCGGGCATCAGAATGCGGTCGCAGGCAGCGGCGAGGAGATATTGCTTGTTGTCGGCATCATCCATTCTGGCCCAGACGGGCTTGCCGGCGGCACGGACAGCAGCGATTGCGGTGCGAAGTTCGTGCAGCCGCGCCCAGCCGATGTCGAGACTGCGAATTTCGAGCAGGACACCGCGGATGGCCTTGTCGGAGGCGGCCTTGTTGAGGCGATCAAGGACAGAGGGCAGCGAATCGGGTGGAGTGCCGAACATGGCCTGTGCGGCTGCCGCTTCGGGGAGGCTGCCTTTGAGGACGATTTCGGCCCAGTCAACGCGGGTTTTCGCGGCAGGCTTCTCGACCGGCTTATCCGGGGTCTTCGCCGTTTCGTCGGCGGAAACCGCAAGCCCCTGCGTCAGGACGAGACTCAAAAACAGGATGGACAGGCTGCGAAGTGGAGTCATCGACGGTCACCTTCCGGGTTAAGCGGGGGTTTCGGGGGAACGCAAATTTCCTGCCGGGGTGTGGGCGGCCAGATCAGCGATCATTTCATGGACAGCGGCAACGACAGCTTCCTGCCAGCGCGCTTCGCCGAACTGTTCGGCAAACGGCTTGCGACGCCAGGCAAAGTTAATGCCGCGGGAACTGTTGACGATGGCCCCCATGCCATCCGCCGCGAACGCTCCGGCGGCATCGGCTGAAGTGCCACCCTGGGCCCCGTAGCCGGGCACAAGGAACGGGACTCCGGGCATTTGTTCGCGGAGGGTTGTGAGTTGTGCGGGCCAGGTGGCGCCCACAACGGCGCCGACGGAACCCCACGCATCGTCCGCAGCTCGAGTGGATGCGTTGAGTTGCGAGACCACGTCCGCCACGGTGCGGTACAGAGGAATTCCGTCGGTGGTGCGGTCCTGAAACTGGGCCGCTCCAGGGTTGCTGGTGCGAACCAGCACATACAAACCGGCACCGCGTTTGGCGGCGATGTCCACGAATGGCTGGAGCGAATCGGTGCCGAGCCAGGGATTGATTGTCAGCGCGTCGGCGGGCCAGGCAGCGGCGTCCGGATCTGAGCCGGCCAGCCAGCCGTCCGCATAGGCTTCGGCGGTGGAGCCGATGTCGCCACGCTTGGCATCCGCAATGACGATCAGCCCCAGTTTTCGGGCGGTTGCCATGACGGAATGGAGCGCGGCGAGACCCGGCAGCCCCAGCTGTTCGAAAAAAGCCGCCTGTGGTTTGACCGCGGGCACCAGCGGGGCCACGAGGTTGAGCAGTTCAAAGGAGAATTCGAGGAAGGCCCGGGCCATGGCGACGCGAGTGCCCCCGGGGTGGGCGTGGGCGCGCTGGCGAAATTCTTCGGGGAGCCAGTCAAAACGCGGGTCAATGCCAACGAGAGCCGGGGTACGCGTGAGCTGTATACGCTGGTTCAGCCGCTGGCTGTAAAGGCTCATCCTGTTATCCTGCACGAACAATCGCCGGGAAACCGCAGCACATGCGGCTTAGAGACGGCGTGTGAGGATATGCGGACTGTTGAGAATGTCAAATCCGGGCAGGCGAAAGTGGGAAAGCGGGCCTGTGGAAGCCGGTCCAGGGAAAGCCTGAAAAAAGCACGGGCGACGAAAGACGTCTGGTTCCTGGAAGACTGTCGAAGCTGTTGCAGTTGTGGGGAAAGCCGAGGTTGCCTGACAACCCCTGCGAACCCTCGCTACCGCCGATCGGTCTTTCGTCGCCTCTGCGTATGGAAACAAAAAATAGCCTACACCCGGTCCTTTTTTTTCCGATTCTGCTGAATTAGGCGTGAAACGACCGGAATGCAGCGTGAATCAACCAACTCGCAGCGGCTAAAACACCGGGGCTGTGCGATCTTATCCGGGACGCGATGACCTGGCAGTGTGAAAGGGCAGGGGACGACCAAATGTTTCGAGCTTTGCTGGTGGGATTTTCTTTGCTGACCCTCGGTTTTTCCTCACATTCCAGCGCTCAGGAGTCCTGGGGCGGCTTGCAGGGGCGATTTCTGTGGGTCGGCGACATTCCAGCTCCGGAGCCGCTGGTGATTGAGCGGGATGCTGAGGTCTGCGGGGGTCGGGGACTGACCGACGAATCTCTGCTGGTCAACGCAAAGACTCGGGGAGTCCGCAACGTGGTGATCTGGCTGGAGTCACGGTCGACGGTACCGATTCATCCGGAGCAGTCGGAGCTGACTTCGCCGGTGAAGCTGGACAATCGGGGTTGCCGATTTGAACCGCGGGTCGCCGTTCTCCGGACCGGCGGGGTGCTGCAGCTGGTCAATTCAGATCCGGTGGCGCATAACGCGGCGGTGTATCTGAAGCGTTCGACACCGTTCAACGACGTAATTCCTCAGGGCATGCCG
The DNA here is from genome assembly GCA_041161565.1 of Planctomycetota bacterium. Taxonomy (GTDB): domain Bacteria; phylum Planctomycetota; class Planctomycetia; order Planctomycetales; family Planctomycetaceae; genus SXXK01. Next base: position 1,011 of record JBEAUF010000061.1, on the reverse strand, counting down.
CTGGAACGCGTGATGCGGAAGGCGGAGCAGCAGCCGGCGCGGGTAGACTGTTCGATTCACCCGTGGATGAAAGCCTGGCTCTTGGTACTGGACCATCCTTACGCGGCCGTGAGCAACGAGGAGGGTCGTTTCGAAATTCCCCGGCTGCCTGCGGGTGAATGGACATTTCGGCTGTGGCAGGAGCGGGGCGGGTACCTGAAAGTTCTGCTCCGCGGTGACTCCACAGAGCAGCTGGATCGGGGCCAGCTGAAGCTGACGATTCCGGCGGGCGGCCAGCTGGACCTGGGAGAGCTGGGTTTGTCGCTGGAATCGATCCGGAAATAACAACACCCAGACGACCGGTGCGGGCTGGGATGGTGAAACGGTGTTAAGAACACCGAAAGTGGTCTTTCGGACTCCGCCCCACGTGACAGGGCGTGCGGGGGATGTCAATCCAATGGCCCTGGGGTTCTCTGAAATTCTGTGAAAAGACGGTTGAAGACCTGGGACGGCGAGGCTCCTGCCGAGCCGCTGAACGCTGGTCCACGCTATGATCGCTTGCCAGCGTTTTTGCGGCGCAGCGGGGATCGATGAAACGCTCGCGGCAGGGATGCGGCTCAGCAGGAGCTTCGCCCGCCCGGCAATGCGTCGTGCCAGAAAGCCAGGGCCAATGGGCGGCAGCCCGGCGGCTCATGTGTTTGCCATCGCGTTTGCCAGGATTATGAGCGGACGGGCGGAAGCCCCCGGTTGCGATTCGCACCCTGGTGCGCCGCTCCTGCCCGCGGCGTCAACGGTGCGTTGCCAGGGCACTTTACCCGCAGGCTGCCGCCAGGCGGCTCAACGCTCTTGCCATCACGTTTGCTACGCTTCTGAGCGGACGGGCGGAAGCCCCCGGTTGCGATTTCGCACCTTGGTGCGCACCCCTGCCCGCGGCGTCGGCGTCGTGTTGGCAGGGTACTTCACCCGCGGGCTTCCGCCCTGCGGCTCACTGCGTTTGGCACGCGCGTTTGCCGCGCGCATTTGCCGCGCGCA
>JBEAUF010000046.1:0-19938 GCA_041161565.1 Planctomycetota bacterium | reverse complement strand
CACCAGCGCGTAGCCAGGGTACTTTACCCGCGGGCTGCCGCCCTGCGGCTCATGTGTGGCGGAAGCCCCCGGTAACGCCTTCGCACCTCGGTGCGCGCCCCTGCCCGCGACGTCACCAGCGCGTAGCCAGGGCACTTTACCCGCGGGCTGCCGCCCTGCGGCTCATGTGTGGCCGCCCTGCGGCTCATGGGTTTGGCCTGGTTTGTGTGATTTCTGCGGAACGGGACTTGCCCCTGTGGTTGGACCAGATTGATCCGGGATGGGGGTTACGCGTATTCTGTCGCTGGTATTCGCCCGTCGGTTTTTCCCAGGGACATCTTTTATGACTTCCGCCGTAACAGCAGAAGCGGCCGTGCAGGCTCTGCAGCCGGGGATGAACGTATTCATCCACGGTGCCGCGGCGACTCCCACACCGCTTCTTGAAGCGATGTGTGGGCGTGGTGATCTGCATGACATGACGTTATATCATCTGCACACGGAGGGTCCGGCGCCGTTTCTGGCGGAGTCCTGTCGTGGGCGGTTTCGGTCGGTGTCGTTTTTCACCGGGGCACCTCTGCGAGCGGCTGTTCAGGAAGGTCACGCGGATTTCATCCCTGTTTTTCTGTCAGACATTCCCGGGTTGTTCACCAGCCGCACAATCCCGCTGAGTGCAGCTCTTGTGCAGGTCTCTCCACCTGATCGGCACGGCCAGTGTTCTCTGGGCACCTCGGTTGATGCGGCGCGAGCGGCTGTGGACACGGCTCCGCTGGTGATCGCGGAAATCAATCGTCAAATGCCGCGAACACTGGGCGACACGTCGCTGCCGCTGTCGCGAATTTCTGCCTGGATTGAAACCGACCGACCGCTGCATCAGCACGCGGTCGCCGAGGAGACGGCGGTGGAGGCCGCGATTGGCGAGCAGGTGGCGGCATTGATTCCCGACGGAGCGACTCTGCAGGCGGGTATTGGCAGCATACCGGACGCCGTGCTGAGGCGTCTGCGGCACAAGCTGGAACTGGGCGTGCACACGGAAATGTTTTCGGACGGGATCGTGGATCTGGCTGCTTCGGGAGCGATCACGAACAGCCGCAAGCGGGTCTTTCCGGGCGTTTACGTCACGAGCTTCGTCAGTGGTTCGCAGCGTGTGTTTGACTTTGTGAATGACAACCCGGAGGTGAGTTTTCTGTCGTGCAGCATCACCAACGACACGAATTTGCTGCGGAAGATTGAGCGGCTGGTGGCGGTCAATTCCGCACTGCAGGTGGACCTCAGTGGTCAGGTGTGTGCGGATTCGCTCGGCCATCGAATTTATTCCGGGATCGGCGGTCAGATGGATTTTATTCGCGGTGCGGCGATGTCGCCCGGTGGTCTTCCGGTGATTGCATTGCCATCCACTGCAGCCGGTGGCCGTTATTCGCGAATTGTGCCGGAGCTGACCGCGGGAGCGGGAGTTGTGACGACTCGTGGCCACGTGCACTGGGTGGTGACGGAATTCGGCGCGGTGAATCTGCATGGTCGCTCGCTGCGGGATCGCGGAGACCAGCTGATTGGGATTGCCCATCCGGATTTTCGAGCGGAGCTGCGGCGGCAGCTGCGGGAAATTCGACATTATTCTTTTTGACTTTCGGCGGAAATTCTGAGTGGAGCAGGCAGGGTCATGAGTCTGGACGCCCCCAATTTGCTGCGGATGCTGCACACCACGCGATTTGCAGAAGGACTGCCGCACGCAGAACTGACTGCCCTGGCTCGCGCATCCCGCCTTGTCGAAGTCGGCCCCGGTGAGGTGTTATTTCGGGAGGGGCAGGTGGAGGACGAAGTGTTCGTGGTGTTTTCGGGGCATGTGCGACTGTCGATGAAGGTACCGGGGCGTGGTGAAGTGACGCTGCTGACTGCCGGCCCCGGGGACCTTGTGGGCTGGTCGGGGCTGATCAGTGATGGAGTGATGACAGCGACGGCAACCGTCATGGATTCTGCGCGTCTGATCGCGCTCACCGGTCGCGGTCTGCAGCAGCTGTGCGACTCCGATCCGCAGCTGGGCTACGTGCTGATGAAGCGGATGGCTCAGGTAATTTCCCGAAGACTGCTGTCCACTCGACTGCAGCTGCTGGATTTGTTCGCGGATGCAGCAGCAGCCCGGTCTCATGCGGGAGTGCCGGCGGCGGCTCAGGTGGCGGTTCCGACGGAGACAACACCATCCGGAGCTCGGCCATGACGGACCAGTGCGAGACATTCTGGCTCCCCCGAGCGGACCTCGACAGGCTGATTCGGCTTTTGTCTGAGGACGGTTACGAAGTGGTCGGTCCCAAAGTTGATCAGTCGGCCATCGTTTACGATCGCATTGAATCCGCGGCCGATCTGCCGGAGGGCTGGACGGATCGGCAGAATCCGGGTGAGTATCGGCTGGAGCGGCGTGACGACAAGCGGTTGTTCGGATATGTGGTTGGCCCGCATTCGTGGAAGAAGCATTTGTTTCCGGCGGACGAGCTGGTGGCAGCTGCGAAGCGAGCGGGCGACACGTGGCAGTTCACAACACCGAACGCCCCTCCTCGGCGTTACGCCTTTCTGGGAGTGCGGGCGTGCGAGCTGGCAGCGATTGCCGTGCAGGATCGGGTATTTATGGGTGGTCCGTGGGTGGATCCTCTGTACCGTGCTCGCCGCGAGGCCGTGTTGTTGATTGCCGTGAACTGCACTCAGGCTGCTGCGACCTGTTTTTGCACATCAATGAACACGGGTCCGCGCTGTGAGCGGGGCTTTGATTTGGCGCTGACGGAACTGGAGCAGGGATTCACGGTGGAATGTGGTTCCGAGCGTGGGCGAGAACTGCTGCGGCGGCTGTTCCCCGCTGACGGGCCTGCCATGGCGGAAGCGACCGAACTGGCAGCGGCTGAGGCGGCTCGTTCCGAAGCGGTCACCCGGATTACTCGCCGCATGGACACAGATGGGCTTCGCGAGCTGTTGCTGGGGAATCTGGAAAGTTCGCGCTGGGAATCCATTGCTGAGCGTTGTCTGTCGTGCACCAACTGCACGATGGTCTGTCCGACGTGTTTCTGTTCGACGGTGACGGAAGTGGAAGAACTGACGCAGGTGGACCGGCGGCGTCAGTGGGACAGCTGCTTTAACATAGACTTCAGCCGAGTCAACGGAAATCCGTCTCGAAATACGATTGCCGGCCGCTACCGGCAGTGGCTCACACACAAACTCGCCACATGGCAGGATCAGTTCGGCACGTCCGGCTGTGTGGGCTGCGGCCGCTGCATCACCTGGTGCCCGCCGGGCATTGACCTGACGCAGGAAGTTGCGGAGCTGCGTTCGAGTGTGGAGCGGGATTCTGCAGGAGCCGTTCCATGACGACCGACAGCCGTTCGTCCTGTGCAACTCCTGCAGCCGATCCGTGGCGTCAGCAGCCTGCGCGGATTCATCGAATGCTGCAGGAACTGCCTGGTGTGACCACATTTGAGCTGGTGCCGGAATCCGGAATCGGCGGCGGTGGCCACGGAATCTGGCCATTTCGCGCTGGCCAGTTCAACATGCTGTACCTGCCGGGTGTCGGCGAATCAGCCATCTCGATCAGCGGCGATCCGGCACGAGCGGATGTGATCCCGCATACGGTCCGTCAGGCCGGGAACGTGACCCGCGGCCTTGCAGCGCTCAGGGAAGGCGACGTGATTGGTTTGCGGGGGCCGTTTGGTTCCAGCTGGCCGCTTGAGCGGTGTGGCGGGCACGACGTTGTGCTTGTTGCCGGCGGCATCGGGCTGGCACCGCTGCGGCCGGCGATTTATCAGCTGCTGGCGAACCGGGCGGAATATGGTGAGCTGACGCTGATTATGGGCGCGAGGGAACCGCAGCTGCTGTTGTACCCCGGCGAATACGATGGGTGGCGAGCTGCGGGACTGAATGTGGTCACAACCGTTGATCGCGCCGACGGCAGCTGGCATGGCAGTGTCGGTGTTGTGACCTCGATTCTGGACCGCCTCTGGCTCCGCGATCCCTCCGGAACGCTGGTGTTTACGTGTGGTCCGGAAGTGATGATGTGGTATGTGATGCGAACGGCGGCTTCCCGGGGCGTTCCCGCAGATTCGCTGTATCTGTCGCTGGAGCGGAATATGAATTGTGCGGTGGCCTTCTGCGGACACTGTCAGTTCGGCCCGTGGTTTCTGTGCCGTGAAGGTCCGGTACTGAGCTTTGATCGCGTGCAGCGGCTGCTGCGGATTGAGAATCTCTGAGGCAGGCGAACAGAGGGCTGATGCAATGACACCAACGCCGGAGACAGTGGAGTCTGCGCGACCGCGGCCAAAGCTGGCCGTGTTCAAGTTTGCCTCCTGCGACGGCTGTCAGCTGTCGCTGCTGGACTGCGAGGATCAGCTCCTGCAGGTGGCGGAAATGGTGCAGATTGCACTGTTCCCCGAGGCCTCCAGTCGGATGGAGCCTGGCCCGTACGACGTGGCGCTTGTGGAAGGTTCGATCACGACGCCGCATGATGTGCAGCGGATCCAGGAGGTGCGACGGCAGTCGCGGGTGCTGGTGACGATCGGAGCCTGTGCCACGGCGGGTGGCATTCAGTCCCTGCGGAACTGGGCCAGCCACGCGGAATACCTGCAGGCGGTTTACGCACGGCCGGAGTATATCTCATCGCTGGCGACATCAACGGCGATTGCGGAGCATGTGCGGGTGGATTATGAGTTGCGGGGCTGTCCGATCGATCGCGGTCAGCTGCTGGAGCTGCTTACGGCACTTGTGGCCGGACGCCGACCGCGAATCCCACTGCACAGTGTGTGTCTGGAATGCAAACGCAGGGGCAACGTGTGCATCGAAGTGGCTCAGGGCGTGCCGTGTCTGGGGCCGATCACGCAAACCGGCTGTGGAGCGATCTGCCCGTCCTTCAACCGCGGCTGTTATGGCTGCTTCGGGCCGGCTGACCAGGCCAATTTCGGCAGTCTCACCGACAGTCTGCTGACCGCCGGTCATGCCCCGCAGACACTCCTGCCACTGCTGCGTGGAATCAATGCGGCTGCGCACGGGTTCCGTGAACAAGGCGACCGACTGGCGGCCGGCGTTTGACGTCCGCCAGTTCCGCACAATGGCGTTGATTTTCTCTTAATCGCCGCAAAAAGTGGGAAAGGCGAGCGGGGGATGTCAATCCCCTGGTAACGGTCCGTAACCGCGCGGGCAGCGGGAGCGCACCAGGGTGCGAAATCGCAACCGGGGGCTTCCGCACCTCTGAGCCGCCGGGCGGGAGCCCGCGGGTAAAGGGTCGTGCGACGCGATGTTGACGCCGCAGGCAGGGTGCGCATCAGGGTGCGAAGGTCTGGTGCGGCGGCTGATGCCGCCGGCATTTCAATTGTCGCCCTCCGGGCTTGGAAAAGGCGCGCCGGCTGCCTGCTGAACCGCGCTGAGCCGTCGGGCGGGAGCCCAATGGCATTGAAGCTCTCTCTCTCATCGCAAGAAACCTGAAAGGCGTGCGGGGGATGTCAATTCCCCGGTAACGGCGCGCGCCCGCGCGGCCAGCGCCGCACGAGGGCTGCTGCGTGCACCCGGGCGAACGAGTTGACCAGCTGCGGGAAGTGAGAAGTGAGAAATCAGAAGTGAGAAGTTCCAGCGCGGTGTCTGGCAGCCGAAGTCGTGTCTTGAGACTCCCCCTGAACGGCGGAGGGAATTCATGGCCACTGGATTGCAGCGGGTGTTGGTAGTGCGTAATCAGGGTTCCTTACCCGCGGGCTTCCGCCCAATGGCACTGGCGTTCTCTCAATCGCCGCAAAAAGTGGGAAAGGCGAGCGGGGGTGTCAATCCCGGGTAACGGTCCGTAACCGCGCGGGCAGCGGCGCAGCAGGAGCAGACCAGTGTCTTACCGGCCGATTGACATCGACCGCACGCCCTGCATGATCGGGTCGAGGCGTTTCAACGGAGAGCGAGTCCTCGTGTGCGCCTCTGCCTGCGGCGTGAGCGGTGCGTTGGCAGGACACTTTACCCGCGGGATGCCGCCCTGCGGCTCAAGGCGTTTTTTCAACGCGGCCCGGTGCATGTACGAAAAAAAAGCCACAGGGGCTTTGCAGCCCTTGTGGCGATTGATTGTCCCGGGCGGGATTCGAACCCACAACCTTCGGCTCCGGAGGCCGACACTCTATCCAATTGAGCTACCGAGACGAGACGGGTGGACACTGTGTGAACGCCCGCGAACTGTCAGTAAGTATCGGCGAAGGCAGTGGAATTTTCAAGTGTGGGCTGGGGACGACGCTTTTGCGGAGCGGCGGAAGCGGGGGTGGAGGCAGATGGCGATCAGGATCAGGGCGGTGGTCAGGGAGATGCTTGCGCCGCTGCGGAATGCAGCGGGTTGGTATTCCGAGGTGACTCGGCTGCGGCCGGCTGGCACATCGATAAAGCGGTGAAATGGGGATTCCGGGAGATCTTGGGAGGCCGGGGTTGGGGCGGGTTCCACGGAAACGGTCCAGCCTGGATAGGGCAGATCGGCAAGCTGCAGCACGCCGGCGTTTTCCGCGGTGACGTCGAGGACCCAGCGGGAGGGGTGGCGTTCCACGATGCGGACCTCGCCGGATGTCGGTGGCAGCAGCTGGATGCGGGCCGGAGGCTGACGGCGTCGGTACAGGTAGCAGGGTTCACTGCCGCGCGCCCAGACGCGGTTCAAAAACGCATCGGGGCCAGCGGCGACTGGTTCCCAGTCGGTGGAGAGCAGCGGAATCGGATCCAGTGAGAGGATATGTGTGACGGCAAGTTTCTGCAGTGCCGCATCCATGGCGGCATCCGGCCAGGGTTTGTCTGCGTTCGGCGAAGACCGGGGCAGAAAATCATCTCGAAAATAGGCCGCCGGACTCAGTCCGAGATACTGTGGCACACAGCTGACGCCGAACAGGTTGCCCACATTGTGTCCGGGAGCAAGCAGCCGCACCGGAGCCTGCGCGTCGGCCTTTTGCAGTACTTCAGCCAGCCAGCTGTCGGGGAGATGGATATAAGGTGGAATTGGCAGGACCATGGCATCGGAAACGGCGATTGTCGACCAGCGGAGATCGACAAACGTAAACGCCGCGATCGCCGTGAAAATGGTCCATCGCCGAACTAACCGGCTGCGACGAAGCAGAGCATCGAGCACAAGTCCGGTCAGCAGGGCCAGTGCCAGCGTGCCGAGGATCGTGTACCGGCCGGGACCCATGAAAAAACCGAAACCGGGCAGCTGTTTGGTGTAAGGCATCAGCCAGCCGAAGGCGTAGCAGGTGGAGATCCCCGTTGTCAGCAGCCAGAAACCCGCGGCTCCCGCAGGCAGTCTGCGGCGGATTCTGCCGTTGAGCAGGCACAGGCAGAGTCCCAGCGGTATCAGGCCCACGCAGAAGTGGGCTTCCACGGCGTTGGTGTCAGCACTTGAAGAGAGCGGCGTGTGGAGGATTTTGCGAGACTGGATGATTTCGGGGCTGTGCCAGTACCACCACGAGGCGAGGAGCTGGGTGGTGTACAGAGGCGGCATGTGGCCGTATGCCGGATTGAATGTCGCCTGACCGCCGCTCCGCTGGCTGGAGAGCCGCAGTTCCAGTGTGGGGCGCAGCTGCACGGCTGCCAGCAGGAGGGCGAGAGCCACTGCAGAGACCATCAGCAGCAACGCGGTGGTGCGTCGGCGTGAGGGGGAGAATGGAGACTGTGACCTGGGTGTGGGTGTAGACGTGGATAACTGCGGAGCGGCAAGGCCTTTCCACAGTCCGAACCCAGCCAGCATCAGCTGGTTGATGAAGGCCAGCGTGAAGTGTCCTGCCAGCAGGTGCGTGGCGTGGGCGGCCGCCAGCAGGCTGAGGCGACCGACGGAGGGCTGTTGCAGCAGTCGATCGGCGAGCCAGAGGGTCAGCGGCAGCCAGACTCCCCCGATGATGCTCCATTCCAGCGAAGCTCGGGCAGGAAACCAGCTGCAGACGTAAATCAGGGCCGCAAAAAGTGCTGCGGGCTGGCTGAGCTGTTGGCTGCGAAAGAATCGCCAGCTGCAGATTCCCGCCATCAGATAATGCAGGAGGAAGCAGACGTGAAAGGCGGTGTGCGGATCGGTGATGCGGTAGAGCAGCTGGGTGGGCGGGTAGAACACGGCCGCCTGGCTTTCGGCCAGCAGTGGGTACCCGAGGGCCGTGCGGTCGTGCCAGAGGGGCAGTCGACCGGCAGGGAATTCCTGAGAGAGCAGCTGTTTCTGGGGAAGAAAATACGGATAGATATCACCGCCGATCAGGCCACCGCCCTGGAGCAGTCCGGGCCAGAGCAGGCCGGTGAGCAGACCGCTGAAAAGTATGGCGGCCAGCCACTGGGCGATGGTGGGACTGGCGGGGGAACAGACATCCCCCGCGAGCCGCGGTGTGCATTCAGGTGACATCGGCGTCAAACACGCGGACCTGGGCCCACGAGTCGCGGTTATCGGCGATGAATTTGAGGTGATCCGGGGCGGTCTGGTAGATATCGTGGGAGGCGCGGGAATCGAAGACGACGTTCAGGCACACGTGAAACGCGCGGTCGTTAACCGGCCGCGCGTACTCTGCGGCCAGAGTTCCGGCAAAAAACGCGACGACACCTGGGTGATTTTTCAGATAGCGATGACATTCCTGGACCAGATGGTCAATCGCCGCCTGGGAAGAGTCCTTCAGGGTGAAGAATACGACGTGTGAGAGCATCTTTTGCGAGGACATCCGGAATGCGACCCTATGAGAAAAACGGACTGATCGTGGACCTGAAAACCGCAGGCAGTCTACGCGCCTGCTTCTTCTTCGCGGCGGTTGGCGGCGAAGAGGTAATTTTGTACGGGGATGAGGCAATCGAGGATGGAGCGGAGGACTTCGGCGGGTGAGCCGTTGGCATCGACTTCGTGGATGATGGACGGGTCGTACTGTTGCAGAACCGGTGCGGTGACGTCGTGATAGACGCGAAAGCGATGCCGCATCACTTCTTCGTTGGCGTCATCGATGCGATTTTCGCGGATCGCGCGACGGCGAATCCGGTGAATCATGTCTTCTTCGTCGGTGCATTTGAGGTAGATGACTTTGCGGATATCAAGGTATTCGCGGACCATTTCCACCTGATGCACATTGCGGGGCATACCGTCGAGGATCAGCAGGTCTTCGCGGGGTTTAAACCACGAGAGTGCGACGTAGGCCTCGACGGCCTTGCGCCAGATTTTAATTGTGAGTTCATCGGGGACGAGTTCGCCGCGGGAGATGTGTTTGTAGACTTCGCGACCGTGGTCGGACCCGATATCGATGGAGCGAAACACGTCGCCGACGGAGAGGTGAAAAAAGCCGGGGATATGGGCCAGGATGCCGCCCTGAGTGCCCTTGCCGACGCCGGGGGGGCCGAAGAGAGGAACGCAAACGTATCGCGGATGCATGCAGAGGTTTCCCGGTGAGCAGGGCGTTGATCGGGTGAACTGGCGGGGGGCGAAGGCTGTGGGCAGCGGCTGGCCGAGCGAGGGCCGCAATTCGCGGGATATCGGCAAACGGCGGTGGTAGTATGACAGGCTGAGGGGGCTGTCGCCAGCAGTTCCGGTGGAAACGCGGGGGGCTGCAGCAGGTTCTCAGGGCCGCAAATCGGCGGATCTGGCCGTCAGCGGCAAATCGAAGCCGGATTGCCGGTCGCTGCCGCAGTTTTTGCCGGGAGGCTTCGTTTTGTGCTCAGCCGTTAGAACAGGAATGACCGTGAGAATTGGTTCAACCGGAGAAAATGAAATTACCGTCACAACCCCCACATTTTAACTCAACCCGAACTGCCCGACTTTCCGATCGAACAGAGTAACCGTCATTGCCGGCGCTCCCGGCACAAACCGTAAATACGGCTCGATCGGAACAATCGATGAAACCCACACGATTTTTTGCCACAGCCTCGCTGGTGCTGAGCAGTTTTGCTCTGATCACGGCGGCGAACATCTCCATAGGGGATGAGGGTGTTGTCCGGATGTCGTCGCTCCGGCCCCAGGAGGGCACCGCCCCGGCACCCGCTGCAGGGGCAGCCGGTCAGTCCCAGCTGCCGCCGACACCCGCTCCGGGGCCGGCACCTGTGGAATCCGCTCCGGTTCCCGGAAACGGAATCTACCCGCAGCCACAGGGGTTTGCTCCTTATTTCGAGCGGACGGTGGGTGCCACAGAGGTTGTGCCGGGCGTGTATCAGCCTGAGCAGCCGTTTGGGCCGATCCTGATGTTCGAAAGCAATCTGGGCGGCGGTGTGGGCTACACGGATGGCTCACAACGCGTGAATGCCCGGATGCCCTATCACATCGTGCCCAACATGATGGTGATGCTCGGAGATGTCTCCGGCGGCGTCACCTGGGATGGCAAGCCGTATGTGAGCGGTGGCGGGATCTATCGTTACTATGATCCGACCCGCAACCGCGTGTTCGGTGTGAACATGTTCTTCGACTACGACGAAGGACTCGGCTTCGGCAACCAGACCCGAACGACGGCGGGTTTTGAGTCGCTGGGCAAGTATGTGGATTTTCGAGCCAATGCCTATGTGATGGTCGGCGACGATACGACGCTCCTGAGCTCCACTCCTCTGTCCACCATCGCTCAGGCCGGACACAATGTGTTCCGGCAGCGTGAGGAAGTGCGAGCCAACGCCTACTCCGGCGGTGACTTTGAACTGGGAGGTCCCCTGCCACTGCTGGGCCGCTACGGGATGAATATGTATCCCGGGATGTATTACCTGACCAACGACGCCGGTCATGATGCACTCGGCTTCCAGGTTCGCTGGGAAGCGCTCGTCACCCAGAACCTCACCGTCAACACCACCCTCGCCCATGACGGAACTTTTGATACCAACACGTTTGTCGGGATTCAGTATGAAATTCCCAACTACCGTCAGCAGCGAACCTTCCGTCCGCGTGTCACTCGCGAGCGGTTGATGGATCCGGTGAGTCGAGCGAATCGCATTCATCAGCGTATTGACACAATCGTGCAGAATGATGCGATCATCAACCCCCTCTCCGGCAACCCGTGGAATCTGATCTACGTGGATCCGAATCTGGCTCTGCCCGGCAGTGGTACGTTTGAGTCACCGTATAACTCCATGCAGCTGGCAAAGCTGAACAACAACGCTGGTGTCGACATCATCCGGATTGCTCCCCGCGCCGATGACTCCGGCACCAACCTGACTATCAACGGTGGCATGTCGCTGTTTGACGACCAGGTGCTGCTGTCTGCACAGCGTCCGTTCGAACTTGAGCCGGGAGTAGTGATTCCCGCCGACGTGAATCCGAACCCGCCGCTGGCGCCACTGCTTTCCGACCCTGTGATGGTTGCTGGTGGCAGCGTTGTCCGGCTGGCCAACAACAACCAGATTCTCGGACTGCGGTTCGACGGAGCCAACGCAGCCGGGACGGTCTTCGGAAACGGTGTCTCCAATACTCTGCCCATCACTGGTGTGACCCTCGATGGCAACGAGTTCACCCGGTACCTGGATGGGGCCCGGCTGGCCAACGTCTCCGGACGTATCTCGATCACCGACAACCTGTTCGACGGTCTGCTGGGTGCTTCGGATGACGGTCTGGACCTGTCCGTCGCTGGCGGCACGACTGCCAGCCTGCTGGTTGACGGCAACACCGCCAACGACAACAGTGGAACCGGCCTGAAAATCACGGCTCTCGATGGTTCAACCGTCAATGCTGACAACCCGGATGCCGCCGCTCCCACGGGGATCCTGAACAACACCGCGGATGACAACGGCACAGGTATCAGGGTTGAAGCCCGCAACGGTGCGGTTGTGAACGCGGTGGTGGAAGGCAATTCGGCCGGTGGCAACACGTTTGACGGTCTGCAAATGATCTCTGACAACGCCACATTCAACCTGGCCAGCCTCGCGGATAATGACCTCAGCGACAATATTGGAAACGGTACGTTTATCCACTACCGCAACGGCGGGATCTTCAGGTCCGTTACCGAAGACACCAACGGTAACGGCTCACTGGATGCCGGAGAAGACGTGAACGGCAACGGCCGGCTCGATCTGGGCATCGTCTCCAACGTCATGAACAATAACCAGATCGCCGGGATGTGCATCTTCGGCGAAGATGCCAGCACCGGAGTATTTGATGTTGGTGGCCCGACCAGCGATCTGGGCAACACATTCATCGGAAACAGCGAAGGTGGGTTGCTGACCGATCTGGAAGACACCGCGACCGCTCAAATGGACGTGCTGTTCAACAATATTCAGGGCGGCAGTGCCACACCCGGGCTGACGATCATGCTGGACTTCATCGACCCCACCCAGGGATCGGTGGTCGATGCTCTCGGACGTACCGTTGGGCCCTTCGGTCTCGCGGCCTATGGATTCTCTCCAGCCCAGTATGACACGGTCACCAGAGCGATTCTGGCGACTGTTGAGAATCACTACCGGAACCTGCCGACCTCCGCTGACAGCACACTCAGCACGCTGCCTCCCGGCCGCGAGCTGAACCTCGACTTTGTCATCGGTGACACCGGCACCGCCCCGTCGAACGGAGCTACCGAGTACTATGTGGTCACGATCGGAGACAGTGCTACCGCACCTCCGGGACTTGCCGGCGAGGCACTCGACATCGGGAATATCCGCAACAAGGCCGGCCAGGGACCTGGCCAGGGTGTCACCGGAGCCGCTCAGGCCAACGGTGCCTCCGCCCTCGGCGTCTACACCAACAACATCGTATCCTTCAGCTCGCTGCTCAATCCGCCGAACGCCTTCAACAGTCCCAGCGAAGGGATCTATGTTGACCCGGCCAACTCCGCAGATTACGCCTACCGAGCTCTCACATCGGGTGACCTCACGTTCACCCGCAGAGCGATTGGCCTGATTGTATCGCACGAGCTGGGGCACACGCTGTCTCTGCGACACGTGGCCGACGGCACGGCGATCGTTCCGGGAGGTGCGAACCCCATTATGGCCACACCGGCCATCGACCTGCCGCTGCAGGCTTTGGTTGAAGACGCAGCGTTCGCACTGCAGGGGAATAATCCTGGAGGTGAGTTTCCCGGCGAGGCTCCGTTTGTGCAGAACGACGTTTCTCAGCTTGTCGGTGCCATCGGGACCCGAATTGCTGCCGGAGAAACGAAGAATGGAGTGCGCGTGCGAGGCTCTGACAGTGCCCGTCTGCTGCCTTCCACTTTCATCAACAATACGGTTACAGGAGCCACCGAGAATGGTATTGCCGTGCTGATGAATGACAGTGCGGTGGCCGAGGGCGTGACGATTCAGGGCAACCAGATCTCGGCCGGTACCGGCAGCGGTATCGTGCTGGCGGCCAACGGGACCAACGCTCGTATCGATGCCGACCAGACGATCGGCGGTTCGGGATTCAATATCCTCGGTGGCACCTCGTTCGCCCGGGGTAATCTGGTCTCTGCGATGGGAGGTGACGGTTTCCGAGCCTTCGCTTCCAACGGTGCTGTGATTGAAGGCAACCTGATCAACAACACTCTCACCGGTAATGGCGGCAACGGTGCTGCTCTGCTGGTGGAGAACGGTGGTCGGCTCGACTTCGGTACTCCGTCCTCAAACCGCGTGATTCGAGGCAACACGATCACATCCAACGGTGGTGCGGGGATTCTGCTGAATCAGCAGACGGTTCCCGGACAGCTGGCTCGGATTGACGCTGACGTGCTTGGCAACACAATCGCTGACAACGGCAGCGGTGGTATCGTGGCGTCGCTGTTTGGCAGCAATAATCTTCCCCCGGCTCTGCCGATTCTCACCAACAACAATATCCTTGACCTGCAGGTCGGTGGTCCGGCCCTGGCTGATGCGAATGTCATCAACGGTAATACCGAGGTGGGCATTGGTGTGAACGCGACCGGAACCGGGAACGCACTGGTGAACCTCACCGATGTGACTGTCACCGGGACCCGCGATGGTTCCGGCACACAGTTCAACGGGGACGGCATCAGCTTCCGACGTGATGGTTCTTCGCTGTTGACCGCCAACCTGACACGGGTGTTCTCAACCGGAAACACCGGAGACGGGTTGATTGTCAGCACCTTCGGAAACGACAAGACGGACGTGAATCAGCCGTTCAGCGGGACAGCGAATATGGTGACGATCGACGACAGCAGCTTCGGCACCAACGGCCGCAGCGGAGCCAACTTCACCACCCGCGGTGACTCCACGCTGATCGCTGACATCACCAACAGCACCTTCTCCTCAAATACGCTTGATGGTATTCAGGTCACCACCGCCGAGAACTCATCCTTCGGCGACCCGGCCTTTGGTCTGCCACCCGGACGCCGTTCGCTCTTCGAAGGGCTGGTTGTGACCGACAACCGTCGTGACGGTATCCAGGTGAATGTGACCGAGGAGTCACGAGCGTTGCTGGAAATCACCAGTGCTCCGTCTGCTGCCACCGGAACTCCGCATGCAGCCGCAAGTGCACTGGGAAGCACAAGCATCGCCAACAGCGGTCGCGATGGTATCCGCATCGACTCCACCGGAGGCCGCACAGACGTTCTCGTTACTGCAACGCCAGGATCAACCACGACCATCAGCGGCAGCGGCAACTCGGGGGGCGGCAACGGTATCCGCTGGAATGCCTCCGGAAACTCCGCCGGTACGGTCCGAGTCACCAATACGGCGATTCGCGGCAGCATTCGCGGGGCGAGTGAGGATACCAACGGCGACGGAGTACTCTCCGCTGCTGAAGACCTCAACAACAACGGCGACATCGATATCGCTGACGGTGACGGTATCCAGGCCAACTTCTCCAACACCACCGATGCTCAGCTGATCGTTGGCAATACGGGCGAAGGCAACAGCCTGCAGAACAACCAGGATGACGGAATCGCCATCACGGCCACCGGAAACTTCCTGAATGACATTCCGCGACCGATTATCGCCATCACGGACAACGTGATCGGTGGTAACTTCAACGGTATCGCCGCCGGCAACGGTGGTGATGGTGTGAGCCTGAACATCTTTGGCGGTACCGCCACCGGGATCGCCACCGCTGCGGTTGACTTCACGGCTCCGGGCCTCAGCCCCAACGGGGGTGTGACCGAGATCGGACCGATCCCATCGTTCACCATGACCAACAATACCGTCAGCAACAACGCCGACCGCGGCGTGAACCTGCTGCTTACCGGGGCCGCCGGTGTTCGCGATCGCAGCACCGGTGCCCTGATTTTCGATCCTGTTCGCATCAACCTGAACCAGAACGTCATCGACGGCAACGGCAGCGAAGGCGTGTTCTACCGGGCGGATTCGGATATGAATCAGAGTATCTTCGTGTATCTGGGCAACACAGGCTTCCCCAGCGACGACCGTCTGGCTCCGTTCTGGGATCCGAGCCTGCCCCAGTTCACCTCGCTTAACCTCGGCAGCGTGAACGGCAACACGATGTACATGGACCCCTACCTGAACCTCGTGTCGGTGCAGAACAGCCTGTTCACCGCTACCGGCAACACCATCCGCAACAACGGGTTTGGCGGAGTTACGGGTGAAGGGATCCGCATCGAAGTCGGTACCGGCTCCTACGTGGCTGCGGACATCCGCAACAACACGCTGGGCGGCAACCTCGAAGCCGACTTCGCCAGCTCCTCCTTCCTCTCTGCCGGCAACACCTTCGATTCCGCCAACACCTCGGGGGTCAACACCTTCGACTACATCTATCTGGACGACATCGCTCAGATGGATCTGCGGTTCCAGAACAACACCGGCAACCAGATTGCTCCGTCTGATCTCGGAGCCATCTACACGAACGCTGATCTGCTCAAGGCTTCCGTCCTGGGAGCGATTGGTGTGACCCGTCGTGATGCCTCCTTCTTCCAGGTGGACAACGGTCCGAACCTGAACAGCCCCAACAACATCTTCAACAACTTTGGATCCACTCAGGACATCCAGAGTGCCTTCACCAACGGGAATTACAACCTGCGTTCCATCGGCGATCCGGCCTGGCCGAACTCCGGCTTCACCCCGTTCCTGCCATGATCGCTTGACGGAAACCTGTTGACTCCTGACTCGCACGGGGGCTGTTCGGTGATGCCGGACAGCCCCCGCTGCATTGGCGGCGTCCGTTGCGGCGGGCCAATTTGCCCGCTCGCCTTCGGGGCTGACAACGGTAGAATTCACCGAGGTACCGCGTTCGCTCCTGTGCCGTGAGGAGTCCGGAGATGTCCCTCGTGTCCGTTTGGCTGTGTGTCCTCAGGTTTTTGGCGGCAGTGTGCTGCTGCACCATCTGGCTGGTTACCGTTGTTTCGGCCCATGCGCAGCGAGCCGAACCGCCGCGCCTGTCGCTGGACTTCAAGGGGCCGGTGGGCAGGACCCGGGCTCTGGGCTTTGTGGGTGATGGTCGTCGGTTTCATGCTGCCGGCGAAAACAAGCTCGTGCAGTTCTACGACGTGGTGGATGGCCGGATTGTCCCGGGAACCGCTGTTCGCTGGGAATTTGCCCGCGGATCGCTCGGTGAAATCAACGCCACCGCAATCACGGCGGACGGTCGACGGCTACTGATTGGTGGCAGTTCGGCCCGCGGTCCGGGCGGGGATCTGGTGCTGGTCGATCCCGGCAACCAGCAGGTGCTGGAAGTGCTCTCCGCTGGCGCCGAGGTCGTTTCCCTGGCGATGAATGCCGATGCCTCTCTGATCGCTGCCTCCAATCGGCTCGGAGGAATCACGGCGTGGACGATCCTGGGAGGTCAGCGGGTGTCGCAGGAACTGGTGCCGACGGCCGCCGACGTTTCCGGTGGCGATGCCGGCGACGGTGTTCTGCGCACCTTTCATCCGCTGATGCTCGCCGCTGATCGCTGGCTGCTTGCATTTGTGCCCCGGCAAACTGACGCGGGGACACAGGATCAGCTGACCGCCTTTGATCTGACCGGCGGCACTCCCCCGCGATCACTGGGACTGTTCAGTCAGACGGGGACCGCAATTGCCACCGCCTCCGGCGGGCAGCTGCTGATTGCCGGCGACGCGGATGGCAATCTTGTGATTCGTCGGGGGGGCCTCGATGATGCACCGCAGTCCGCAACGCTTAACCAGCTCCTCAGGGTGCCTGCAGACACTCTGCTGACACTGCGGAATCTGGTCCTCTCACCCGATTCGCGACAGCTGGTCGCGCAGGGGGACCTGGAAGATTCTGCAGGAGCGCGTTCATTCCTGGTACTGCTGGATACCGATTCGCTGGTCGAACGTGATCGTCTGGAATTTCCTGGCCGGGAAGTTTGTCGGGCGGCCGCCTTTGCTGCCGATTCCTCGCGACTGCTGACGCATAATGACGATCTCGAGCAGCTGCTGATCTGGAACCTGCGGGATGCGGCCGGCGTACAGCTCCCCCAGCCATTCCGGACTCCTCCGGTTTCTGCCGCTGGCCGTGGGCGCATTTTCCGCCAGGCCAGATTTGCGGAGGCAGCATCCACGGCTGCCACCGGCTATCAGCTGGTGCTCCAGGATTCCGCCGGGGCCGCCGCGGCCATCACTCTGGGGGATTCGGATCTTGAGGAGTCGGCAGTCGGTGCGCCGGACTCTCCTCCACCGGCGGTGAATCCTCCCGATAAATTCGCAGCCGGCTGGACAGTGACTGCCGCCGCACCTGCGTCGGACGAACTCACACAACTGCTGGAGATCAACCCTCCCGCCGGAAGTCCGCTGCCCGGCATCGCAATTTCTCTGAGCATTCCCGATCAGGGTCTGTACAGCGGGGCTCACGCCTTTCTGCAGGGGCCGAATGGCACGCCGGCGGCCGTGGCCATCGGAACACGAATCATCGACGGCATCTTCGTGTATCGTCTGCCTGCAGTGGCCGGTGAGGCTGCTCAGCTTGTTCGCTACTTCCGCGATCACAGCAGTGCGATTTTCGATTTGTCCGTATCCACTGACCAGCGGTATCTGGTGTCCTGTGCCGGCGATAAGACTGTGCGCATCTGGAGTCTTGAGGGGCTTAGTCTGCCGCGGCAGCAGGCGGTGTTTGGCGCGCGGCTGGAGCGCGTTCCGCAGGGGCAGCTGGTGGTCCGCGACCTGCTCAAAGCCGGCATTCTGTATGCTCGTGGCCTCCGTGACGGTGATGCACTCACGCATCTGGCAGGATTTGCGACGGGCGATGAAGTGATTTCGGACAGCGCGCGAATCGAAGGCATTCTGCAGCAGCATCCGGCATGGGAGATTCTGGATCTGTGGACCAGTCGTACCGGATTCAATGCCGACAGTCCGGGGGACACGGTCCTGCGGCTCAATCCCGGCTGGGAACCACTGCTGACGCTGGTTTCCGACAAGGCCGGCGAATGGGTGCTGTTTACTCCGGAAGGCTACTTTGACGCGTCCATCGCCGAGGGAGACAGGCTGTTCGGCTGGCAGATCAATCAGGGTGTGGATCGGCCGCCGCGTTTTGAGCCGGCGGAACATCTGCAGAAGGAGTATGAGAAGCCGGAGGTCATCCGGCAGGTGCTGCAGCTGGGTAACGTCCCGGATGCTCTTGCGGCGCTCAACCGTCCGGTGGCTGCGGACCTTCGTCAGGAGCTGCAGCGGCGAGTTGTGGCGTTGCCGCAGGTTGAAATCCTGGTTCCTGCCGATGGTGCCGAGTTGCCGGCTGGTCAGCCGGTCACCATTCAGGCACGCGTTACGTTTACCAATCCGGCCGAGGCGGCAGCCTTTGAAATTCAGGCTTCACACAACGGACGTCTGCTCACCGCGCCCGTGGTTGCCGGTCCGCCCGCCGCGCGGGAATACACGTGGCAGTCCCAACAGCCGGAGGCCGCCAATTCGATCACCGTAAGCGCTCGCCAGCCCGGCGAAGAACTCACCAACAGCGACCAGGGGCGGGACACTGCCGCCTTCTTCACGGCCGGTCGACCGCGTGATCCGGCAGCCCGCGTATACCTGCTGGCGTTCGCCGTGGACCAGTACATCAAGTCGGCGCCGCTGCAGTATTCGGTGGGGAGTGTGCAGGGTTTTCAGCAGGACCTGCAGTCCGCGCGGGGGCTGGCGCGTCCCTGGGGATCGCTCAGTCAGGTTGTCGCCGATGCCCGTGTCAGCTGGAAGTCTGTCACAGGCACCCTTGCGGATTTCATCAGGGCCCGCGAGGCTCAGGCTTCACCGGATGATCTGGTGATCGTGGTGGTTTGCGGACGAGGAATTTCGCGGGCCGTTTCAGTGGGTGGCAGCGTGCGAACGGGAGCGGGTGAAGAATTCTTCTTTCTGCCGCCGCAGGTTGATCCTCGTGACCTGAAGCAGCTCGATCAGGAAGGCGTTCGCTGGAAAGATCTCTGCCGTCCCGTGAACAATCTCGACTGCGATGTGCTCTGGATTATTGACGCCGCCCATTCCGCGCGGGCCCGCAACGAAGCTCGCAGTGCCTTCGCGGAATGCCGCAGCCCGCACGGTCGACACGTGCTGTTCGCTGATCGCTCCGATGCCGTCGAAGCGGCCACACTGCAGGTACACCGCTCCGATCCGGGCAACACCGCCCTGATGCTTGCCGTACGTGAAGCCCTCGTGGGGAGCGATGTGAGTACTGAGGTGCAGTCGTCGGTGGCCGCCCTGTGGAGCGATCGCACTCTGACATTTGAGGATCTATCCGGCTACGCTTCCGGCCGCGCCACCCAGGCCGCGAAGAGCCTCGGCAAGACGCAGAAGATCGTCGCCAGCCCCACTGCCCCCACGAGCCACCTTCGTCCCCTGATTCTGGGCAGTGGCGAATTCGGTACGCGTTGAAAGCATCGCGAGGTTACATATAAACGGACTGCCGTGAAGTTGGCGCCCTGGCCTGCCACGCGGTGTTCACGGCGTTGACAAACGCGATGACGAACGCGCATGAGCCGCAGGGCGGCAGCCCGCGGGTAAAGTGTCCTGCCAACACACCGCTCACGCCGCAGGCAGAGACGCACACGAGCACTCGCTCTCCGTTGAAACGCCTCGACCCGATAATGCAAGGCGTGCGGTCGATGTCAATCGGCCGGTAAGACACTGTTTTGCTCCTGCTGCGGCGCTGCCCGCGCGGTTATGGACCGTTACCGGGGGATTGACATCCCCCGCTCGCCTTTCC
>JBEAUF010000007.1:0-8968 GCA_041161565.1 Planctomycetota bacterium | reverse complement strand
TGAGCCGCCGGGCGGGAGCCCGCGGGTAAAGAGCTCTGGCAACGCGCTGCTGACGCTGCGGGCAGTGGCGGGGCACCAGGGTGCCGAATCGCAACCGGGGGCTTCCGCCCGCGCAGTGACCGGGGGGCACTGTCAAGCAGAATTCGTTCCGATTTTTCCCATCCGGAGCGAATCCCGGATTTCGCCGCCTTCTGCCTTGATTCAAGTGGCGAAGTGCGATCAGAGTTGGGGGTCTGCGCTTAACTACCATGCCGTTTTCTGCCCCGCCTGCCTCAACTCCCGCCGCTTTCAAAGGTACGTTCATGTTGCTTTTCGCCAGTCTGCGTTATCTGGCTGTTATTCCGCTGCTGGTCAGCGGCAGTTTGGCCGCCATGTCCGTGGATGGGTCAGAGGAACATGTGGACCCGTCGGCCGCGGTGTCCTTCGAGCGTCAGGTGCGACCAATTCTCAAGGCCTGGTGTCTTGATTGTCATGGCGGCGAAGCGGTGGAAGGAAAGCTTGATCTGCGGCTTCGCAGGTTCCTGCTTCGTGGTGGTGAAAGTGGTCCTGCTGCCGTTCCGGGTGATGCCGCCGCCAGTCTGCTCGTGCACCGCGTCCGTTCAGGAGAAATGCCGCCCGGTGAAAAGAAGCTTCCGGCTGCGGACGCAGCGGTGCTTGAACAATGGATCGCCGCTGGCGCACCAACTCTGCGTTCCGAACCAGAGCAGCTGCCGCCCGGTGTTGGTATCTCCGAAGAAGAACGCTCATACTGGGCCTTTCAGCCGATTCGTCGGCCTGAGGTACCAGAGTTTCCTGCCCATCTGCGGGTGCGCACGCCCATTGACGCTCTGCTGATGCAGCAAATGCAGCCGCTGGGGCTGCAATTCTCTCCGGACGCTGACAAACGCACGCTGATTCGCCGCGCCTATCTCGACCTGCTCGGACTGCCTCCCACTCCAGAGCAGGTTCAGGCATTTGTCGACGATCCGTCCGAATCCGCATGGGAGCGGACCATCGACCAGCTGCTTGAATCACCCCACTACGGGGAACGCTGGGGGCGCCATTGGCTCGACGCCGCCGGGTATGCGGACTCTGAAGGTGCCACCAACGCCGATGCAGAGCGTGGCAATGCCTGGCGATACCGTGATTATGTCGTGCGTGCCTTTCAGCAGGACAAGCCGGCTGATCAGTTTATTCAGGAGCAGCTTGCCGGCGACGAGCTGGCCGGACCGCGATCCGGGGATCTGACACCCGAGCAGATTGAACTTCTTACTGCGGCCGGGTTTCTTACGATGGCTGCCAACGGCACCGGCAGCGGTGACGATTCGCCGGCCGCCCGCAACCAGGTTGTTACGGACACGATCAAAATTGTCAGCACATCCTTTATGGGTCTGTCTGTTGGCTGTGCTCAGTGTCATGATCATCGGTATGACCCCATTTCTCATGTGGACTACTACCGTCTGCGAGCGGTGTTTGAGCCAGCGCTTGACTGGCAGAACTGGAAAACGCCGGCTGCCTCTCAGGTATCGCTCTACACGGCTGCCGATCGAGCGAAGGCGGCCGAAGTGGAGCAGCGCGCGAATGCTCTGCAGCAGGACCGCGATGCGAAGCAGAAAGAATTCCTTGCGGCTGCACTCACACAGGAACTCGCAAAATACGAACAACCCCTCCGGGAGCAACTGCGAGCAGCCCTTGAAGCACCCGCTGATAAGCGCACTGCAGAACAACAGGAGCTGTTGAAAAAATATCCCGCAGTCAACATTTCCCCTGGGGTTCTTTATCAGTACAACCAGGCGGCTGCCGACGAGCTCAAAAAGTACGATGAGCGGATCGCCGCCATTCGTGCGGAAAAACCCGTGGAACAGTTCCTCCGCACGGTGCTCGAGCCACCCGGACATGTGCCCACAAGCCATCGCTTTCACCGCGGCGAATTCGGTCAGCCGAAGGAATCGGTGCTCCCGGGTGATCTCGCAGCCGCATCCCTGTTCACTGCACCGCCCGAAATCCCCGTCGATGATCCAGTGCTCCCCACCACCGGCCGTCGACTCGCCCTCGCTCGCTGGCTCACAAGCGGCCGGCATCCTCTGACAGCACGCGTGCTCATCAACCGCTTCTGGATGCATCACTTCGGACACGCATTCGTTAGTACGCCGGGTGAGTTTGGAAGACTTGGTGCCGCTCCTGTTCACACGCACCTGCTCGATTGGCTGGCAGCGGAATTCATGGAAGGAGGCTGGACCTGGAAACGCATGCATCGGCTGGTGATGATGTCCACTGTCTATCGTCAGTCATCAGCGCCCAATCCGGCCATGGAGGCCATTGATCCCATCAATCACCATTACTGGCGCAAACCCCTGCAGAGGCTGGATGCCGAAGTGATCCGCGATTCGATCCTTGCGGTCAGCGGGCGGCTGAATCCCGCCATCGGTGGTCCTCCTCTGTCGGTGAAGGCTGACGATGCAGGGCAAATCATCGAAGCTGAGCCTTCCGGGCGGCGCAGCATCTATATTCAGGTTCGTCGCAGTCAGCCACTTGCCATGCTCACAGCCTTCGACGCTCCGGTGATGGAAACGAACTGCACCGCACGTACGCAAACCAATTCCGCCCCGCAGTCGCTGCTGCTGATGAACAGCCGCTTCGCGCTCGATGCTGCCGAATGGCTTGCTGACGCCGCGCTCGCGCGGGCTCGCACCAGAGTCGCCAGCGATGATGATCCCACCATCGAATATCAGCTCCCGGCGATGTCCGTCTGGGAATTCGGCTGGGGGACTCTGGATACCGATGCCACTGGCCGCAGCGTTGTCAGTTTCACGCCGCTTAAACACTGGACCGGAAGCAGTCTGCAGGCAGGTCCTGCACTTCCGGATCCCGTCCACGGCTGGGTGCTTGTCAATGCACAGGGCGGTCATCCTGGTGATGTTGCCCACGCCGCCATTCGTCGCTATCACGTACCCGCCAGCGGGAACCTCCGCATCAACGGAACGCTCAGCCGGCCTGCAGAAAATGGCGACGGGGTGCGTGCCAGAGTTGTTTCCAGTCGTCGAGGTTTGCTGGGGGAATGGATCGCTGCGAGCGGCAGTACTTCCACAAATCTGGAAATCCCCGGAGTTGAAGTTGGTGAAATTCTTGACCTGATTGTTGACTGCCGCGAATCCGTGGAATCAGATTCCTTCGCCTGGACTGCCACTCTCACACTGGCCGATTCGGCTGGCAAAGCCCTCGGCGCATGGAAGACCGAAGAAAGTCTGACCGCCCCCGGGACCCCAATCGAGCTGTTTGGCCCCGCGGCAGCCGAAGCGTGGAAGCTGACACGCGGACGCCCACTCGAATCCGTCGAACGCGAGGCCATCCGCCGGTTTGCTTTGGAACAGGTCCGGTATCTCAGCAGCGAGGGCAAAGGTCGAGCCCCCGATGTTGTCCGCCAGGTGCTCGTTAATCTCTCGCAATCACTGCTGGGCAGCAACGAGTTTCTGTATCTCGAGTAGGTGCGATTTCACGCGGCGTGGCGGCAGAAAGACAGCCGCCGGACGGCAGTCTGCGGCCTATGTCCTGCAATGCAGCAGCACGCACTGTCATCACCTGTGCGGACGGGCGGGAGCCCAGCGGCATTGAAGTTTTCTCCATCACCGCAAAAAGCGGGAAAGGCGTGCAGGCGATGTCAATGCCGGGTAACGGTGCGTGCCCGCGCGGCCAGCGTCGCACGAGGAGCGGACCGGGGCTCAACCGGCCGATTGACATCGACCGCACGCCTTTGAGGTTGGAAACGAGGCGTGTGAACGGAAACCTGGGCCTCCAAAGCATCTGAAACAACACACCCGTGAGCGGGCGGGCGGAAGCCCCCGTTTGCGATTCGCACCCTGGTGCGCGCGCTGGCAGGACTCTTTACCCGCGGGCTGCCGCCCTGCGGCTCAGTGCGGGCTGCCGCCCAGCGGCTCAGTGTGGTTTGGCCATGGGTTCTTGTCGTGGCCCGTAGGGCGACATCTCCGGTGCGGTGCCGTCAGTCCGGCCGCGTCCTCCCGATTCGCACCGACGTTTTCACTCCGCGCGAGAGAACTTCAGGGCCATTGGGTGGTTGCCCGGGGCCTGCTGTCCGGATAGGATCTCCGGGTGTGTTCGGTTCCCGGCCCGCGATGCCATTGCATGTTCCCGTGTTCGCCTGACATGTCCATCTCTGGGATCTCTTTCATGTTGTTTAGCCCCACCGCAGCGATGATCTTCAATCGGTCTACTCCATGGTTGCTAAGCATCGCCCTGTTTATGGGGCGCGATGGAGTGGCTGCGGTCGGTGAACCCCCTGCGATTGCTCCTGCGCCTGCCGCCGTCACCGCATCATCTGCAGGCCAGCCCGCAGACAGGCCACCGTGGAGCTCCTCTGCACTCCGCGGCACTCCACAACCTCCTGATCCGTGGCGAATCGTTCCCGCGTTCGCTCAACACCGCTTTGATCACCCCACCAGCCTTCAGGAGTTACCGGGGAGCGGTCGGCTGCTGGTGACCGAAATTGGTGGAAGAGTCACCACTTTTTCTCGCAATTCAACAACAGCTGCCACGGAGGCCATCGATCTCTCCCGGAGCTCCGGTGGTCCGGTTTCACTGTTCTCTGCGGTTCTGCATCCTCAGTTCGATCAAAACGGTTACGTTTATTTCTGCTATGTATCCAGTGCCGGTGGCAGTCACACTCGGGTCTCCCGATTTACTCTCAAGTCCGGTCCCAGTCCCACAATCGATCCTGCCTCAGAAACGGTGATCATCAGGTGGCCATCGGGAGGTCACAATGCCGGGTGTCTGCGTTTTGGCCCGGACGGATTCCTGTACATCGCCACAGGCGATGGAGCCGGCCCGAATCCCCCGGATGGGCTCACCACTGGTCAAACCGTCGACGACCTGCTGGGCGCAATTCTCAGAATTGATGTCGACAAGCCGCGACCGGCGGAAGGACTGGCCTACTCTATTCCTGCCGGCAATCCGTTCGTGACCACGGCCGAAGCGTGCCCGGAAATCTTCGGCTATGGTCTTCGCAATCCATGGAAGTTCGGTGTTGATCCGAAGACCGGCGAGGTTTTTGTTGCCGACAATGGCTGGGAAACATGGGAGACGATTCATCTTGTCAGCAGTGGTACCAACTGCGGCTGGCCAATCATGGAAGGCCGTGCACGACTGCGAACCGAGGTTGCGCCTGGCCCCACGCCGATTACACCCCCGATTCGCGACCACCATCACTCCGAGGCCAATTCCGTCATCGGTGGCCCCGTTTATCGAGGCAGCCTTCTGCCGCAGCTTGATGGTCAGTTCATTTACGGCGACTACATCACCGGTACCATCTGGTCAGTCGGCCGCGACTCCGACGGCAGTTTCGTTGGCCGCACGCTTTGCGACACGGATCTGCGAATCATCGATTTTCAGGTGCTCAGCAGCGGCGAGCTGCTCGTGCTGGACTATGATCTCACCGGTGGCATTTATGAACTTCGTCCCAACGAGGCGCCGGATCTTTCCGCCAGCTTTCCACGGTTGCTCAGCCGCACCGGCATCTTCCAGTCGCTCGCGCCTCTGGTTCCAGCTCCTGGTGTGGTGGAATACGAAGTGACCGTTCCGCGCTGGATGGACGGAGCGAAGGCGCGGCGATTTGTCGGAGTACCCGGGCAGTCGCAAATTCAACTGCCGGAGACGCTCGGCGGGCAGGCTCAATGGCCTGAAGGCACCGTGTTCGCCAAGCAGCTGTTGATTCCTGCCGGTGCAGGTCAGCCTGAGCGACTTCTGGAGACGCAGGTGTTGCAGTTCACAAATGGCGTTTGGCATCCTTACGCCTACCGCTGGAATTCCACCGGGACCGATGCGGAACTGATTGGTCCGGTCGGCATTTCCGGGCCTGTGCTCTGGCCCGATGCACACAACCCTGATGCGACTGTCGAACGCACCTGGTACACAAACGCAATCAACGAATGCAGGCTTTGTCACAATGCCGGCCCCGGTTTTGTACTGGGCTTCGTCGGCAATCAGCTGGCCCGTGAGGTCAGTACAGCGTCGGGCAGCCGTGATCAGCTGCAGCTGCTGAAGGAGCTGCAGGTCATCAATGACATTCCGTCTGGATCCCGCAGTGCCGCCAATCAGCTGGTGGATCCGCGGGACACCAGTTGTTCGGTTGCCGATCGTGCCCGTTCGTGGCTGCACGGCAACTGTGCCATGTGTCATCACCGTGGCGGCAACGCCATCGTTTCATTCTTCGTCAGTCGGGACCTGCCATTCGATCAGATGAACACCAACAAAGGCACCAATATTGGTACCTTCGGCATGCCGGACGCCAGAATCATCGCTGCCGGGGATCCATGGCGATCGGTCATGATGTATCGCCTGTCCCGTCTGGGTTATGCACGTATGCCTTACATTGGTTCTCGGGTCGTCGACAGTGACGGTGTGGCGTTGATTGCAGAATGGATTGGGCAGCTTGAGCCGGAGCCGTCTCCAGGTCTTTCCTCGCCGCTGCATGCAGACAGCGCCGACGCTCGTGCTCTGGCAATGCTGGCCGCTCCCGGTGCCGCGGCGGACGATCGGGCCGCTGCGGTACAACAACTCACCTCCAGCACCCCTGGGGCGCTCGCGCTTGCGGTGAGGCTGCATGGTAAAGAGGGGATTCAGTCGCCCGCTGAAGTTCGCGCAGCGGCCGTGGAATCCGTCCGCAATGCTCCCAGTGACATCCGTGGGTTGTTCGATGACTTCCTCCCGGAATCGCTCCGCAAGCAGTCCCTCGGTACTTCCTTCGCCCCGGAAACCGTGCTGCAGCAGGCAGGCGATGCTCTGCGAGGACGGTTGATCTTCTACAGTGACGCGGCTCGCTGCCGCAGTTGCCATCAGCCCGATGATGCGGCGGCATCGATCGGCCCGACGCTCACTGAAATCAGCCGTAAATACCCCCGCCCGGAAGAACTCCTGCAGCACATCGTCCAGCCATCACTCAAAGTCGACGAACGCTTTGCCGCGTGGACCGCAGTGACCACCGACGGTCAGGTT
The DNA here is from genome assembly GCA_041161565.1 of Planctomycetota bacterium. Classification (GTDB taxonomy): domain Bacteria; phylum Planctomycetota; class Planctomycetia; order Planctomycetales; family Planctomycetaceae; genus SXXK01. The sequence goes on along the minus strand of JBEAUF010000007.1, from coordinate 1,984 downwards.
TACAACGGGCTGCTCATTAAGGAATCACCCGAGGAAGTTATCCTGCGGCAGGCGGATGGAAGGAACATGACGTTGAAACGAGCGGCCCTGGAAGAATTTCAGCGAAGCAGCCGCTCGCTGATGCCCGATGGAGTGCTGGCTGACCTGACCGCAGCCGAAGCTGCTGACCTGCTTGCTTTTATCCGTTCGCTGACCCCCCAGTAGACCAACATGCCCGAAACACCATCGCGGACAGCGCCTTCCAGAATCTGGCTGGCCGAAATGTCCCTGCTGTCCGTCGCCGTGATCTGGGGCGTGAATATTCCGATCATGAAGATCGCGCTGGCGATGGGCATTGATCGTTTTGCGCTGAACGGTCTGCGTCTGGTCGTGTCCGCCGCGTCGCTGCTGATCTTCGCCGCCATCGAGCGCCGCAGCGGCATTCGAGCGGACCTGAGGGGGCACTGGCTGCGGATTTTGTGTTATGCGGCGCTGGTTTCCGGTCTTTACCAACTCCTGTTTCTCCTTGCGGTCTCGCAGACCACGTCGGCCGACATCGCGCTGATCATGGCTACAGTGCCGCTCTGGACTGCCATCGGCGCTCGAATTCTGCTCCGCGAAATTCTCAGCCCACTTGCCTGGGGCGGACTCCTCCTCGCTTTCGCAGGTACCCTGCTGGTCACACTGTCGGGGTCAGCAGAAAGCCCGGCAACGCCTGTCGACGCAGTGGCCGCGGAGCAGCGGCTGGCCGGCAACATCATCGCGTTGCTCGCCGCACTCGCCTGGTCCGGGGGGACCATCCTGAGTCGCCCCATGCTCAAATCTGTGACGCCGCTGCAACTGGCTGCACTGTCCACCGCTGTCTGTCTCCCGATGCATCTCGGCATCGCCTGGCAGGTGCTGCCGCACAGCCTTTCGCTGCTCTCCAGCATTGGTCTGCTGCTGTGCCTGCTGTATTCAGGCGTGCTGTCCACCGGGTTGGCGATGCCGATGTGGAGCTACGGTGTGAAGTATGCCGGAGCGGCTCATGCCACGATGTTCCAGAACCTCAGTCCCATCGTCGCTGTGGTCGCTGCATGGATGATTCTCGGCGAAGCTCTTTCCGCCGTTCAGGCTGTCGGCGGGGCGCTGATTCTGGGAGGACTCTTCATCATGCGGCTCGCCCGTGCAGAGCAATACCGCGACGGAAGTACGCAGGCCAAAGGCCAATAAGTCATCCCTGGGACTTCAGCAAGGCTGGAGGACTGCGCACCTGAGACAGGCAAAGTGCGAACCTGTCACGGACGCAAGCGTCGAGGACGCCCCATTTCTCCCTGGGGTAGTGCCGGGAGTGTGAATGGCGCTGTGCGGCCCGGGTGGGGGGAGGGGCTGGTGGCTGGGGACTGAATCTTAGCAATCGTTAAAGTCGGTGGAGTTGATGCAGCTTGTACAACCGTCAGAGTCGTTGGCGGTCGGTGTCGGGGACAGTCTCTGTTTGTTTGGGGGCGGTGCTGGGGGCTGAATCTGCGTAATCGTCATTCTGTGCTGGGCCCATGGGAGTGCTTTCCCGGAAGGTCAAGTCTCGGGGCAGAGCGCCAACTCTGCTCCGAGGCGTTTCAAAATGGTAACGGCACCAACAGACTACCCCGCCAACTGCGGAATCGGAATCACTGATTTCCAAAACTGCTGCCCTGCAACTGGAAAAGTGCGTTCAATTCCGACTGGAACTGACACTTTCTGGCAAGAGTCGTTGCCGGGAGGGCGCAGCTCCTGCTGAGCCGCATCCCTGCCGCGGGCGCTGCACCGATCCCTGCTGCTCCGTATACACGCTGGCAATCACTCACGGCGCGGACCGGCGTGCGGTGGCTCGGCAGGAGCCTTGCTCTCCCATGTCTTCACCCATCTGTTCACAGGCTTCCAGAGAACTTCAACGCCATTGGACGGGGCCGGCGGGCAAACGACCCTGCAAACGGCCATCGCCAGCGCGCGCACCCTCGGTGCGAAACACAGCCGGGGGCTTCCGCCC
>JBEAUF010000324.1:0-7386 GCA_041161565.1 Planctomycetota bacterium | reverse complement strand
GTACGAAGAAGGCGACCCCGCCGTCGTCCTGAAACTCCAGGCAGCCTACCCCCGCTTCTGCCTGCACCCCACCATCCGCCAGCTCATCACCCAAACGCTCGGCCCCGATCGACACGGACTGATCTTCCCCACCCCCGCCGCCGCCACGCGCGCCGCCAGTTACGTGCTCCACCGCGGCGGCAAACAGCCCCGGCTGCACCCGCTCCCGCAACAAACCGCCGTCGCCGTCGAAACGTCCCCGGAAGACTTCCCCCGCCTCCGCGAATACTGGCAACACGCCGGCGAAATTCTCAGCTCCCGCGCGGCCGAACTGATCCTCGCCGGACAACACCCCACAATCTCCGAAACTCCCGCTCGAATCGCAGTTCGACACCGCGTCGCCAGCTTCGGTGGCTGCTCACCCCAAAACGTCTGGCTCTTTCCCTGCGGTATGGCCGCCATCGCCGCCGTCTACCGCACTGTCCGCCGACTGGACCCCGTACGGCCCACCGTGCAGTTCGGCTTCCCCTACGTCGATACCCTCAAAATTCAACAACGCTTCGCTCCGAATGCGCACCACTTTCTGCCGCTCGGTGATCAAAGCGACCTCAGACGACTCGCCGAACTGCTCCAGCACCAGCCGATCAGTGCCGTATTCTGCGAAGTCCCCACCAATCCGCTGCTTACCCGCCCCGACCTGCAGGCTCTCCGCCAGCTCGCCGATCAGCACGGGTTCCTCTTAATCGTCGACGACACCCTTTCGGCCATTGTCAACGAAAATCCACTCCCATTTGCCGATTTCTGCGTTACCAGCCTCACCAAATACTTCAGCGGCTACGGCGACGTGCTCGCCGGCAGCGTTCGACTCAACCCCGCCAGCCCCCGCGCACACCAGCTCCATGCGGCTCTCGCTGCCGAATTCGAAGAACAACTCTGCAATGCCGACTGCACCGTCCTCGAACAAAACTCCCGCGACCTCACCGAACGCATCGCCGTGATCAACGCCACCACCGCCGAACTTGTTCGCCGCCTCCAAGCACATCCGGCCGTCGACCACGTGTATTACCCTCCCGAACGCCCCAACGGCGGTGGTCGCGGAGGACTCTTCTCGCTGCTGCTCAAACAACCCGCAGCCCACACCCCGGCCGTCTTCGATCAGCTCCGAGTCTGTAAGGGGCCCAACCTCGGCACCCGCTTCACCCTCTGCTGCCCCTACACCATCCTCGCACACTACACCGAACTCGACGAAGTCGAACGCTGCGGAGTCTCCCGCTGGCTGCTCCGCGTCAGCGTCGGTATTGAACCCCTCGAAGATCTCTGGAACCGCTTCCTCCAGGCCCTGCCCCATGCTCACCGCTGAGCTCAACTGTGATCTCGGCGAATCCGATGACCCCGCCGGACAGCAACTCGAAAATCAACTCCTGCCGCTCGTCACATCCGTCAATGTCGCCTGCGGCGCCCACGCCGGCAGCTTCCAACGACTGCTGCAGATCGCGGAGTTGTGTCGCGAATTCCGGACGGCTTTCGGAGCACACCCGTCATTCCCCGACCGCGAAGGGTTCGGTCGCCGGGAACTCCAGCTCCCCCCCGAGATCCTCCTGCAAAGCCTCATCGCACAAATCCAGCTGGCACAGTCCGCCGCCGCTCACGCCCGCATCCCACTCGCCCACATCAAACCCCACGGGGCCCTGTACAACATGGCCGCAGACCACCGCGAAATCGCGGAGCTCGTCATAACCGCCATCCAGCAAACAGCACCCTCCGCCGCCCTCATCACCCTCGCCAGCAGCCCCCTCGTCCACCACGCCCGCCACGCCGGACTCACCGTCCGCCAGGAATTCTTCGCCGACCGAGCTTACTCAGCCGACGGCAAACTCCTCAGCCGACAACTCCCCGGCTCCCTGATCACCAACCCCACCACCATCACCCACCGCATCCACCAGCTGCTGAACGATCAAACCGTCACCACCACCGACGGCACACTCCTCACCATCACCGCCGACACCATCTGCATCCACAGCGACACCCCAGACGCCCTGGAAATCGTCAAACACATCAAACAATCTCTGAACACCTGCAGAGCGAACTGAGTATTGATCCACAGATTGCACTAATCACACAAATCAAACCCCTTATTTTCAAACCCCCTTATTCGTGTCATCCGTGCAATCCGTGGACTCCCACCCCTACCCCACGCACAGCGAACACCTGCAGTGCGGGCTGAGAATTGATCCACGGATTTAATCAATCACACGAATCAATCCCCTTATTTTCAAACCCCTATATTCGTGTCATCCGTGTAATCCGTGGACCCCCACCCCTGCACCACGACCGGGCTACAGCGTCCGCTCCACGCCCGGCGAAATATTGGCGGTAGTAAACACGAACAGGATGCACACCCAGACCACTCCCAGAATATGCCAAAAACCAGCCGCGAACGTTACGCCCCAGGAATACTCGTGGTCATAACGGTCCGCGAAGGCCGAAAGAGTCACCCACAACAGGATGGACTGGGCGACAAGGAAGTGCATCGCATGCAGGGCCGTAAACATGATCACAAAACCATGCACGCCCAACTGAGCATCCTCGGCGGAATTGCCGCCTTTGTCGATGGCCCAGAGTCCGTAGCCCTGAACGGCCACGAAGGCCATGGCGGAAATCAGAGCCTGCAGGAGCGATCTGCGGAATTGAGGCTGCTTCTCCCGTCGCACATGCATCCGGGCCAATTCCAACTGCCAGCTGCCAACGGCCAGCAGCACAGTGCTCAGCACAAACGCCCAGGGAAGACGCAGACGATCCGCCGGAGGCTGACGTCCGAAGACCGCACCCAGCAGCAGCGACACGGCGAGCACCACTGCGGCCTGCAGAATGGTGGCCAGAAAAAAACGCCGCGCAAGTGGAACGCGGATCACATCCCAGCGATCAGCCATGCTCGTGACACGCCCTTACTTGCGCCGGCGGCGGCCTGACTGCGACTGCAAAGCAGGCTGCACGGCCACCGCAGGGTCGGTGGATACCTGAGTCTGGTTGGAGGGAACCTGGGAGACTGTCGGGAGCTGCTGCAGGCGGTTCTGCAGCCATGCCGCCTGCACCTGACCTTCAACGACGCTGTCACTGAAGAGCAGCTTGGGCACCACGCCGGCTCCGGCTTTGCGGTACAACGCCACGTGCTGCTGAATGAATTTCTTCGCCATCCCCGTCTGCAGCTCAGTATCCAGCTTCGCACGGCCAACGAGCGCTGCGGCCTGAGCGTCCGCGGCGGATGGAGTGCGAACGGCAGCCATCAGCCAGTCGTGATAGGTGGCGAATTTGGACTTGTCGCACCGCCAGACCGCAATCGCCAGTTCACCCAGTTCACAAGCACCCGCCGTGGTGGAGGATGTGGCCGAATTGCACTGCTGGTTGAGCGGTACAGGGAGCGCGATCATCGCTGCGTTGTTGCCCACAGCCTTCATCGCCGCTGTGATCGACCGATGGTTGGCCCGGCAGTGCGGACAGGTGTAATCAAACATCTCCACAAACACCGTCTCCGCAGTCTCAGGCCCCAGCATCGGCCAGGCACCGACCTGCAGCTGAACAGAGCCGCGAATCCCGCCCATGGAAATCGTCACCATCCGGGGGCTCGGAGCCGCCGCGGGTGTTTCGTCCTGACCGGAAGACTCGTCGCCGGATACGAACAGAGCAGCCGTCGTCGATGGCCGGAAAAAGCCTGAACGCAGGGCCGCCAGCGGCAGCAGGGAACTTTCAACAGCCTGCAGCGGAGCAACGGAAGCGAACAGAGCAGACATGCGACCGTGGGCGGGTGTCAGAGCGGCTGTGGGTGGAGCAAACACTTCGGGTTCGGCCGGCGGTGCGAACAATTCACCGTCCGCAGCGTCAGCCGGCGGGTTTGCGGCCGGAATCACCACCGGCTCCGGTGGCTCTGTGCCCAGCTGCACTGCGGCCAGAAAACCAGCGGCCAGCAGAGCAATCGCTGCGGACTGCTGCCGGATGGCTGCCGTCACCGGAGCTTTGAAGAAGGCGATCCCTGCCAGCAGCAGACTGCAGGTGTGGGCTCCCATGCACCAGGGACAAATGTGCTGCAGCACTCCGATCTGAATGCTGATAAACCAGACGGCCGCGAAACCGGCCGTGAGGAACCCGGCGGTGAGGAATTGCCAGAGGAGTTTCTGGAGGGCGGCAGGAGCAGGGCGGCGGGCGAAGCTGAGCAGCGACAGGAGCGACCCGTAGAGCGCAGCCGCGGGAATGCTGACGGGCATCCCGGCCACCTTCGACCACTCACTCCCCAGCACATGCTCGCAGTTGACAACGCCGGAACCGCCACAACCGGCAACCGGCTGCATTTGCAGAGCAGACCAGGCGAGGTAAAGGGAAATACCGAGCCCCGTCAGGCACAGACCACGGCAGAGCCACACGATTCGGGCTGAGCAGAGTGGGGCGGCAGCGACCGCGTCGGACTGCGGGATCGATTGTGCGGCAAAAGACAGGTCGTGGCTGGCACCAGGATGGAAAAGTTTCACGGACATCGTGACCCCGCCGGCAGCTCTGTCGAGCGCAGTAGAAGTATCGGACCCGCTCCGTCGTATCGCTGCCCATGCCGCCAACCGGTGGGAAGTTCCGTAAGGGTCAGCCGCACACCTGACCCATCGCACGGCAAAGCAATCACATCCCCCAACCCGCCGCGGACCCCCAAATATACTCCGCTCTTTTGAGACGGTGTTGCATTTTTTCAACATTGGGGAGAAAAAAGCCGACGATCGCGGCCCACCAACTCCCGCTGCACCAGTTTCTCCCAAATCCTCCCGCCCCACCTCCAGTTGACCAGGCCCGCCGGATCGCTACAATCCCGGCCGTCGTGCCTGGGCGCAGGTTCTTCCCGCCCCCAAAAGCACGCCACGGGATGTAGCTCAGCTTGGCTAGAGCGCTACGTTCGGGACGTAGAGGTCGCAGGTTCAAATCCTGTCATCCCGACTTAACTGGATTTCGAGCCGTTTGGCGAGTTCGTCAAACGGCTTTCTCTTTTCCAGTTCAAGACTTACGTCGCCGAGTCGTCGGTTCAAAGATACGGTTTCGAGGATGCGTCGTTTTTCGAGCATCTTTGAACCGCGCCAGATTTCCGGGATTTTTTGCGAGAACTCGAAGACGGCCAGTGCGGCCCGCACGTCGGTGGCGTCCACAGTTGCCACTCTGGCCAACGACGTTTCGATCAGGGCGAGTTCGTCACGGAGGGCGGCAAGTTTCGCGTTGAACGTTGGTTCGTCGATCGACCCGGCCAAGAACGCGTTCAGGAGCCGGTCATTCATCGTCGTCAGTTCGCTGCGGCGTTTGGTTTGTGCGATCCGCTGGTTGCGTTGCAGGTCGGCGATATCGGTGAACGCCGTTTGGAGCGACGTGCGGAACCATTCGGCCACCTCGTCGTCGGGCATCTTGAACTTCGCGAGGTCCGCGATGATCGCGTCCTCCAAATCATCGCCGCGCCAGCGAACCGTGGGGTGATCATCGTCCGGGTAGTTGTTCGCACATCGGTAGTAGTCGTGCGGTCGAACGCCGCCGCCTTTCAGTTTCCGCTTGATCCGTTCGCCGGTGATGAACGCGCCGCAGTGTTGGCAGATGAAGAGACCGCCGGAGAGCGGCATGTTGATCTGCGGCTTTGCCCGGCGGTTCTTTCCGCTCAAGACATCCTGGCACGTTTGAAACGTGGACCGGTCGATCAGCGGTTGGTGACGGCCTTGGTAGTAGTTTTCGCCGCGCCGAATCTCGCCGATGTAGAACCGGTTATTGAGGATGTACGACACGGCTGTTCGGTGGAACTTCGCGTGCGTCTGCTGGTAGGTGAAGCCTTCGTCCGCCAGCGTTTGACCAAGCGATTCGAACGTGTGCCGACCCGACGAATAGAGTTCGAATAGGCGCATGACCGCCTTCGATTTCTCCGGATGCGGCTGGATCGGTTCGTTGCGGTCTTCCTTCACGTTCATGTAACCGTACGGTGCCCCGCTGTGCTGCCACCCCTGTTTGGCCCGCTCGTCGATTCCCTTCAAGACCTCGGTTCGCAGGTTGTCGCTGTAGTACTGGGCGACGGCTGCCATCACGTTGAATGACAATGCGCCCGCTGGTCCAGGCCCGAACTGGTTGTCGACGAAGGCCAGCGCGATGCCGAACTTGTCTTCCAGTTCCTGCATGCGGACCGCATCCCGCATGTTGCGACAAACGCGGTCCAGCTTGTGGCTGAGAATCGCTCGCAGGCCTTCTCGCTTCGCATTCGCCTTCACCCATTCGACCATCTCGTTGAAGGCATGGCGCTCCGCGCCACGCTTGGCGGACTCGGCGACCGAGAACTCCCGGACGACCGTCCAGCCGTTCTTCGCCGCCCGCTCCCGCGTCGCCCGGAGTTGAGCATCAATCGAATACCCTTCGCGTTGCTCGCGTGACGACACGCGTGCCCAGATCACTACGTTCATTTCTCGCTCCTTTCCAACAGCATCTCTGCGAATCGTTTGACGTTCTGTAGTATCTCGATGGCCTCTTCCACCGAGATTTCCCGCTCGTACCGAGCCGACCAGAGTCGCTGGGTTTCGGCGATCAACTCATCCGAAACCCAGGCGAGCGACAATGGCCGACGAACCGACACGGACACACACAGTCCTGGCTCATCCGGCGACGAGAATCCAGTGATGTCGCCGCCGTTTGTACGATCATTCTGAGCAGGCGGCAGCCGGATCATTCCTGCACCTCGCCGCCGAATCCCTCGTCAACGAGCCGAGAGCGGATGACGGCGACGGCGTCATCCACGCACTGCCGCCCGACTTTGAGTTCGCGGGTGATGGAGGTGACCGTGTGTCCCTCCGTCAGCATGCGGCCGACTTGCTGCTCGAAGGCTGAAAGTTGCGAGAGAATGGTGGCGACATCCATTGCCAAGTCGCTGGATTCGTATCCGCCATCGACGAGCAACTCGTCGTCCGAGGGCAGCATGGCACCACAGCGGTCGACCATGTCCTGATAGCGACTTTGCGATCGGAGCCACTTCATCAGTCGCCGGTCGATGACAGCGATCAAGATTGTCGATTCGCTTGCTCCGTTGGCCTTGTCGGGGTCCGGGCGGAACTCAAGCAATTCGAGAACTGCATCCTGGATGGCGTCTTCCAGGTCATGTCGCCGAAGGCCCAGTCGCACTGCTCGGCTGCGAACCAACTCCAGCTTTTCCTCAATCGTCAGCGGTTTCTGTGTCTTGTCCATTTCGGTTTTCTCCACTCACACGTTTGCCTAGCCAGCGAAGTGCTGACCACGGTGAGGAAGAATCCGGGACGATCAGGGACATGGTCTCTACGCGCCGACATTGGGGACACGAAAGTCACATTGGCCCAATATTGTGTCCACCTTGGTGATCAGGGTCACAAGGTAGACGCAATA
>JBEAUF010000438.1:0-13458 GCA_041161565.1 Planctomycetota bacterium | reverse complement strand
GTGGGGGGAGGGAGCAGGCGGTGGGAATATCGGGCGGTGCGAGGTGTTTACCGCACCGCATGGCGGGATCGCAGCAGAGTAAACAGTCGGAAGTTGCTCAGAAATGCAAGTGCAGGAGTCTATCGGGCCCTTCCGCGGTGGACAACGGGCTTTGGGGAGAACTGCAGTATCTTCGGTCCGACTGGTGGATTTGGCACGGATTTTACTTGATTTCGGAGCAGAGGCTGTTCCCGATGCTTTTTAGTTCGTGAAAAAACGTTGCCTGGCGGGGAACTTCCGTTGGCCTGCCCCCGTTAACCTCAGAGAATGCCGGGTCAGGCTGTGGAATCGTCCGGCCGTGTTGCAAGGCACAGGAACCGTATTCATGGATGTTGCTCAGGATTCGTCACATTCGGCCGCCGCCACGGCTGCCCCCCATCCGACTGAATCGGATTGTTCGCGGCCATCGCGTGCTGCCCGCAGGCTCGGGTTGCGGGTGGCTCTTCCGGCCGTGCTGCTGGCTGTCGCAATCGCCTTCGCTCCGGCACTGCTCGTGCACACCTCCGCCCGAAACAGCCTGCTCGCTGCCGCGATCCACAGTGACACGCTCACGGCGGTGGCGGGTTCCGCCGATGGCGGCTGGTTCAGGCCGCTTGTGTTTCGCAATCTGCTGCTGCTGGATGCGAATGGACAGGTTTCGTGCCGCATTGGTCGCCTCGAAACCTCAAAAGGATTGCTGGCATATCTGCTTGACGGTAGCTCCCCGCTGCACCTCGCGGTTCATGATGCAGCCCTGAAGGTGGACCTGAATGCGGACGGCAGCTGGCCGGAGTGTGGGGATCAGGGGCATTCGAATTCACGGCTTACATGGTCCATTCGCAATGGGGCATTTCAGCTGAATGCCCCATGGCGACCACTGCCGATTGTGGACCTTGATCGACTCCGACTCGATGGCCGCATTGGGCCGGATGCAGATGGCCACAGACAACTCACGGTTGAACCCTTCACGGTCCTCGATCGGTCCGCGATCTCAGACAATCATGCCAGTCAGAATCTGGCACTGATTGCTCCGATTCTGTCCCGCACCACTCGCATTGAAGGCAGCGCCTCCGTGCATTTTGAAGCCATTGAGGTACCGCTGGATGGCCCTTTTGCCAATTCCCCATTTCCCCTCCGTGGTCACGCCGAGTTCCATACACTGGAGGCCTCGCTGCGGGAAGACTTTCTCGGGCAACTGTCGCAGCTGATACCAGCCTCCGGCCTGCAGACGCCTCGAAGGCTCGCAGTGCTGGAGCAAACGAACGTCCGCTTCGAGGTGACTGCGGAGGGCATTCGTCATGATGGCATGGTGGTGCTGCTTCCCGAGCTGGCCCGAAATCTGCATGTCACCAGCAGCGGTACAATCGGACTCGATGAACAACTCAAGCTCGACCTGACAATCAATCTTCCACACCTGCATGCGACTTCAACTTCAGATGACGGCGAAGAACCGGTCGCAGCACTGCTGGCAGGGCTTGCCAGAGAACCCTTCCGCCTGGAAGTCACCGGCACCGTCTCTGCACCGCTGTTCTCCCTGCCCCCGGGAATCAATCCTGCCAGCGAACTCCTGCGGAGGCTGGCTCCTGAAGTTTCGGACTCCGCCCCGCCTTCAGTCCCCTCGGCCGTGAGCGGTCTGATCCGCAGCATCGGTCGGGAAGATCGCTCAGAGGTAACCCGACAGCTGCCCGGATCCATCATCAATCTGATCCGCGCCGTGGACAGATCGGCCCGGGACCGCAAAAAACGGAAGAATCAGCCGACGGAATCAACGGCTGAGAAATAGTTGTTTGCTGCCAGTGTCGCAGCGGGAACGAATCAGCGCCGCACTGGCCGGTTGACATCGACCGCACGGCACAGGGTGTGAGCGCCGGGTGGAATCAGTGTCCACTGAACCGCATCGGCGTTCGCAGGGCGTCACAGCGCCTTTGCCCGCGGGCTCCCACTCGGCGGCTCAGTGCATTTCGTCGTTCGAGGTTAACGCACGGTCGTGTGATGTGAGGTTGGGGGGCCTGCGGTGACTGCTGGGCTGGAAATTGCTCTGGAGCCGGAGGCGGGGGACTTGTAAGATCTGCAAATTCTGCCGCTGGAGGAATACTGTGGCAGAAACTGCTGCGTTCTTGTGTTTGATGTAAGTTGTTTAATTGAAGGTGCTTACGTCGAATTGCATCCGCCAGCCCCGGTTTTTGGCTCGAACGGTGTGGCATTTGCTGCAGGTTTGGGTAGGGCGGCAGCAGGAATTGCCGATTCAGAAATTGTCCCTTCAGCCAGCAGGAACAGAGCATGGATGCTCGCACGCTGTTTGTCTGTTTTTTTGCCACCTTTGGGTTGTTGTCAGCGACTACAGCGGTCGGTGCGGAAAAGTACGAGACAGCCAATTTTCAGGTGACTGCCGCGGACAAACAGGTCGCTCAGCAGGTGGCTGCTGCTGCAGAACATTACCGGAAAGAGCTGGCGATTTACTGGCTGGGCCGTCCGATGCCCAACTGGAGTCGTCCCTGCCGGGTTTCGGTGAACGTGGGGGCCCTTGGCGCAGGGGGTCAGACGACGTTTCAGTTTGTGAATGGCGAGGTGATTAACTGGCGGATGTCGGTGCAGGGCAGTCTGGAGCGGATTCTGGATTCGGTGATTCCGCATGAAGTAAATCACACAATTTTCGCCTGTCACTTCCGTCGACCGTTGCCGCGCTGGGCGGACGAGGGAGCGGCGACATTATTTGAACATGATTCCGAGAAGGTTAAGCAGCTGCATTTGCTGAATCAGGTTATCCGCGACGAGGGCCAGCATTTTTCGCTCCGTGAACTGTTGTCGATGAAGGATTACCCGGAGGATCCCCGGCGGATGCTGACTTTGTATGCTCAGGGGTTTACTCTGGTCGACTTCCTTGTGCAGCAGAAGGGGCAGAAGGTGTATTTGCAGCTGTTGAGTGCAGCGGAAGAGCGGGGGTGGGAGGAGGCGATTCGGACGCATTTTGATCATGCAGGCATCGCAGCACTGGAACGCAATTGGCGTGGCTGGGTGCTGGCTGGTCGTCCGCGATTGCTGGAAGGCGACGAACCACTGCTGGCAGGTGCCCCATCGCTTGCAGTCGACCAGTTGGGAACTCCGGCAACGCCACCGGGGAACAGGTCTCGCGGTGCCTCAGAGCGGGCACCGAATTCTCTGGCTGCAGCGCTGCGTTCTGCGGCAGTACCTCGAGCGGTGGTGCGTTCGCAGAGTCCGGATGCTGTTGCAGGCGGGGCGGAGTCTGTCGTTGCCACCGGGACGGCGGCATCTGCGGAGAAGACAGGTTCTGCGGTGGGTGCGGCTGGGGCTGCTGCCGTGCAGACCGGACGTCGTCATGCTCCGCCACAGGGATTTCGCGCGGCTTCGTTTGAGGCACCGAAGCCCCGGCGGGCTGATCAGGCTGCGAGCAAATCGAATTCGGCGTCGGCTGGAAGCGGGGGTGAGTCGGAGGATGCCGGTGAGACCTGGTTTGAGGAAACGAGGGGAAGTACGGAAGCTGTCGGCGGGAGTGCGAGCTCGGTGGCGAAACCCCGAGGCAGCAGCTTTGTGCCGACTGGTCACGTGGATCTACGGGAAGACAGTGAACGCAGGGATTCCGACGACGGTACTCCGCCGTGGGCTGGATTCCCGGGGTCTGTGAAGTTGTTCTGACTTCAGGCATTGCGTGGCCGGTGCTTGTGACGAAGCAGCGGCCGTCGGGCGGGTCGTGCCCTTCCTTTCGCGATCCGCTGGATGCCGGACTCTGTTCACGACGGGCGGTTCATCGAAACCCGCAACGGTGAGCCGCCCGATTTCGTTTTTCGGCCAGCCCGTATGGATCAGCGGTTAATCAGGAAGGTGGCGACGTGGCCGAGAAATCGACGAAGCACTTCGGCGGATTCGCTGGTGAAACCGCATTCATCGATTGCCTGATTCATGAGCAGCATCCAGCGATCGCGGGCCGCCTGAGTAACGGGGAACGGGGCGTGTCGGGCCCGAAGGGCAGGGTGGCCGCGTTTCTGCAGGTAGTCCTGGGGGCCGCCAAAGCGAAATGTCAGGAACATCCGCAGCCGCTCTTCAGCCCCCGCGAGATCCTCTGGTGGATACATCGGTCCGAGCAGATCATCGGTGGGAATCCGGCGATAGAAGGCGGCTGTGAGTTGCCGGATACCGTCTGTGCCAAGGATGGCATGCAGGTTGTTTTCAGTGACGGGTGGTGTGGGGGATGTTTCGGTCACGGGAGCAGTGGCTGGGCAGTGCGGGGATGGGATGACGAAACGGTGCGCGGATGGGGGTGCGTTTTGAACCATAGAGTACACAGCGTTTCACAGAGAAATACACAGTATTCGGCGATACTGTCGGCGATACTGTCAATCAGCGAGGCGGTGAGAATATTCAGGGTATTCCACCTCAGTTTTTGATGGTTTCGCTATTCCTTTGTGGGGATTGCCACTGCTTATGCAGAGCTGCCGCAGGATATCGGGCGAATCATGAAAGGGGAATCCTGTCATGCAGAACTTCATCAGCAGCATAGATCATCTGGTGGTTACGGCTCCGTCGCTCGAATCCGGTGCCGCATGGGTGGAGCAAGCTTTGGGGTGCCGGATGCAGCCAGGTGGCCAGCACCCGCGGATGGGCACCCATAATCGACTGCTCCGGATCGGCTCAGACTGTTATCTGGAAGTGCTCGCGATCGATCCCACCGCAACGGCTCCGAAGCAGCCTCGCTGGTTTGGACTGGATCGCCCTGCGGTGCAGTCTGGGCCGGGGCTGTCTGCATGGGTCATGCGGACGAACCGCATACACGACCTTGCTCCGCTGGCGCCTGTGAGTCCCGGCCCCGTGCAGGCCATGCAGCGGGGCGAGCTGGAATGGTTGATAACGATTCCCGAGGACGGTGAATGTCGACTTGCCGGCACCCTGCCGCCGCTGATTCAGTGGCAAACTGCTCGGCCGCCGGCCTCGCGTCTGCCGGAATCCCCTGTGGAGCTGCTCAGACTGGAACTGCGACATCCCGATGCTGAGCGACTGCGTCGGTGGCTGGATGTTGCCGGATTCACTGGGCCTGTGGAGCTGATTGAAACTGGTCCGAACGAGGCAGCCGGATTGACCGCCGTGCTGTGTTGCACAGCTGATGGCAGTATCCGGCTGTTGAAAGGCTGAAACGGTGCAACGGTGTGCTGTGCCTTATCGACTTCCGACTTTCACAGGCGGGACGCCTTCATTGAGGAAGTCAGTGAGTCGCTGGCGACGCTGTGACTCGGGGGATTGAGCCGGCACAGTTGCACGGAGCACACGCAGCTGGCGTTCCGACTGCTGCGGCACTCGATGAACGATAATTCGCTTTGCCCGGGTTTCTGCCAGCAGTATCTCCGTCTCAAGCTGTTGAATCCGACCATTTACCTGCAGCAGGTCATGGTCGCCGGCCTCCAGTTCCTCGCTGATCTGGTTGATGGAGCTGGTCAGAGAGTCGTGGCGGGACAGCAGAGTGCTGGCACACTTTGTGGCCGTTTCCTCGTCACCGATTTTGCCGCAGCTGATTACCAGCGGGTAGTCCTGGGCCTGCACGTGAGCGCGAATCGCTTCCAGTTCTGCAGTGATAGTCTGTAATTCACGCTGCATATCGGCCCGAACTTTTCCGAGTTTTTCGGACTGTTCGACCAGTTGTTTTCTGGCGGCAGCAGCCTGGCGAAGTTCGCAACCGGCGGACTGAATGGCAACGACGGCCAGATCGGTGGGGTTGGTTTGGGCAGCGGCCTGAGCGGCCGCCGCAGCTGCAGCTCGGCAGTGTTCGCAGGCACTGGCAGTGGTGGACACGGCGGCCAGCAGCATTGGGGAAAGAAGCAGGCTCATGGCTTTGCGAGTCAACATGGCTGGGGATCCTTGTGTCTGAATTCCTGAAACAGCTGGTTTTAAATTCATGCCGCGGAAACTGTCCGAGGCGGGTTACTGAAATGAGCGGTTGTTGAAGCGGTCTTGCGCGAGATTGCTGACATTTTTTAAAGGCGGATCGACAGCTTTTGCGGTGAAAAAAAGGGGCTGTCGTGTCAGCAGTATTTTGCCGACGTCGACAGCCCCCGGATTTCGGAACGGATTTCAGCGGATTACTTCACCGATACGCCCTCAGCCGCGTTGCTTTCGGCGCTCTGCGTCCCGGGCTCCGGTGGCAGGGCAAGGAAGGTGGCAACCTTGAGACGGTGGGCAGCGATTTCAGGAGATTCCTGCGGCAGCATGGCCTTCAGACTGGCCAGCATCCGGGCCGACTCGTTGGGCAGTCCCGTGATGAGGATTCGTGAAGTGCGGATGGGCACAAGCACGGTCTCACATTCGAGTCTGTCGATGGCGGCGATGATCTGGTCAGTTTCGCGCTGCCCTTCGGCAAGTTCAGATTCGAACTGAGCGATGGCGGCCGCCAGCGTTTCCTGACGGAGCAGGAACGTGCCCACAAGCCGCTCTGCCGTGCTGCGGTTACAAACCTGAATTCCGCTGACGCAGAACGGGTAGCAGTTCTTTTGGATGTGGCAGCGGAGAATCTCCAGATCGCCGGTCAGGCGGGCATGTTCTTCCGCTGTGGACACCAGCTTCTCCTCAACGCAGCGGGCATCCTGGGTGAGTCGATCACGGGCTTTGACTTTGGCCAGCCGCTCTTCGCCGAGGACCTTGAGGAGCCTCGTGGCAAATTCGATGGGATCTTCAGTTTTTTCACAGTCAGAGACAGCGACGACGGGCACGGTGGAGATGACCACTGGTCCACAGGTTTCGCCCGCCTGCAGAGGAGCGGCGAAGAGCAGGGCACAGATGGCGAGACGAGGGGTGGTGGCGATACGTTTCATGGCGGGAAATCCTTTTTTTCATGGGTCCGCAGCCTCCCGGCAGACAACCTGTCGGCGAATTACTGTGGTGTTCACAGAAAATGAGCCGCCGCGGCGAGCCGGGTTGCGCGGAATTTTTTGAAATTTCGGAGTTCGCACCGGGATGGTGAAAATACGGCAGTCAGCGTCGTTCGGTGGATCATCCGGGCCACCGATTTTTGCGCGCAGCAGCCCGGTCGCTGCCGAAGCGGGGCATGTGGGTGCGTGTTTGCGAAGCTCAAATGCTGCTGGGCTGCTGATTTCCGCGGCTTTGCCGCTACTCCATGGCAAGGATGGGTACGACTTCGGTTTGCAGCGGTCCGCCGGTGACCACGACGTCACCGCCACGCTGGACGAAGACGTTGATTTCGCTGCGGACACCGAAGTCGGGGAGGTAGATGCCGGGTTCAATGGTGAACAGGGTGCCTGGGAGGATGCGGCGATTGTCGCAGGTTTCGAGGTTATCCATGTGAGTTCCGTTGCCATGAACCTCCTGAGCGAGGTTATGGCCGGTGCGATGGCAGAAGGCGTCGCCATAGCCGGCGGCATCAATCACAGCGCGGACGGCATCATCAACATCAGCGCCGGTGACGGGCAGGCCGGCAGCAAAGGCATCGCGGACGCGGGCGATGCCGGCGTCGCGGGCGGCAGCGACGACTTTGAAGACCTGAGTGTATCTGTCGGGGACGGTGGTGCCGACGTAGCCGGTACGGGTGAGGTCGCTGTAGCAGGAGCCCGGCGGTTTCTCACGTGCCCAGAGATCGACCAGTACAAAGCTGCCTTCGCGGATGGTGGTGTTGCTGCCGGTTCCCGTGGAGTAATGGGGGTTGCCGCCATTGGCATCCACACCGACGATTGGCGGGCTGTAGGTGGTGAGTCCGTGTTCGTCGAAGTGCCGCATGATTTCGTCACAGACTTCACTTTCCTGAACGCTCCCCGTCTCACGAACTCGGCGGGCAATAAATGACCAGACGCGGGCATACGCTGCGTGGGTGACTGCGGATGCCCGCAGGTGGCTTTTGAGCTGTTCTTCACTGAGTACTGATTCAAACAGTGAGATCAGGTCACCGGAGCTGACGACGTCACAGCCGAAGGAGCGGACGAGTTCGACGGTACCGGCATCAACGCGTGAGATGTAGGGGTTACCGTTTCTGGGAGAGTATTCCATGGCGACGCGCCGGGAGCCCTGCACCATGGCCTGGACACCGGCCTCAAGTTCCTGCCAGCGAAGGTATATGGAGCGGCTGCCGGGGAGATGGTCGAGCACATCGGTTTCGATGCGGTGGACCAGCTTTCGTGGCTGGCCGGTGGCGGGGATGAAATAGAAGTAACGCCGCGACCCATGGAAGCCCGTCGGCATTTTGAGAATTCGCTGGGCAAGGATGTTGGAGCCGCGGAAGTCGTAGAGCAGCCAGCCGTCGAGACCGAACTGCTGCAGAGCTGACTGAATAGCGGAGAGATCAAACATGAAGAGCACCCTGTCGCTGTGTGTTGGAGTGGAGAGCCGTTTAGGGGGACGTTGTGTTCGAGGGCTTGTCGTTGGTGGCTGGTGCCTCTGATGACCTGCCGTCTCGCAGTTGTCGAAGAGTGGCAAGGCGATCGGCGGTCATAGCGGCCAGTGTGAGCACGACGACGGCGATGAATTCCAGAACCAAAGCCAGATTGCCGTATTGGTTGATGATCCGGGCAAACGGTGCGCGATCATCTCCGAAGAGCACTGCGATCATGGCGAGGATGGTGATGACAAAAGCCGCGGTGGCTGGAACGATCAGGCGAAACAGCAGGCTGGCTGGTGAACCAGGTCTTCGCATGGTGGAGTCTCCGAAAACTGCGGGCCCGAATCGGTTGGGTAAGGGCTGGGGCGGCATTAAACAGGGTTTGGCGGCGATCCGCGAGTTTCCGCGGGGGGATTCCGGCGAAGGTCGTGGATTTTCGCTGGGTATCCGGGCACGCCGGGCAAGGGAATTCCGCACCAATTCCAGCGATTGCACGGCAATTCCGGCGAATTTTCCGAAAAGCGGGGGAAAAGTCGCGGATTTGGTGCATTTGGTGGGCGATTTTTTCCCCGAGAAGGGCGGTTGGCCGCAGGTTGCACGGCAGCGTCTTTTGTGTCGCTTGCAGTAAGCGAATTGGATTTTCTCCACCAGGCACACTCGGTCTCTATGAACTCCACACTGCAGATCGGTCACACGGGTGAACTTCATTGGGTTGTTGATGCCAGTATGGTGATCACGCTTGGTGGTGACGCCCGAGCCACCGTCTTTTCGACTCCGAATCTGATTTTGCTGATGGAGCGTGCTGCTCGCGAGGCTCTGCGGCCCCATCTGGAGGCTGGGGAGGAGTCTGTGGGGATCGACGTGCAGATTCGACATCTGGCGGGAGCAGGGATCGGAACGGCCGTGACCGGGCATGCGACGGTGACGGCGGTCGAGGGGCGTAAGGTTCATTTTCGGGTGGAGTGCCGGGCTGGTGACCGTTTGCTGGGAACGGGCACGCATGTTCGGGCGGTGCTGCCTGTGCAGAAGATCATCGACAACCTGGCTGCAATTTCAGCGGACTCTTCCATGTACCATCTGCACCCCGACACCGGCCCGCTTCCCGAGTTCTCCACGCTGATGGTGAGTGTTCAGCAGCAGACCGCTGTGGTGACTCTCAACCGCCCCGCAGTGCTCAACGCGGTGGACCGCCGGATGACGAGCGATTTTGAGAGGCTGGTGGCGTGGCTGGCGGGGCATGCGGCGGAGGTCCGCGTGGTGTTGCTCACCGGAGCTGGCCGGGCATTCTGTGCGGGGGACGACATTCGGGAGTTACCGACGATACCAGTTGAGGAAGCGCGGGTCTTGAGCAGCCGGCAGGCTCGCATGTATCTGGCGATTGAGCGGATACCGCAGGTGGTGATAGCGCTGGTGAATGGAGATGCATTCGGCGGAGGGTGTGTGGCGGCCTGTGCTGCAGATCTCCGGATTGCGTCTCATCCTGCGCGGTTTGCGATGCCCGAAGTGGTGCTTGGCTGGCCCCCCGGTTACGGGCTCGCACAGCTTACAGCGCTGGTGGGTAAATCCCGTGCTCTTGAGCTTTGTCTGACCGGGCGACCGATTTCCGCGGCAACGGCACTGGAATGGGGGCTGGTAAACGAAGTGGTATCAGCGACGTCTTTGATGAGTCATGGCGAGGCGTGGGCGAAGCGACTGCTGCAGCTGCCGGCCGAGGCGTTGCGGGAGACCAAGCGTCTGATCCATCTCGACGAAGGTTCTCAGCCCAAGGTGGCGTGGCAGGCGGACACGGAGGCCTACATTCGTTGTCTGCAGCTCCCGGACGCTCAGCGGGCGTTGGCGGCCTTTAACGAGAAGCGTCGGTAGGGATGGCGTGCAGTGGGTGTCAGTCGGCGGGGCGAGTTCAGACTCCCCTTGCAGAAACATTTGAAATGCGGCTAGACTCCGGGGTTAACTGTTTTTTTTACCTGCAGAGCAAAGGACTGCTCAATGTCGCCGGAAGTCCCCCGGAAATCGCTCACGGCTCGCGAAGTGGCAGAGATGCTGCACGGGCAGCTTGTGGGGAACCCGCACCGTGAAATTTGCGACGTGCAGGTTGTGGAGCGGGCTGGCCCGCAGCACCTGACGTACGTTGGTGACGCTCGCAATCTGCCGCGGCTGCGTAAGTCTCAGGCTCGGCTGGTGATCGCGCCGGAAACAGTGCTCGCGGAACTTTCCGAATACCCCGAGGTGACTTTCGTGGTTGTTCCGGAGCCGGAGCCGGCATTTTTGTCGATCGCGGGTGTGCTGTTTCCTCCTCGGCCCCGGTCAAGGGTCGGCATTTCTCCGCAGGCCAGTGTTGCCGCCACGGCCCGCATTGGGGCAAATACAAACGTACATCCGTTTGCCGTGATTGGCGACGATGCCGTGATTGGAAGCAATTGTGAAATCCATTCCGGTGTTGTGATTGGCGAAGGCTGCATTCTGGGAGATGACGTTGTGCTGCATCCGAATACGGTGCTGTACGATGGCGTGCAGATAGGCAGTCATGTGGTTATTCATGCGGCGTGTGTGATTGGCGCTGACGGTTTTGGCTATCGCTTTGTTGACGGTCGGCATGTGCATCTGCCGCACTACGGTACGGTAGTCATTGAGAGCGATGTTGAAATCGGTGCCGGGACAACGATTGACCGAGCGAAGGTTGGTGAAACGATTATTGGTACTGGAACGCGCATCGACAATCAGGTGATGATCGGGCACAACTGTCGCATCGGTCGCCACAACCTGATTGTTTCACAGGTTGGTTTTGCGGGGTCTGTAACCACCGGGGACTATGTGGTGTGTGCCGGGCAGGTTGGAGTCGCGGATCATGTGAATCTGGGTTCCGGGGCGATTGTGGGGGCGAAGGCCGGGGTACACCGGGATCTTCCCGGTGGTCAGACATATCTGGGAAGTCCTGCTTCTCCGGTGGCCGAGACAACGCGTCAGCTGATGGCACTCCGCCGCCTTCCTGAGCTCCGTGACACCGTCAAACAGCTGGAAAAAACAGTCGCCGGTCTGGTGAAGCAGGCTGGTGAACAGGAATCGTCCGCCGCCTGAGATCGTCACTTTGCTGCGGTCACGCTGCCTTGCCTCTCAAACGTCCTTCGTACCCACTGCTTCCCTCCCAGCTACCATGCCTGCAGATGAATCAGAATTCGCGGAACCCCGGCTGCTGCCGTTTCCACGTCAGGATCCGCCCATGAGACTGGGACTGCTCGCTGGTGCCGGAGAATTCCCGATTGTGTTCGCACAGGCGGCCCGCCGTGCCGGACATCATGTGTTTGGCCTCGGGGTGGCGGGCATGGCATCTCCGGATCTGGCGGAGGTTTGCAATGAATTCCGTTTCGCTCCGCTGGCTCGCATGGGCCGTTCGATTCGCCTGCTGAAGAGGGCCCGAGTCGACCGAGTGATTATGGCGGGAAAGATTGAGAAGACTGTTTTATTCCATCCGTTTCGCTGGCTGAGACTGTTGCCGGACTGGCGGACCATTCACATGTGGTACCGCTATGCCCGGGAAAACAAAAAAGACGACACTATTCTGCTGGCGGTGATTCGCGAGTTTGAACGTGATGGCCTGATTTTCGACTCTGCCCTGAATTATGCACCGGAGCTGCTTGTGAAACACGGATTCCTCACCCAGCGCCGTCCCACGCCTGCTCAGTGGAAGGACATTCGTTTTGGCTGGGATCTTGCCCGCGAGATGGGAAGACTTGATGTGGGGCAGACGGTGGTGGTCAATGATACTGCGGTGATTGCGGTCGAGGCCATCGAAGGCACGGACCGCTGCATTCGCCGGGCTGGGGAGCTTTGTCGGCGCGGGTTCACGGTTGTGAAAGTTGCCAAGCCGCGTCAGGATCTGCGGTTTGATGTGCCGACGATCGGCGTTGAAACAATCAAAACCATGCACGAAGCCGGCGGTAAGGTGCTGGCCATCGAGGCCGGGATGACCATCATTCTGAAGCCCGAGGAAGTGGCTGCAGTCGCTGACAAGTTGGGGATCGCGATTGTTGCCGTCAACGCTGAGGAATTGGCCCTGCTGGCGGCTGCGTGACCGGACTATGCCGGGCGACTGCCGCGAAAAGCCTGTTGCGTGAGCGTGTCTTCGCCGGGGCGACCGATTCGTGTGGCGGCATCGTCGGCGAGTTCGGGGGCGTTGTGATTCACCTGCAGGGACGGTTCGCAATAGGGGCAGCGAGCTGTGTAGATGATGCAGCCGCAGCCCGAACATTCGCGGGGGCCGTGCTGGTGCAGGGATTCACGAGTGACCTGCCACCATGCGATCCGCATCAGCGCGAGGAACACGAGAAATGCCATCAGCCACGACCATGGGGCATGTCCGAAGCTGATGATGGCAGTATCAAGAGCGATGCCACTGGCTCCGCAAAGCAGGAACGGCCAGAGCTTGCTGAAGAAGTCCGGAGTGTTGGCTGAGCCGATTTCGTCGCGCCAGAGGCGTCCGAGCGATTCGCGGCGGAGCCGAGCCGCGTCCTGAGCCGCGGGGCTGCCGACGGCGATCAGGAGTCTTTCAATGCCATCGGTGATGCGGTAAACGTCGTTTTCCTGCAGCTGATGCTGGTGGGCCCAGCGATTGCGAAATTCGCGAAGTTCACTGATCAGACTGCGTTCGACGAAATTGAGCTGATAGCGGAAGATATCGTTCCAGTGATCCCACATGAACACGAGCAGGGCCTGAGCGTCCCAGGTGTGTATATCACCGCGAGTGCAGTGATGTTCTGCCACGATTTCATCCGACGCGCTGCGGGCCACATATGGCCTGAGGCCAGTGGCGAGGACATCGAGAGCGTTGGAAACCGGGTCGATCACAGGTTACACCGTTCAGAGCAGGCGAAGCGAGACAAACATGGAAAGGGCGTGCGCGATCGTGAAGCGGGCGGCTGTATCGATCGAGTCTTGCTGTCATGTCAGGGTGTGCATCGACCGCAGGAGTCGGGAGACCGGGGAATCATCCGACGCTTTGAAGCACGGCATTAGACGCTCCGGAACAACAAATGTCGTTGAGTGAAAACGGGATTTCGGGTTCCGGCGTCTGATTTTGTCCTGGAGTTTAACGACTGTGCGGCCTGATCAGTTTG
>JBEAUF010000427.1:0-8299 GCA_041161565.1 Planctomycetota bacterium | reverse complement strand
GGTGTGAATACTGATGGATTCGAGTGGTGCCAGGCAGACGAGGGATGCAAGCGAGTTGGAGGTTGGAAGTGAGAAGTGAGAAGTGAGAAGTGAGAAGTGAGGAGTGAGAAGTGAGAAGTGAGAAGTGAGAAGTGAGAAGTGAGGAGTTGCGCCTTTCGGTCGTTTCAATTCGCGGTGCTGCCACGGCCATTCTCACTTCTAATTTCTAACTTCTCACTTCTGTGACTCATTTCCTGCCTACCAACAATTGCTGTTCGATTTTCCCGTGGATGATTGGTGTGAATACCGATGGATTCGCGTGGTGCCAGGCGGACGAGGGATGCAAGCGGGTTGGAGGTTGGAGGTTGGAAATGAGAAGTGAGAAGTGAGAAGTGAGAAGTCTAGGGGCGTTTTGTTCCTCGTTCCCTGCTCCTCGTTCCTTGTTCCCTTGTTCCTCGTTCCCTTGTCCCCCCTTTTTCCCCGGAGCCATCCATGAGCCCCACTGAGCTGTTGAAAAGACTGATTGCCATTCCGAGCATCAACCCGATGGGGCGGGAGCTGTCGGGGCCGGAGTATTTTGAGGCGGGTGTGGCGGATTTTCTGGAGCGTACGCTGCTGGAGGCGGGGCTGCCGTGTGAGCGGGTGGACGTGGTGCCCGGTCGCAGCAACCTGCTGACTCGCATCGACAACCCCGCTGCCGGCCGTACGGTTCTGTTCGACGCCCACATGGACACGGTGCCGGTGGACGGGATGACGATTGCCCCCTTTGATCCTGTTGAGCGTGACGGGCGGATCTATGGCCGCGGTTCCTGCGATGTGAAGGGCGGTCTGGCTGCGATGCTGGCAGCAGTGCTGCGGCTGCACAAATCGCGTCCGGCCGGCATGCCGAATGTCGTGCTCTCCATGACCTGTGATGAAGAATCCACGAGCCTTGGCGTGCATCACCTGACCGCCGGCTGGATCTCGGGCACACCCACGTATCGGCTCTGCCCCACGCCGCCGGATGTGGCGATTATTGCGGAACCGACGCTGCTGGATATTGTCACGGCTCATCGCGGCGCGGTGCGCTGGAAGATTCGCACGACCGGCCGGGCCTGTCACAGTTCACGGCCGCAGGAGGGCATCAACGCGATCTACCGCATGGCGCGAGTGCTGGAGGTGCTGGAAGACTACGCCGCATGGCTGCCGGAATCCCGTCCGGCCCATCCGCTCTGCGGCCCGGCCACCTTCAGCGTGGGGCTGATTTCCGGCGGCAGCAGCGTGAACGTGGTTCCGGACGGCTGCAGCATTGACGTCGACCGGCGACTGCTGCCGGGTGAAGACGCTGCGGAAGCCCGCGAGGAAATTATCACATGGCTCCGGCAGCGACTGGATTTTGAGCTCGTCCACGACGCCCCCTACTGTGCCAGCTGCGGACTGAACGATTCCCGCAACGGGGCACTCGCCAGCGAACTGCTGCAGGTCATCAACCGGGTGGAAGGCGGACACCGCTGTATTGGAGTTCCCTTCGGCACCCACGCTTCCCGAATTGAACTTGCCGGCGTACCTTCCGTCGTCTTCGGCCCCGGCGACATCGCTCAGGCGCACACGAAGGATGAATGGATTGCCGTGGAACAGCTGCACAAGGCCACCGAGATCTACGAATTGTTTGGCGGCGGTATGGGTGGGAGCGGCGTGTTGTAACAGGGGGAGCGATCGTGTCGACCTACTACATCCGGCGGAATCATGTGCTGCACGGTCCATTTACCATCGTGCAGATTCAGGCTGGTCTCGAAGGACAGCAGCTTTCGCGGAGCGACCAGATTTCTGCAGCCATCGGAGGTCCGTGGGAAACGCTGGGTGAGTTTCTTCCGCGACTGCAGCGGTCCGCCAGCAATGATCCCTTTCGGATTCGGCCTGGAAACTCGGGCGATGCCGCTCCTGCCTCGGTGACCTGTCGGACCTGCGGCACCAGTGTGCCCGGCACAGCCGGCGCGTGCCCCAAATGTGGCAGCGCCCTGGGTATCCAGTCCAGACTGACGGCCTTCGTCAGAAACGCTTCGACGCAGGCGAAGAAGGCTATCGATGGTGTCGTGGCGGAGACGAGGCGCGCGATCGATGAAAAAGATGCCATCGTGGTGAATGACACGGTCGTCTTCGGACGCTCCGCCGACCTGGCCGACTGGGTGATTCCGGACCCGAACGTGTCGCCGATCCACGCTCGCGTTGTGCAGGCCGGCGGCACTCTGACACTCCACCCGCTGAGAAGTCGCACAGGGACGATCGTCAATGGTGTTTCTCAGTCTGCACGACAGCCGATCAACCTGAAGGACGGCGACACCATTCAGATCGGCTCAGCCACATTCGTGGTGCGGGGGACAACTCTTGTTTCAACCCGCCGTACGGATCATGCGCACCTCCGCTGTGAGCATCTGACCCGGGTGGTTGAGGCGGCCGATGGCAGTCGCCAGACGATCCTCAACGACGTCACTCTGAATATCCCGCCCAAAAGCTTTGCCGTGCTGCTGGGCCCCAGCGGCTCAGGAAAATCGACACTCCTGAGTGCCCTCAATGGACGCGCCTGTGCAACCAGCGGACGCGTGTTGTTCAATCAGGAGGATTTGTATGCAAACTACAATCGCCTGAGAAATCGAATTGCCAATGTGCCTCAGAAGGACAACCTGCACTTCGAACTGACCCTGCGCAAATCTCTGTCGTACGCCGCAATGCTTAAGCTTCCCCGCGATACAGGAGCGACAGAGCGGGCGAAGCTGGTGGCCGCGGCGATTGATGAAGTTGGAATGACAGGCTTATGTGATGCCCGGATGAAATTCTACAGCGGAGGTCAGGTCAAGCGGGCCAGTGTGGCGCACGAGATTCTGTCGAGGCCGAGTCTGATCTGCGTGGACGAGGCAACCTCCGGACTCGACGAACACAGCGACCGTGAAATCATGGGGCTGCTCCGGGAGATTGCCGATCGCGGCAAAACCATTCTTTGCATCACGCACAACCTGGCAAATGTCCAGGAATTCGCGGATACGGTGGTGATCATGGCCACCGACGGGTACCTCGCATTCGTCGGCAGCCCAGTTGATGCGCTGCAGTACTTTTCCATCGACAGCCTCTCAGAACTCTACCTGCGACTCAAGGAAGAACCCGGGGAATACTGGGGAAAGAAATGGAAGACCTTCGTCGAGGCCGAGACGCGGAAGGGAGAGGCGCCTGAACAGCGACGGATGCTGAACCTGAAACGTGAGCGTGTCTCACCGCTGCAGCACCTTGGCATGGCACTGCTGCACGGACAGGTGGTTTTCCGTCGAGTCATGGAGCTGGCTCTGCTCGACAAAGTTGCCTGCGGCGTGATGTGCATCCAGCCGCTGCTGGTGTTTGCCGTGATCTACATTCTGTTCGGCGTGCTTCCGAGCGAAGACACGCCTGAAGTTCAGCTGGAAAAAACCAGCAGCTCCCTTTCGATCTCGTTCCTGCTCGTGGTGAGCGCCTTCTGGTTTGGCTGCAGCAATTCGGCGAGGGAGGTGGTCAAGGAACGCTCACTTTACGAAAAGGAACGGCATGCGGGGCTGAGCGCTGCGGGCTATCTGGGTGCCAAGGCGGCCTGGCTGCTGCTGGTGACCCTGACTCAGTCCCTCGCACTGCTCTGGGGGGCCACCGTCTTCACAGGCATGGATGGTGAACTGATCAGTTATCTGCCCGCAATCGCCTCGATTGCCGCGTGTGGCACGGCCGTGGGGCTTTGCATTTCCGTCTTCGCACCCAACAGTGATGTGGCAGTGACCACCGTGCCGCTTGTCCTCATTCCCCAGGTCGTTCTGGGCGGGCTCCTGAAGGCCGTCGACGGGCTCTCGGAGCTGCTTGCGAGTGTGCTTGTTCCCTGTTACTGGGCTTTCGGAGGGATGGCAAATGCGGTGTGCCATGCGATGGACATCGAGGTCAAAGAGTTTGCGACTCTGGAACCGATGCTGGCACCTCAGTCCCCCTACCTGTCGCTGTTCGCGCTCGCGGTGACTTCGGTCACGCTGCTTGTGCTGTCAGGCCTGGCGCTCAACGGCGTCAAAGTCGGTGATGTGCTGAATTCGGAATATGTCAAAGCGGGGAAGGTCAAGGCGATGAAGGCCCTGCAACGCACGACAGACGCCGCGTCGCGGCCTCGTCCGGCGCGGTGAAGTTCTGCGTGGTGGAGGGGAAGCGCGATGAGCCGCAGGGCGGCAGAGTACTGAGCCGCAGGGCGGGAGCCCGCGGGTAAAGGGTGCTGCGCGAGTTGGAAGTTGGAAGTTGGAAGTTGGAAGTGAGAAGTGAGAAGTGAGAAGTTAGAAGTGAGAAGCACTGAGCCGCAGGGCGGGAGCCCGCGGGTAAAGGGTGCTGGTAACGCGCTGCTGCCGCCACTGGCCGCACTCCTGCGTGCCGTGCAGGATACTTGCCGGGAACTGCCGCCGTCCGCTCAGGAATTGGTGGGGCGTCGGCAATCAATCCGCAGTGCGGTGTGGTGCGGCGGCTGACGGCGCCGCACCGGATGTGCCGCACGCTGCGCGAGAGAGGAGAGCGTAGAAAGTAGAGAGGAGAAGAGGGGCGCCGCGCGGAAGTGAGAAGTAAGAAGTGAGAAAACGCGATGAGCCGCCTGGCGGCAGCCTGCGGGTAAACGGGCCTGGTGACGCGATGCTTACGCCGTGCGCACCAAGGTGCGAAGACGCAACCGGGGGCTTCCGCCCATCCGCTCAGGGGCTCTGCCGGGGCACCGGCTGCTCACGGTCTCGACGGGATTCGGGTGCGGTGTGGTGCGGCGGCTGACGGCGCCGCACCGGATGTGCCGCCCTCCGGGCTGCGGGTGATTTGCTGGGGGTTCCGACGGCTTGCGCCGCCGGCTATTGATGTGGCGCCCTCCGGGCTGAAACGCAGTGGGGGCGTAGTGAGCCGCCTGGCGGGACGCTGCGCGAGAGGGGAGAGTGTGGAGAGTAGATGGAAGTGAGAAGTGAGAAGTGAGAAGTGAGAAAACCCGATGAGCCGCCTGGCGGCAGCCTGCGGGTAAACGGGCCTGGTGACGCGATGCTTACGCCGTGCGCACCAAGGTGCGGAGGCGTAACCGTGGGCTTCCGCCACACATGAGCCGCAGGGCGGCAGCCCGCGGGTAAAGTGCCCTGGCTACGCGCTGCTCACGCCGCGGGCAGGGGCGCGCACCAAGGTGCGGAGGCGTAACCGGGGGCTTCCGCCCGTCCGCTCAGGCGCGGCAGGGGGCGCACCAGGGTGCGAGGGGCGTAACCGGGGGCTTCCGCCCGTCCGCTCAGGAACTCCACTCAACGGAATCCAGACAATGCATGGGGGAATCTCATCTTTGGCCGGTCCCTGGAAACTGTCGCTGCAGTTTTCCTGCCAGCGTTTGCAGTGAGGCCGCGAAGTCGTGCAGGGTGGAGTCATCCCGCTGGCGCGGGATGAGCACGAAGTCAAAGCCGGCGGGGAGCCGATGCCGGTTGAGCCGAAAGGCTTCGCGGAGCAGGCGTTTGAGTCGGTTGCGGCGGACGGCGTTGCCGTGTTTCCGGGAAACGCTGAAGCCGGCGCGAGTCACGGCGGAGGGGCGTGGGAGAGCGAAGAGCAGCAAATGGGCGTCACCCGCGCGGCGGCCGTCATCGTAGACTCGCTGGAAGTCCGCAGAACTTTTCAGCCGCAAGTCTGCGGGAAACCTGAGACCGATCCTTTCCGGCTGCATGGCAGGCTCCAGTTCGAACTTCACACCTGATTCCGCTGAAACGCCCACTGCAGCATTTCCGTCAACCGCGGCGCCTTGCCCTGCCGCAGGATCCCGACGCGATAGATGCGGGCGGCCAGCAGCACGCCGGCTGCGGTGCCGACCACCATCAGCACCATGCTGAGCGCACTCTGCCACCACGGTATCGTGGCTCCCGTGGCCATCCGCATCGTCATCACCATCGGTGTGGAAGGCGGAAAGAAACTGATCAGCGTGGCCATCGTACTGTTGGGCTCGCGGACAATGTTGAACCACACAAACAGCGGCAGCATGACCACCATCCAGACCGGCATCAGCAGGCTCTGGGCTTCACGAAGCTGAGTCACGGAGGCGGCGATGGCCATGAAGATGGAGCTGTAGAGCATTACTGCGAGAATCTGAAAGACGATAAACCACGGCAGCACATGCCATGGGACGCTGTCTGAATATCCCTGCCACACCGCGGCCGCGATGCCACCGCCGCCGTACAGCAGGAAAACGGTGAGCGAACCGGCGACATTGCCCAGCAGTTTGCCGGTCATCAGCTGCCGGGAATTTGCCGACCCGAGCAGCACTTCAGCGATCCGCAGCGTTTTTTCCTCCAGCACGCTCTCCAGCATCGGCTGGGCGGCCATCATGATCACCATAAACATGAGCGTCATGATTCCCAGCGGCAGCATCAGGCTGGTGAGTTCGTTCGGTTTGTCTTCCGAAACAATGCGTCCGGATTCGTCCCGGAAATAGAGCCCGGCACTCTCGAGTGCGGACTTGCGTTCCAGTTCCAGCTGCACCGTGGGGAGCACCAGCGGGTTGATGCTGGCCGAAAGTCTCTGGGAGCGGATGATCTGATTGAGTGCGGTTTCCGCCCAGCGGCGGGCGTCAGACAGAGCCGCGTCCTCAGCCACCCAGCGCATGCTGGCCAGCTGGATGGTTTCCACGGAGGGATTGGTGGCGTCTGCCGGAGTGAAGGGACGGGGCTGGAGCACTTCGGCGGGGATTTCGAGAAAGGCGTAGAGTTCTCCGCGGCGAATGCGTTCGGAGAGTGCCAGTCGCTGATCGTCGTTGAAGCCGTCAACGGGGATTTGTTCGAACAGGTAAGGGTGGATTTCTTCGAGCCCGAGCGCTCGCCGGGCCTGCTCGTCCTCGTCCGCTTTGCCTGTTGCTGCCGCCGGGGGCGTTGTGGACGACGCACGGGACCGGTTTTGTTCCAGCGTGCGATTGCGTTCGTCGGCGGCCCGTTTGAGTGCGTCAAAGAGCAGTTCCGTGTTGTCGACAACGGCGATTGTTCGCGGAGTGGGCGTTTCCATGCCCTGCAGCAATCCCGGGAGCCAGGCGCCGCCCAGCATCAGCACAGGCATCAGTGCGATGGCCACAAGGAATGCCCTGGTGGCCACCATGGCCTGATATTCGCGGACGGCGATGGTGAGGATTTTGTTCATGGTTAACGCAGTGTGTTCTCGGGCTGGTGCTGGTGCTGATTTTGGTCACCGCCGGCAATGCGGAGGAAAATGTCGTGCAGCGAGGGTCGCAGGAGTTCGAAGTGTTCGATCGGAGTGGACTGTGCGAGCCGCTGCAGGAGTTGGTCTGCGCGGGAATTGCGGCGAAGCTTCAGATGATCAAAGCCCCCTCGAACCTCGCGTGATTCCACTTCCGGCAGATCCCGCGGCAGCGTTGCCCCCGGTGCTGTGCGGACTCGCACTTCGTCCGCCATGTACTGCTGCTGAATGTCCGAAATGGTGCCATCGAGCACCTTTCGGCCGCGGTGGATCATAAACACTCGTTCACACATCCGTTCGGCCACATCCATCTCGTGTGTGGAGAAAATAATGGTCGTCCCCCGGCTGCGGACTTCGAGGATGGCTTCGCGGAGGAGTTCGAGGTTGACCGGGTCAAGTCCGCTGAAGGGTTCGTCCAGAATGAGCAGTTGCGGACGGGCGATGACAGCAGCAATGAACTGAACCTTTTGTGACATGCCCTTGGAGAGCGATTCAATGCGGCGGTTGTCCCAGCCTTCAGCGCCCAGACGCTTCAACCACCAGGTGATTTCGTCTTCGCAGCGGCGGAAGCCCTTGAGCCGAGCGTAGTAGCGGAGCAGATCCCGGACTTTCATTCGCCGGTACAGCCCGCGTTCTTCGGGCAAATACCCAACACGCTCGTCGGCACAGTCACCGGTGTCCTGGCCCAGCACCTCCACGCGCCCGCGATCGGGGTTGAAGATCCGCAGAATCATGCGAATTGTGGTGGTTTTTCCGGAACCATTGGGACCGATAAAACCATAAATGGACCCGCTGGGAATCTGCAGGTCCAGATCCCTGACGGCAGTTGCAGAGCCGAAGGTTTTGGAGATGCCTTCCAGCTGAACAGCATGAACGGTCATTGGCAGCGTGTATCCGATGGTGGCGTCGCGATGGGCCGAGTTCAGAAAAATACGTTCATTCGGTGCAAACGTCAGGTGCATTAGGGAAAAAAAGAAGAAATCGTGGGGATTTGGGTAGCGAATGCAGCCTGCAGCGGTCAGACGGATCCCCGCTGGCAAAGGATTTTTCTCGACGGGGACGGAAAATCACACGCGGCAGGGAGGGGGGAGCAGAGAGCGTAGAGGAGAGC
>JBEAUF010000421.1:0-2584 GCA_041161565.1 Planctomycetota bacterium | reverse complement strand
TGTGTGACCCGCTGCCTCTCAGTGCCCAGCAGATTCTGCACCGATTCCAGCTCGCCGCGCAATCTGGTCGTGACCTCCCGTTCCTGCTGCAGTCGCGTCCCCAGTGTGACCTCGCGGTTCTTCAGAAATGTTACCTGCGCCTGCAGTTCGGTGTCTGACTCCGGCTGTGGCTGTGGCTTAATCCGGCGGATGCAACGCCCGCCTGATACCGCTGAGGCGTCCCAGTGCAGTATAGCAGACCGCCGCTCTGTGCCGTCTTCATTAACCCAAATATCACCGGGCTGCAGCAATTCGCCAAACCGCACCACACGCCAGCCCTCGGGTGGTGTGTATTCCGGCAGCTCCTGTGTTTTGTAATCGGCCTTCTGCGCCTCTTCCACAAGTTCGGCGACCTGTCTTTCAATGTCTGCCATATCCCTGTCAATCTCCGCCAGTTGCTCGCTCGTCGTTTCATCAGTCATCATCATCGTCTCCAAATAGTGATCGCAATTTCGGACTAGACTTCGCCGGTTTGGCTTGAGCCTGAACAAACTCATCGAATGTCTCATCCTCGGCACCATGCCACAAAATTAAACCGTCCACGATCCGCAGCCAAGCACTCCGGCTGCCACGGTCGTGCTCAATCCATCGGACTCGCTGCCCTTCGATTTCGGCCTCTCCCTCGACTCGCCATCCGTGTTGGCGCAGCCATTCAATCCGCTGTATATCTGTCTGCACGTATGACGGCCTCCTGTTGCACGGACCTCAACATCGTCAATCACCGGGACCGATTCCCACTCGTACCATCCGGCATCGATCAGACCAGACGGCCCTGCAATCAAACGCCGTGCTCGGAACTGCAGTGTGGGCTGGCCCTGTGGATTCACGACGATTCGCAGGGAACATGTTTTGACGTTCACGTTGCCTCCAATACAGCCGCCCGCTGCTGACAGAGTTTTTCCACCAGCTTGCGAGTCTTCGCCGACACCTGCAACTGCTGCAACACCGGGACAATTTCCGGCTGCCACCGTGCCCGCAGTGCTGCCACGTCTTCGGCCTCTGCAATGCAGTCCAGAATGCTCTGGAAGGCCAGCCGCATTCCTTCGTCCTGAATGCCTGTCGCATATGCCACCAGCTCCGACCGTGTGCCGTCATACAGGGCCTGGGGGCTGATTTCGTTGTCCGGCAGCCGTGTCGCTGTGCTGTCAATCACAACCGGCGAAACGCTCTCAAGCTCGTCCTCGGAGTCCAAGGCAAACTCACCAGACACAGCCGCCCACAGATCCCGCAGCAGTCGCCGCCGTGCCTTCGCCTCATGCCCGTCCGGCCCATCGGATTCGTAGCAGGGAAGTGCATACGGCAGATCCCGTGGACGTTCAACAGTGACCGTCTTTCCCTTGTGCGTGCAGCTCGCGGTTCCGGCAACCAACATGTCAAATTTCCCCGCCGCGTTTGGTCGTGGCCTCATTCCCAACCCGCAGGCAGTGACTCGAATGTCAGTGCATCCGGACTGTGCCAGCCTGTAGCGGTGTCCGGCCTCTTTAATCATGGCGGTGGCTGCATTTCCCTTGCCTGCAATGACCGTGAAGTGCGGGCCTGCAGCATCTGCCAGCAAATAGCCCTTCAGCAATGCCGACTTCGCAGCCGCAATGACCACCGCATCCGGCATCGACCGATCCCGCATCTCTGCAATCTCGTACGCGCCAAACTCCCGACCGGCCTGAAGGATCATCGCCTCCACCTGTGGCTGGTTCAGGACTGCACTCATCTGCCCGATCAGTGCCAGCCGCTCGAATGAGACGACCAGCGCACCCTCGACCGCCTCACGTTCCGCCAGTCCCTGCAGACTGGTGGCAACCTGTTTGAGTGCCTGTCCGGCAGCCCTCGCCGCGTCCACTGTAATGACCGTGTTCTTACTCATCTCAATCCCTCCAAAAACGCCTCAACCACATTGGCAGTCAGCACCATACTGACCGCCTCACGTTCTCTGTTGTGCTGCCGGATTGCCTCGATCCGCTGCAGCGTCCTGTCTGTCTCTGCTCGCCAGCCTGCGACCAGCGCATCCGCCGCCGCCAATTGCTCGGCAGTCGCCGGAATGACTCGCGGGTGTCGCTGCCGATACGCCCGAAAACCAGTCGCATGTGTCGCGGCATTGTCCACGTCATACCATGCGTCCTGGCAGTCGTAGTCTGTGTATCTCACCACGAGTCCTCCGCCGGCTCCTGATCTTCCAGCATGTCCACGCAACACGGGCAGAGATGCATCAGGCTGTGCCCGTCTGCCCGCTCGGTCCACGAGTGTTGGCGGACCTGCTGCAGCACTTCAGCACCATCAACGGCCTCGCGCACCGGCAACAGAATCTGCGTGTCGCAGTAGTCGCAGGTGATGCGTAGAATCATTTCCGCACTCATGGCCCCACCCTCCCGACCATCCACCGGCTGCGTTTCTGCGCGTCGATTAACTGGACCAAATCCCACGTCTGTGCACCCGCTGCCGCCAGCAGGTTTCGCACGTTCAATTCTGCGGAATACTTCGCTGGTAAAATCAGCCGTTCGCCCGGCTTCAGTGCCTGCAACCGTGCCACCAGTCGCCTGTCAATCATCAT
>JBEAUF010000405.1:0-9560 GCA_041161565.1 Planctomycetota bacterium | reverse complement strand
GGCTGTTCGGCCTGCCTGAGCTGTTCATCGGCTGTCTGCACGGCTGTTTTGGCGTCGGCCAGAATTGCCTCGGTGCGGGTGAGTGCTTCCTTGCGAGCGGGCACGAGTTCCTGTGCGGTTTTCAATTCGGCGGCCGCCAGCAGCTGCTGCTGGGACGCCAGCTTGTGGGCAGCGGTGGCAGTCTTCAGGGCGGCCACTGCGTCGTTATAGGGCTTCTGGACTGACTCCAGCTTCTGCGCGGCTTCGTTGGCCTTACCGGCCATCTCCGTCGCTTTCGCGGTGGGGGCCTGCACGGCTGCAGTCAGTTCGCCCGACCTGCGAGTAGCCAGCTCCATTTCGGACTGTGCAGCAGTGACTTTTTGTTTGAGCATGTCGCTGGTGGGATCGGCAGCTGCGGCCTGCTGCAAACGTGTGACCCGCGCCTGCAGCGTCTGCACCGCAGCCGCTGCTTCCTTCGCTGCCAGTTCTGCCGTCTGTTTCTCGAGCAGTGCGGCGCGTGATGCCGCCGATGCTTCAATCGCGGTCTTCTCTGACTGTGTCTTGGCAGCGAGCGTAGTGTCGACAGCAGTCTGCTTCGTCTGCATGTCGGCAGCTGCGGCAGCGAGTGCCTCTGCCGCCTTCTTTTCCGCCTCCGTTCGTACCGGAAGATCCTTCTCTGCTGCTTCCAGCTGCTGTTTGACTACGGTTACCCGAGCATTTGCGGCGGTTTCTGCCTGGCGTGCCCGCGTCAGTGCAATGCTGCGGCGAATGTCGCCCTTCAGTTCGGCCGTCTGATTTCCGTTCACATTCCAGATCCGCGTCGTGCGGTTCTCGCTGGCCGTCGCAAAACGCTGACCGTCCGGAGCGGCCGCGACGGCGAATACGGTGGCACCGTGATTCACCTGACGCACACTCTGACCAGTCGCCACGTTCCAGATGCGCACGGTGTTCTCCGCCCCGCCACTGATCAGCTGCGGAGCAGTTCCGGGGAGCCGGGCGAGCGCGTGCACAACGCCGGTGTGTCCGGCCAGAGTCCCGAGAACGGCCGG
The DNA here is from genome assembly GCA_041161565.1 of Planctomycetota bacterium. Lineage (GTDB taxonomy): Bacteria > Planctomycetota > Planctomycetia > Planctomycetales > Planctomycetaceae > SXXK01. The sequence goes on along the minus strand of JBEAUF010000405.1, from coordinate 8,532 downwards.
CTGCCAGACCCGGGCCGCCACCGAGCTCACCAGCAATACCTCCGGCGGACGAATTCGCGAGCCAACGGGAGAATTTGTATTGCCGGCCGGTGCCCCAGGAGTTGCAGCCGCAAAGATGGCCGCCGCCGGAACCTCGCCGATCGCGGTGGTCTGCTGCAGCAGTGCTCCAGTAGCGACATCGTACAGCCTGACTGACGGCGCAACACCCTCCCCAGCACCCGCAGCGGCGGCCAGCAGGAACTTGCCATCCGCCGAAAAGGCTGCACTGCGAACAGCTCCAGGAAACCCCGGCAGCTCTCGCGGACCAGCCGGCTGACCACCCGTATTCCAAACTCGCAGTACAGCATTCTCGCCAGCCGTCGAAAACAACTGACCGTCGCCGGACATTGCCAGCTGATTCACCGCAGCTCCGTGGCTGGTGTTGAAGGCCACGGCTGCACCGGCAGGATTGATGCCTCGGAACGTACCGTCGGCATGCACATACACCAGCAGCTGATTGTTGGGATGGAACAGCAGTCCTCGCACGGGCGAGCCCGGATTTCCTGTGGGAGACCCGGAATAGAGCAGGCTGCGGAGTTCCGGGGCCGCTCCATTCCGGCCGAACAGCAGGCTGCCAGGCTGCAAACCAAACATTGCCAATCCCGCTTGCGGATCCGTTGCCGACTCCTGCAGTTTACCAGCAGCCAAATCGCGGACCTGCAGCTGACCGTCAGGCAGCAGCAGCGAGAACAGACGGTTGTCGGGCGAAATGGAAACAGCCGATGCAGCCCCGGGAAGACCGTCGAGGTTCAGCAGAGCAGTGCCGTTGTCGAGCTGGTGCAGGGAGCAGCGATTTTCGGCAGCCACCAGCAGTTTCTGGCCGTCGGGTGTGAATGCTGCTGCAGTGGGAGCGGCCGGCAGATTGAAGGTTCGCACCTGGGTGCCGTCGGCCGGATTCCAGAAACGCACGCTCGAGTCCCGGCTGATGCTGCACAGCTGGCCGCCGCGGAAACTCAGGTCCAGCACCGCAGCCGTATGCCCCGGGAACTCCTTCAGCAGCGTGCCGTCCGCAGCTGAATACAGCCGCAGCACATGATCGGCAAAGGCTGCCGCCGCCTGAGCACCATCGTTGGTGCAGCCGACCGCCGTGACTGCGCCGGGGAGCGATTCAATCTTCTTCAGTTCCGGCTGGCCGGGATTGCGCAGATCCCAGAATCGCAGGGTGGCATCTGCGGAGGCCGAGACCAGCCGACCGTCGTCCGCTGAGAATGCCAGGGCCGTTATCGGGCCCGTATGGCCAACCAGCCTCGATGTGACCTTTCCGGTTTCCGTACTGCGAATCATCAGCACCGGCTGGCCGTTCTGTTGAGCGACAGTCGCCAGAAGTTTGCGGGATGGGCTGAGCACTGCAGTGCGGAGGTTTTCTTCTGCAACAGCTTCAAAGGCCGGTGCCGCTGAGGCGGGCGGGGCAATGTTCCAGACCACCACCGAACCGTCTGCTGTTGCCGATGCCGCCAGTCGCCCGTCGGCATTCTGGTCCACCGCCGTGACTGCTGAGGGCCCCGCGGTCCATTCCACCACCTTTTCGATGGCAGCCAGTTGTCGCAGCTGCAGCAAACCGTTTTCAAACCCGGCGAGAACCTGCAGTGATGTCGCAGGATTCTCCGGTTTGGCAGCCGGAGCACCTGGAACTGGGCCAATTGCCAGAGCCACTGGTGCTGCGGCAGTCTTCCACGCTGCCAGCACTCGCGGCCTGAAAACACCATCCGCAGCAGCCAGCTGCAGTACGGTCAGATTTCCAGCTCCGTCCGCCGCCACGGCACAGCGCCGGTCGGCCGTAAACGCCACGCTGCGGATGCCAGCGGGGAATTCGGCAGCCGGTACCGGCTGGGACGTGGGCAGCTGCCAGAGCCGCAGCAGGTTGTCACCGCCGGCAGTGACGAGCACCGATGGAGCGGTGGCTGCGGCTGGAGTCGGCGGGGCAGGGGGGGTGGCTGCTTCGAACACTTCGAGCGCGGTCAGGGGTACGGGCGTCTCTATGCGATCCACTGGACTCCCGTCGGGCAGGTTCCAGATTCGCACCGACTGATCCGCCGAAGCACTCAGCAGCTGTGACTGGCTGGTGGTAAAGCGAAGTCCCGTGACGGGCCCCGTGTGGCCCTGCAGCACCGGTCCCGCTGTGCCCGCCGGGAGCTGAAACAGGCGAATGGAATGATCTGCGGCGCCAACCGCGAGCCACTGTCGGTCGGGGCTGATGGCAAGTGCAGCGGGAGCGGCCGGCAGGGGGATGGTCGCACGCCGCACGTCTTTGGGACGTCGCCAGAGTTTGATTTCCCGAAACCCGCCTGATGCCAGCAGGTCACCGTCGGTGTTGAAGGCCAGCGATTGTACGAGGTCGCGGTGGGCAATGGCTGAGGAGGCGTCGGAGGCGGCGCCGGCAGCCGGGTCGCCAGGAGTCGTTACCAGCTGACCTGTGGGTACGTGATGCAGCTGAATGCGACTGCCGCGGCCGAAGGCCACATACTGGCCGTCCGCCGTCACAGCCACAGCCTGAACGGCCTGCAGCCGCGGTGACAAAGTCTGCATGCTTCGCGGGGAGAGGCTGTCGATTCCGCCTGAGCCGCGAGCGCCCTGGTCGATCCAGAGTCGCAGCAGGCTCAGTTCCGCGGGAGTCAGGTTGACGGCGGCCACGTCATTGCCCTCCGGAGGCATCACAGGCTCCTGCTGGTGGGCGGCCAGTTGTAGCATCAGGCTGTCGAGCCCTTTGCCGGGGACGGCGGCCGGGCCGGAGTCGCCGCCTTTGAGGATGGCGGCGGGAGTTTCGAGGATCAGGCCACCCTGACGCTCGGCAGCCGAATGACAGGCCAGACAATTCCTTCGCAGCAGCGGCAGGATTTCCTGGTCAAAACTCACCGCCTCCGACCGCTGCAATGTTTCGATGGTGATCGGCGGGCCCGCCAGCGCACTGTTCAGTGGCAACAGGCTGCCGATGGCGAACAGAAGCATCGGGGCAGAAACGATCCGGGCGGCGGTTACCTGGAGCATGGAGCACCGTGGGGGAAAAGGGAGCAGGGAGAGGGCAGGGGGCATCAGGTGAGGATGGGGTGGAGCACGCGACCGTGGACATCCGTCAGTCGAAAATCCCGGCCGGCATATCGGAAGGTGAGTTGCTGATGATCGAATCCGAGGCAATGCAGCATGGTGGCATGCAAATCGTGCACGCTGACCGGGTCTTCGGCCGCACGGAATCCCAGTTCATCTGTGGACCCGTAAACGGTGCCACCCCGGATGCCGCCGCCGGCCAGCCAGACGCTGAATCCCCAGTGATTGTGGTCGCGGCCGGACTGAGGTTTGCCGTCAGCGCTGAGCTCCACAGTGGGGGTGCGGCCGAATTCACCACCCCACAGAATCAGCGTGTCCTCGAACAGGCCCCGCTGCTTCAGATCGCTGATCAGAGCAGCAATCGGCTGGTCGATCTGAGCGGCCAGGGAGCGATGCGCGGATTCGATGTTGGCATGATTGTCCCAGGGCTGGCCGGCGCCGTGCCAGAGCTGCACAAAGCGGACGCCGCGTTCCAGCAGTCGGCGGGCAATGAGCGTTTGCCGGGCATGTACACCGCTCCCGTAGAGCTCCTGTATGTGCCGAGGCTCGCCGCTGATGTCAAAGGCCTCAGCGGCATCCTGCTGCATTCGAAATGCCAGTTCGAATGACTGCATCCGTGCGTCCAGTCGAGGATCGATGCGGGTGCTGCGGTGCAGGCTGTTGAGTTGGTTGAGCAGACTCAACTGGCGACGCTGGGCGGGGGTGGCGAGCTGCGGGTGATCGATGTTCTCAATCAACCGACTCACCTGCTCATGACGCGAATCCACGTAGGTTCCCTGATAGGCGCCCGGCAGAAAGGCGGCCTGCCAGTTCTCTGTGTCCTTGATCGGCAGCCCGTTGGGGCACATGGCCACAAAGCCCGGCAGATTCTGGTTCTCTGTGCCCAGCCCATACAGCACCCATGCTCCCATGCTGGGACGAGCCTGCACGGAATCGCCGCAGTTCATGAGCATTAAGGAGGGTTCGTGGTTGGGCACCTGAGCATACATGGAACGAATAACGGCGATGTCATCGATGTGCTCGGCCGTTCGCTGAAACAACTCGCTGACCGGAATGCCGGATTCACCGTAACGCCGAAATCTGAACGGCGACGGAAAACCGGCACCCGTGCGACGTTCGGTGAGCAGGTTTTCGGAGATGCTGCGGTTTTGGTAGCGTGCAAGCGCGGGCTTGGGGTCGAACGTGTCCACATGCGAAGGACCACCGTTCAGAAAAAAATGAATCACTCGCTTTGCCCGGCCCGGGAAATGCGATGCGCGAGCAGCGAGTCCACCGGCAGCGGATGAACCGCCAGAGGAATTTCCGGGCGGCAGCAGTCTGCCATCCTGTGCCAGGAGGCTGGTCAGACCCAGGGCTCCCAGACCCAGAGCGGATTGGGTGACCACGGAGCGACGAGGCAGGCAGGCGACAGAGGCGGGGGAAGCAGAAGCAGGCGGGATGGCAGGCGGGACCATAATGCAGGGTTCCCGAGGGAATGGTGGTGACGGGACCGGTGCGGGGCAGGATGCTAACGGAAGTTGTGGAGGATGTCCCGGGAAAATTGGGGAAAAATGGAGCTGCAAGCATGGAATTGTGCGGGTGGGCGTCCGCGGTATTTCCACCATTAGCACCGGCAGTCCAACAGCTCTGCATGCCGGTTTTCTGACTTTTGTTCAGTAACAAATGCTTTTAATGGTGGTTCCGTGCTGAGGATTTGTTACATTCTCGCAGACCCGTGGTGCGAAACCGCTGTGGCAGCGATGGTTCCCTGCTCTGGTATCAGGTTTCCGCGGGTTGTTCAGTCGGAGTAGGCTCGATGGTTTCGGCAGAACTCAAGGTTGTCGGTGGCAAACATGCAGGTCAGGTGATTCCGCTCAATCGCCGGAAATTTCTGATCGGGCGCGAACAGGACTGCCAGCTCCGCCCCAACAGTGAAATGGTCAGCCGACATCACTGCGTGTTCAGCGTCGACGACTTCTCCGTCCGCCTCCGTGATCTCGGCAGTACCAATGGCACGCTGGTCAACGGCGAGCGCATTCGGCGGGAAACCGTCCTTGCCAGCGGCGATCGGATCCTCATCGGAAACCTCGACTTCGAACTTGTTCTTCGCCCCGGCGTCACCGTTCAGGAAGCCGACAGCAAAGTCATTCCCTCCGCCGCTCTGCTCGCATCAGATACCCTCACGTCGTCCCCCACGGTTCTCGGAGTGCCGGGAGCGGCCACCGCACCATCCCCCGGCTCGCAGACCGTTACCCTGCCGCTTGCGGACATCGTGGCTGCCGCCACCGCCACCACTCCCCCGGACGTTGGCGCCACCGCCATGCCCGGAACTGCTGTCGCGCCCGCTCCTGTGCAGGCGATCCCGCAGCCCGATCCCGCTGCGATGGCGGCTGCCATGCAGCCCCAGTTCCCCTACGCGGCAATGATGCCCCCAATGGGATACCCCGGAGGGATGTACCCCAGTTACCCATATCAACAGCCGATGATGCCCGGTTACGGTCAGATGTATCCTCCGATGATGCCCCCAATGGGTTATCCGATGCAGCAGCCGGGGATGGCGGCTCCGTCCGCTCCTGTCGCTCCTGCGTCAGCAGCCATCGAAGTTTCGCTTCCCGATCCGGCAACCACTGGTGCAAAAGAGTCAGAGGCTCCCAAAGGCAGCACTGGTGCTTCACCAAAGGATACTGCAAAACCCACCGGGGCTGCAGATGCGATTATCAAACAATACATGGGACGCCGGCCCGGTGCCCCAGGTTGATCCTGCTTAACAGAATTGCGAAAAGGCAGTCATGGCAGAACAAACCGACATCCAGCGGCGCTACCGCGAATTTCTTGATCTCCTGCCCCTCACACTCGCTCTCGCTGGGCTCCCCCCCAGCGATCACGGTCGCTACTTCACTGCAGAGCAGATTGAAAGTCGTCTGTTTACCATTCGGCATGCGTGGAAAGCTTCGCGGCAGGTCGTTCGTGAATGTATTGCGGGCAGTTCCGCCGGCACTTCAGCGGCCGGTGCGGACGGCTAAAAAACACCCGTTCCGCCTGCCAAACCGGATTTGTCCGGCCAGGACCAATGCCCCGTTACTTGACAATGCTCCCCTGACTCACTACTTTTGCCTCATTCCAATTGCGGTTTTGGCCGAAATTCGAATTCCATTCCGGTAAACGCTGATTCGCCACAAAGGAATCTGAAATGGACAAGATGTAGGTCTTTTTCCATTTCTCCGGGGTCGTCCGGTGTCGGGAAACTGGTTTTCCGCTTCATTCGCGTCGCCGGTGCAAGGTTCCGACAGGACCACTCTGTCGGCTGCAAAAAGTGGGACTTCGATCCCGCTTTTTTTTTACCAAAAAACAGGACAGCAGACTCCAGTCTCATGAACGGCAACGAAATCCTCAGAATTGTAGACGCGATCCACCGCGACAAGGCCATCTCCATGGATGTGGTCTTCGAAGGGATCGAGCAGGCGATCCTGTCCGCTGCGCGCAAGCACTTTTCTGAAGACGAAAAACTTGAAGTTCGCATTGACAGGCAGACGGGTGAACCCGCACTTATTTGTGACGGCCGCGCCCTCGAAGCTGACCTGCTCGGAGACCTCCTCGGACGCATTTCTGCCCAGACCGCCAAGCAGGTCATGATTCAGAAGATGCGCGAAGCCGAACGCGACTCGCTCTACGAAGAATTCCTCGAACAACGCAGTCAGCACGTACGCGGGATTGTGACTCGTGTCGATCGCGGCACTGTCATCGTTAAGCTGGATAACCTCGAAGCCATCCTCCCCCGCAGCGAACAGATTCGCAAGGAAAACTTCCGTGTTGGCGACCGCGTCCGCGCAATTGTGCTGGATGTCCGCAAAGCCGGCTCCCGCGTTCGCGTGATTCTCAGCCGCACCCACCCCGACTTTGTTCGTCGTCTGTTTGAAATTGAGATCCCGGAAGTCAGCGAACGGCTCATCGAAGTGCGTTCCATCGCCCGCGAAGCCGGAAATCGCTCCAAAGTCGCTGTTTCCTGTGCTGATTCATCCATCGACTGCGTCGGTGCCTGCGTCGGTGTTCGCGGTGCCCGCATTCGCACGATCGTTGATGAACTCGCCGGAGAACGCATCGACATCGTTCGCTGGAATGACTCACTCTCTGTGCTCGTTCCCAATGCCCTCCAGCCCGCCGACGTCGAAGACGTGATTCTCTGCCCCATGCTCGGCAAAGTCATCGTTCTTGTTCGCGAAGATCAGTTGTCTCTGGCCATCGGCAAATTCGGTCAGAACGTCAGACTCGCGTCTAAGCTGGTCGGCTGGGACATCAACGTCATGACCCAGTCTCAGCTCGATCAGCAGCTCGATAAATCCATCGAAGCCTTCTGCGTCATCCCCGAAGTCACGCCCGAACTCGCCGAAAACCTCGTTTCTCAGGGCTTCTTTACCTTTGATGATCTGTCCGTCATCGAACCTGACCAGCTTGCCGAAATCAGCGGCCTCTCCGAAGAAGACTGCAATCGCATCGTCGACTATGCTGATGAAGAAAGCCGCAGGCTCGAAGAACAGGAAAAAATGATGGCCGAACAGCGACGCGTGGCTGCCGCTGCACCCCCTGCGGCCGCTCCCGCTCCCACCGCTGAACAATCTGCCCCCGCAAGCACCGCTCCCCCGGAATCCAGTACTCAGGATTCCTCAGAGCCGCCTGTGGCCACCATACCGGAATAATTCAATTCAGATCCCTTCGGAGATAACGCCTTCAAAGATTTGTGATTCGCACAGTCGTCCTGTCCCAGTCAACATCCGCCGCAGTCGTTCTACAAGGCGGAACAGTCCGTCCCCAGGCTCCATGCAGTCCTCCGGCTGGTCTGTGAGTTTATTTCGTGTCAGCGTTCAGTGGTGCTGGTTCGCACTGCGTCGGCGTCAAGCGCCCTCGGCAGTCTAAGGGGTTTGCGTTTTGAAGATTCGAATTTTTGCCCTGGCCCGCGATCTCGGGCTCGACAGCAAAGTGCTCATTGACCTTTGCGAAGAAGCCGGTGTGCGGCTGCGCAACGCGCTCGCAACCATTAGCGAAGAAGAGCGCGATCAGGTCGTCGCCTACATCCGCAAAAAGGGCACGACCCCCACTGCGGAACAACCTGCGGCAGAGATCACCCCCGTACGCGATCAGGGGACCGTCGGTCGCCGCGTACCTGTGATCAGTACGCCCCCCAGGACAGGCTCCAGGTCTTCAGCCGAGCCGGCTGAACAGGAGCTTGTGGAAATCGCTCCGGGGCCCTCCGGCCCGACGCCGGCCGAAATTCCCCAGACCGTCGCCGAAACGGCGCCCGCCTACCAGACGCCCGCTGCACCGGAAGAACTGCCAGCGGCAGCTTCCGTGACGGAGCCCGTGGTCGAAGAAGTCAAAGAGCTCCCGGCCGAGCCTGTGCCGGAACCGGTTGCCGCGGTCGCGCCCGCGCCGGCTGCGCCCCCCGTTGTGGTCGTCGCGCCCAGCCCGGCCCCGGCC
>JBEAUF010000399.1:0-7693 GCA_041161565.1 Planctomycetota bacterium | reverse complement strand
AAAACCCCGGAAAATCCGGGGTTTTCGCCAGCATCAGAAACGCATAGGAAAGGCTTTAGGAATTCCTAAACCGAAGGTCGCAGGTTTGAATCCCGCTGGGGACTTTTTGGGGCCGCAGGGGTTCGATGGCATCCCTGCGGCTTTTTTGTTGGGCCAGATGGCAGCTTTCACTTTACCGAGACGAAACTCCTGAGTGGGGCGATTTGCCATGCGGCACTTCGTTTTCAAATGAACGGTGTTGTCGGTCAGCACAGCGGTCTCCCAACTGGTTCTTTGGACATCGGGCAACGCTGCAATCACCTGGCCGACTGGCGTGGTTTCAACAGACGTTATGACGCCCGCTGTTCGGAGTGTTGTATAAGGCGGGCTCGGGCAGGCTTTTTGTGAAAATCAATGGGAAATTCCTGCGGGCTTGTGTCAAAATCTCAGCCCGGCGGACCGCAGGTCCGTCTGTTTCTGGCTGGTCCCCGGCCAGCCTCCTCCGTGGTGAAAGAAATTCAGGGAAGTAGATGGCGAAGGAAATCCAGCGGACGAATTAGTGCCACTCCCCATGCGCGCAGGCAGACCGCTGGAACTGCGGGTCTTGAGAGCGCTGTTCTCGGTTGGGTGCGGATGGCGGACAGGTTTGCCAAACGGGACGCACGTGCGTCACCAGCGATACCGTGTGGCTGCACTCGGCAGCAGCAGCTGAAGCCCCCTGGCCGTCTGAGACTCTGCGAGAGAAGTTTCCGGATTCAATCGTCACCAGCGTCACGATTCCGTGAATCATTGCAGGGGAATGGTTTAAGCGGTGACTCTAAACGTGTCGCTGGACTTGTCGTTCTCGTCACGGTGTCGTCACGTCGGCTGGCGTCTTAAAGAGCAAGGCGGGCAGCATATTGATATGGCCTGGGAGTAATCTCGACCAGGCTAAAGCGGCGGGAGCTGCAGTTTCCTAATGACATGCATAGGCAGAAACAGGTGGCGAGCGTCGTCCTTGAGCGAAACGAACCCGTATTTCACATAGAACTTTCGGGCGGACTCATTGATCGCGTCAACCTCGACAGCCCGGATGCCAATCCTCTCGGCCAGATACTCCGCTCGACGAAGTGCATCGATCAGCAGAAACTCCCCCATTCCCTGACCTTGTGTTGAACGGTCAACAGCAAGTCGTCCAATCAAAACCACTGGCGCATCAATCCGAGGTAATCCCTTTGCCTGCTCCTCGGGAAGGGAATCGTAGATGACGGTGTGATTTGAGAGTGCGTAGTACCCTTTGACAACGACAGAGCCGTTCTGGACCAACACATACGTGCGGGCCAGGTCTTTCTTTTCAAACTGACTAACTTTGGTGAGCAGCCATTCATTGAGCACTGGAACGCCGCAAGCGAAGAGAGTCCGTTCGTGTCGGGTCCGATCAAATGATTCAATGGCCCAACTGAGTGCTGAAGGATCAGACACGTCGCTTTCCGTATCGTTGGGCTGCGGCTTTCAGAGCAGCATTTGGCGTTGCATCCACATCATCCAGTGCCGCCAGGAAAAGATCCCGGTCCCGTCGAGAAAGTCTTGTCACCTGAGCTGCTTCAAGTACATGACGAGCTTCCTGAACGACCGTCGAAATGGTGAATTCGCTCACGGTCTGGCCCAGAGCTGCGGCAGCTTCTTCAATCGTTTGTTTCAGTTCGCTCGGGAGGCGAACATTGATCCGGGCATCAGCTCTGGTAGTAGTCATAACTTTCTTTCCCAACGTTGATGTGGCAATTTGACGTACAGTCTATTGAGCACCTGGTTGTGGGTCAATATGCCACACAATGGAATTTTCTGGTCCGCTGGCTGCCGAGGGGTGTCAGTCATCTGAGGTTGACAGACTGCGGTCCGGGACACGAGCCCAGGTAATTTTTTGTTCGCTCGATCTGTAATTTGGTTGAGTGCAGGAAGGCTTAGCTTTGGGTTGTACTGGTCAGACGGGACTCAGAGTTTGGCCTGTTGAGAGATCTTGAAAAACGGATACAGATTTTGGGGAGATCTTTGGAGGGATGCTGGGGGCCAGCCCCCAGCCCCCCGGGAGGCCATTAACAGGTTCTGCCGAATGTGTTGGCTGGCTTTGAGCGAACCGAAGCAGGAGTGGCTGCCGAAGGCAGCCACTGTGCCCGGTGGAGCCCGGCACAGTTGGGTTCAGAGAACCTGTCGACAGCATCTCTCTGGCGCTCGGGTTGCTTCCCAGCAGAGCCCTGTCCTCCTGAGAGACGCTGGAGGATACGTCACGGTCAGGCGGTTGTCGCGAGGCTTTTCGGGGCGTTGAAGATTTTTCCTGCCGTCGGCGGTCAGCTCGTGTTCGCCGAGCTTCTTCCAGCCTGCGATCACGTTCCTCATGAATCGTCTTCTGGCGGCCTTCCAACATGTGCAGTGGTATCACATAGCCGATGGCAAAGTGGAGTCGCTGCGTATTTTAGTGTTCCAAAAAGCTGCGTACCGCCCTCTTTGTGTCCTCGATTGTCAGTGGCGTCGAAGGACGGATGCACTGGCTCTTGATCGTCCGGTGATAGCGTTCGATCTTGCCATTGCTTTGAGGATAGAATGGGCTTGTGCGGACGTGCGTCATCCCGGAAATCTTCACGAAGTGCCTGAAGTCATTCGCGATGAACTGCGGACCTTTGACAGGGATGATCCGCGGACGCGCCCCCGGGCACCGCTCACGTCCTTGCTGCGGCAGGATCTCGATCTCCCTTTCTCCCATCTGCGGCGCGATGTCCACGGCAAAAACCAGCCGCGAGAAGTCATCGATGGCGGTCGCCATGAATACGAACGTGCCGGCGATGTTGATGGAAGCAACATCGATGTGCCAGTGCTCATGCGTGGTGAGTGGCTGAACGAACCTTCACCTTTGCGCGACTCCTTGCCACTTGGACGCAGCACATCGGCTTGACGCAGGACGCTGTAGACTGTTCCGGGACTGCAGGCGACTCCGTTGGCATCCATCTTCATCCATGTCAGTCGATAACCTTCAAGCGGATGCTGATAGTGAAACTTGATGATTGCCTGCTTTTCGTCGTCGGTCAGCCAGTTGACGCGTGGGATCCTGCCGTTGTGCTTGTACGCGCGGCCGTAGTTCTTCTTTCAACCGGTAAATGTCGGCACGGGAATGTCGGCCCAGTCGAGGAGTTGCTGAGCAGAGCTCTCAGTTCTCTCTGTCCAGTGATTCACATAGTCGACGATCTGATCACGGGGATCCTCGGGCCCCTGCGTCGACTCAAGGGATCCCACTGGCTTTTTTAGCTGCACGTGCTGCTGCAGCAGTTAAGCAACGACCTCGTTGTTCTGAACGAGCTTCGCCTCCATCGCTTCGACCTTCTTCTCTGCAGCAGCTTCCTGCCGGCGGACGTTTGCTGCATTCGGCTTGCGATCGATTAGTTGAGCCGTGCCTTCGAAGAGGATCTTCTGCCAGTTGTAGAAGTTTGTCACACTGATGTCGTACTTTCGACAGACCTCAGACACCGGCAGCCCCTCAACGAAGTGAGCCATGAGGATGGCGACCTTCTCCTCGCCGGCATCATTGACACGTTTCCGATGATTGGACATTGACGACAACATTTCTGTGATCGTCAGGCTTCAGCACACTTTCCAGTTCGTGAGACGAAATTCAGCAAAATAACCCTGTTATTCGAGGGCGAGGAGGGGCCGTCCCTGGTCACAGTGGGTGACCACTCAGAGGAAAGTTGTGGAATCGGTGTCACGCCTGCACGTTTGTGTGCTATTGGAACACGAACCCCTTCACTTGCAACGACGTCCTCATCCCATCGTTGAAACCAGCCGATGCTGATCGAGATCGGCATGTTAGCTGGCTGCGGTGGCCATGGAGCAGTAACCCATGAATACTCAATTTGAGATCGAAGATGACTATCCAGTCAGGAACTGGAAGCTGACTGAGTCAGCCTGGTTTCGCAGAACCAAAGATCCCCTTGGTGATTTGTCAAACTTTGCGGTTGGCATGCCAATCAGGATTCGCGGGTTCGAAGTACGATCGTCGGAGCATCTGTACCAGGCGATGCGATTTCCGCACCTTCCGGATGTGCAGTTTCAGATTCTGTATGCCGACACGCCGAAGATGTGCAAGACCATTGCACGTGAATACGATGGCGACACGCGCGGTGACTGGACTGAAATCCGGGTCGGAGTGATGCGATGGGTTTTGGCCGGGAAGATCCTGGCTAACATCGGGAGAATGCAGCAAATGTTTGACTTGAGCGACGACAAGCCGATCGTGGAATTCTCTACGCGAGACTCTTTCTGGGGGGCGGCACCGGAATGGGATGGTTCAGAAACCCTGGTGGGCAGAAATGTTCTCGGCTGCCTGCTTACAGAGTTACGAAGCGAATTTCAAAAGGACCGTTTGCTGGGTTGTTCAGCAAGACCTGCGTTCCCCATGGCAGTGCTGTTGTCGCGACCGATCTGATCGGACACTTCGTCAAGGTCTCCGGATTGACTCACGCCAACCAACAGACCACGCGATCAGCCAAACCGGTTGATGGCCCAAAACCCGCCACCGCTGGGCGCGTCAAAACGAACTCATTGTGTACTGGTCAGACGGGACTCAGAGTTTGGCCTGTGGAGAGATATTGAAAAACAGACGCAGATTTTGGGGGATCTCTTTGGAGGGATGCTGGGGGCCAGTCCTCAGACCCCCGGGAGGCCATCAACAGGTTTTGCCGAATGTGTTGGCTGGCTTTGAGCGAACGGCAGGAGGAGTGGCTGCCGAAGGCAGCCACTTTGCCGGGCGGAGCCCGGCAAAGTTGGGTTCAGAGAACCTGTCGACGGCATCTCTCAGGCGCCTGGGTGGCTTCCCGGCAGAGCCCTGCCCTGGGATGGTGAATCGGCACTCTGATGGTGTTCTCTTTTCAACCACAGAGTACACAGAGTTTCACAGAGAAACACAGGGAATTCAGTACTCATGTTTACAAAACGCGTGCAGTTACCTGGGATGACTTCCCCTGCACGCTTTGTCACGGTTGGCCGGAGCCAGGGATAAAGAGCTCTGCCACTCTTCGCGTCCCGAAAACAACTTGAACGGGGGGCCAGCGACGAACGGAACAAGGGGTATTACGAGGCGTGACGGTGAGGAAGAACGGTTTGTGATTGTGATAGTGACGGTGAAGTCTCACCATCTATTTCTGCAAGGGCAGCAAAGCCTCAGCAAAGGCCTTGCCCATCTGGGCGAAGATCTTTGCGCTGCCGAAGTAGTGGTAACCGCCGTTGGAGGCACCTTTAAGTGCCTCCCGGTCTTTGGGCGAAAGGACTTCCTCGAGGGCGAGTTCGAGCTTCTCTTTATCGGCCCTGCTGATCGCCTCAATCCGCACATCGAGTGCGGAATAATGCTGCGGGGAGTCCGGGGCATATTGGTCGTTGGCGTAGATCGCCAGCACATTCTTCCCTTTCCTCAGATGTTTGATCTGTGATTCGTCGAGGACGATGGAACGGTAGTACGGCTTGTCCTTCCACCAGATGTAAGTGTGTATTTTCTTACCGTTCAAATAGACATGAAATCCTTGTCTTGCGAGGACTGCGATGCGGTATGAGTCGTAGCTGAGTTCTTCAACTTCAAAGGTTGTGCGCATCAGCAGGAATTCGCCCGTTCCCCATTGTGCTGGAAATCGATCCAGCCTGATCCCGCTGTGATCCCAGACGCCCTTTCCGACGGGGGCTTTGCCTGCGGTCCAGTTGCTGTCATCGAAGTCGGGCTGATGCCAGTCCTTGATTTCGGCCGGCAGAGTGATGTCACGGAAACGCCTGGCGTCATAGGTTTCCAGCAGGTCGTTTTTCTCAGTGGCATCCATCGTCATGAATCGCCAGGTTCGTTCCTCGGGCAGAGGGTTACCGAGCGGTTTCCAGTAATTCTCCCATTTCCATTCGCGGTCGATAGTTCCATCAGCTTTCAGCTCATGTGCCGTGTCGACGATATTGTTGTACTCCCCCTGCTTTGGTTCGGCGGCGGCAATGTCATGATCCCAGAAGGGAGCTGTCGGAACAGCGATCACATTGCCTCGAAATTCCGGCAAATCGGCCGGAGCGGCCATGGCCTTGCGGAATGCTTCATTTTCACTTTCTCCGCCGACTCCGAGGACGCCGATCACGAATGGCATGTGCGGGGCGGAGAGGTCTTTGCGGACATCGCGAATGAAGTGAGACAGCAAACGCGAGTATTCGTCATAATTCCCACCCGGGTAGGTCTGCCCGTCGACGAGGTCGTTAAAACCCTGCAGCCAGACAAAACCGGCCAACTCATAGCCAGCCTGCTCGTCGTATTTCGGACAGACCCTTCCGGGATCTGCCAGGACTTTTTTCACGTGTTCGATCATCATCCGATAAAACACGCCGGAGGCCGCATTTTTCTCATCCTGCCATTTTTTTCGATCTTCGAGTTTGGGGATCCCATGGGCACCCTGGGGATGCCGATCCCAGGCTTCCTGTGTTTCCCTGGGAAGCTTGTATTGACCGGCGCCTGGTGGACGAAATTCGGTGTTGAGTGATCTGCCGCCCCACGCGGTTTTGATGATCAGGATCGGCTGTTCGAGCTCTTTTTCCATGTAGATTCCGAACGTGAACTCGGGACCGATTTTGCCGCCATCCCTGGTGGGTTGATCTCCGCGTGCACCAAAGCCGGCGGTCAGTTTTCCGAGCCCCTCACCATTGGCACTGCCATCATAAGGGCCGGTCAAATAGGACATCCAGACGTTGTCACAGACCCGGGGCGTTCCATCCGGATTGCGCATCTCTTTGAGGATGGGTGCCGTAAGAGGATCCCTGCCGATATAGTCAAAAGTGCTGATTGCAGCATGGCCCTCCATGTTCGACTGGCCAGCGAGAATAAAGACTTTGAGTGGCTTTCCCTGTGCCGAGGCGGTTGGTGCCGACAAGCAGCCGACAGCGGCAATCAAAGTCAGCACAGTCAGATGCAGTTTCTTGAACGGCGAGGCAGTCATGGACGTTTCCTGGAGTCCTGTGGCCGACGGTGAGCTCGGCGGCAGGTGGATTTCGTGAGTGGTGGGGGTCAGCTTGCGATGGAAAGGCCGGCTGTCCCCGAGATCGCAGATTGAGGCATTCGAGCACAACGGCTATGCGGGTGATGCTATCGAGAAACAACGTGTCGTTGCCAGTCACTTCGGGAGAACGCGTGATGCGGTGTCGTTTGTCGGGTTCAATCAGGAGTGGTGCTGGCTGTGGAAACGGAGGAGGGGCTCTGCCCTGGGATGGTGGTCGTTTTCCACCACAGAGTACACAGAGTTTCACAGAGAAACACGGGGAATTCAGCACTTGTCCTAACAAGACACGCGCAGGGGAAATGGGTGTAAATACACTCTGGGTTTTGTTGTTTTCGCCATCCCAGCTTTGCCCTGTCAGGTTGGGAGAGCAGAATGTGGCCTGTCTGCGCCGCACCGGATGTGTCGCCCTCCGGGCTGAAATGGAGAGCGGACTCGTGCCGAGCCGCGGGACGGTGCGCGAGAGCGGAGAGCGTGGAGAGTAGAGAGGAAGTGCGAGGTGCGAGGTGCGAAGTGAGAAGTGAGAAGTGAGAAGTGAGAAGTGAGAAGTGAGAAGTGAGAAGTGAGAAGTGAGAAGTGAGAAGTGAGAAGTGAGAAGTGAGAAGTGAGAAGTGAGAAGTGAGAAGTGAGAAGGCGATGAGCCGCCTGGCGGGAGCCTGCGGGTAAAGGGGCGTGGCAAC
>JBEAUF010000398.1:0-4929 GCA_041161565.1 Planctomycetota bacterium | reverse complement strand
ATTCCCTCTCTGACGGCCCGCCGTCTCCTTGATGCTTCATCCCGCTGGAATTTGAGTCTTGCGTTGTAGGCCATCAACTCTTCTGGTGTCTGAGAGATCATGTTCAGGACTCCGGCGGCCTCGGAAAATTCTTTCTCGGGAAACAGACGGGCGATGTCTTCAATTGTCAGTTTATCGGCATGCCGCAGGAACCATGCCCAGCGTTCCTGTGCTGTGGCATAGTATACTGTCTCGGCAGTGACTTGAAGATATGGCAGCTGCAAAAGATGGATTTGGAAATCGTCCTGGAGTGTGTGCCCGGATGAAGTTTCCCGCAGGCGATAGTCCAGATACAGCGCGGGGGGAGCTGAAAGCATGGCTTCTGCAAGCACGCAGATGCTGATGGATGGTCGAAGTTCTGAGTAATCCTGGCCTTTGGTAAGCTGGCCGGAATAGGACCCTGCGACGTAGTAAATCAGTCGCTGAGCCATGCCGTCCGGGAGCGATGTCTGGACTTCGATATTCAGACGCCGTCCAAGTTCATCCGTTGCCAGGACGTCGAGAATCGTCAGTTTATCGTCGGCATTTTCACGGTCCTGTATGGGATTGAGGATCCGCACCTGGGTAATGCGTGGCTGTCCTGCGAGCATGGTGTTCAGAAAATGAATCGTAATTCGAGTGTGTTTTTCACTGCCCAGCAGCAGCTTGAATGCATAGTCCACCAGAGGACTGATTCCGATGGCCATAACGGCTCCAGATTGATTTTTCTGCGACCAGAATCCCGAAGCAGAGGGGTGAGTTGGGTGGTTTGGGTGATATGGTAATTAGGTTGGCATTAAATGCCACCCTTATTTTGTTTCTGCCCCGGGATTTTCGCGGGTCGGCATAGTGCTCGCTCCGGGCGACTACGAGGAGTGATGCGGAGCCCCGATGAGCCGCCGTGCGGCATCCCGCGGGTGCAGGGTGCCGGCAGCCCGCGGAGGGCGGGGCAATTGCCAGGCTCGCAGGCAGCGGGTATGCTCATGACCGGTCCTGTATTTCATGCTCACCAGGCCCGCGGAACATCGTACTGGAGTGCTCCCTGATGAATTGCCGGCATTTGTGTTTGCTGTTCCCGCGTCGCCTGCTGCTGACGGTGCTGGCCGGTTTGATGCTCACTGCTCTGGTCCTTGCTGACGAGCCAACCGGCCCGTGGAATCTGCCGCAGCTGAAACAGACGCCGGCTGCGGAATTCGGGCCGGAGTCCGGGATGCTGCGTCCTGTGTACTACTCCGGGGAAGAGTTTCAGGGCAAACCAACTCGGATTTTCGCCTGGTACGCTCAGCCGGCAGGCGCCGGGCCATTCCCTGGAGTTGTGCTGGTGCATGGTGGTGGTGGTCGGGCGTTTCGGGAGTGGGCGCTGCACTGGGCTCAACGCGGCTATGCAGCACTCGCCATGGACCTTGCCGGACACGGACCCGATGGCCGATTGCCCGATGGTGGTCCGGACCAGTCAGATGAATCCAAATTCCGCTCGTTTGAAGACGACCAGATCGGGGACATGTGGACGTGGCACGCTGTGTCTGCCGTCATCCGCGGACATTCCCTGCTGGCTGCTCAGCCCGCAGTTGACTCGCAGCGAATCGGCATCACCGGCATCAGCTGGGGGGGCTATCTGACCTGTATTGTCTCCGGCCTGGATGATCGCCTCAAAGCTGCAGTTCCCGTTTATGGCTGCGGGTTTTTGGCCGACAACAGCGTCTGGCGCGAGCCACGTTTTACGCCCATGTCACCGGAGCTCCGCGAACGCTGGGTTAAACACTTTGATCCCTCACGCTACCTGTCCCGCGTTCGCTGCCCGATTCTCTTTCTGAACGGAACGAATGACTTTGCGTACCCGATGGACAGCTATCGGAAGTCTTACGAGTTGGTGTCGGAGGAATTCAGAACCATTGCCATGATTCCCCGGCTGCCCCACGGCCATATCTGGACGTTCCCTGAAGTGGATGTTTTTATGGACAGCCAGCTGAAGGCCGGTCAGCCCATGGCGAAGCTGGGCCCGCCACAGGCCGCGGAAGATCGGGTTTCCGCGATGGTCAGTGGGCCTGTCGAAATCCGACAGGCCCACCTGCACTATACTCTGGATCAGGGCCCGTGGCAGAAACGCGAATGGAAGGAACTGCCGGCGATGCTGTCTGCCGGCGAAGTTTCGGCCGTCATTCCGGACGGGGCAACTGCTTTCTACCTGGCTGTCACGGACAGCAGAGAAGTGACTGTCAGCACGGCTCATCTGCTGAAGTGATGGTTTAATTTGCACTGCGATGTGTGCTTATTGACCGCAGAAAGCATGGAGTTTCCCAGAGAAGTACAGAGTAGCACAGAAGCCGGGGCTGGAAGTCTTCAGGCAGTTTGCAACGGATTCAACTGGGGCGGGGTGGTGCGGAAGAGCCGGGGTCATCCTTTGAGGTGGAAGTAGCAGTGAATGTGGGGCTGACCGCGGAAGTACCAGACCATGTCGGGGCCTTCGATCTGCCATGTGTCCCACGTTTTGTCACCACCGATGTCGTATTTACCCGCAAACCAGGAAACGTTGAGGCGATCGACGATTCCCTTTTGTTCGATGGCCTGAATTGTGGCTGCGACGTCATCGGGGCGGAACATGGCCAGCATGTTTTTCATGGTGTCGATAAACAACTTCTGCTGATCGACGCTCAATGTGGACAACGCCAGGCCCTTGGGGGCGACAGGGGTGCTGATGACGGTCTCGGGGTTCTCGCTGCGCGGTTCGGCGGAGACCAGTCCCCGGGCCTGCTGAGTCGCGTCCAGTCCCTGAACGAACTGATTAAAGATGCGCCCCTGATACCAGTACGGGTTGCCGGGGTGACCGGGGGCTTCGTTGAAATTGTCTCGCATGTTTTCTTCGGCATGGGGGTAGTGGCCGTAGAAGATCGGGGCACCGCCGAAGCCCTGACCTTTGTCCGTGTGTGCGTTGCAGCGGCGAGTCACGTGGTGGCCGGTGTAGATGAATTCGAAGTCCGGATCATCCGGTGTGCCAAAGAACCCGGCCGCAGGCGCATTTTTGGCCTGACCATACTGGTCGATCCGCACCTGTTTGCGGACGTCTTCGAGGTATTCGCTGCTGTGCAGGGAGTCGAAGATTTTCCGGATGAGTTCCTGCTGATCAGCATTGAAGGTGGCAGGAATGCGGTGATTTGGGTGAATGTACCACCAGTTGCTGACGTATTGTCGCCGTGGGTGATTGGCGGGCAGGCAGACTTTTGTGCGCTGTTCGTCTGACAGGCTTTTCCAGAGCTGCATCGGGAGCGAATCGGTCTGCGGGGCTGGTGGCAGAAAGATGGCCGACCGGGCGGCAGGGGGGGCGGCTGCGAACAGCGTGGCGGAGGTACCGGCGAAGCTCAGGAAACTGCGGCGACTGAATGTGTTCATCGGGACCTCCTGGAGTGTGCCAGTGCGAGCGTTTGTGATGTGATGGAATCGATGGGGCTTTAGAAGAGTCCGGTGATGGGTTCACCGACGTCGAGGAGGTTATAGGGGCGATTCTGGGTGTCGTAAGCGGTGAGATCACTGATGCCCATCGCCTGGTACACGGTTTTGGTGATATCGGCCGGGGTGAGCGGTCGGTCTTCCGGGTATTCGCCATAACGGTCGCTGCTGCCCCAGACCTGTCCGCCGCGGATGCCTCCGCCTGCGAGCAGGTCGGTGAGGCAGTGGGTCCAGTGATCGCGGCCGGCACCGGACGGGCCTCCGGAACGTGGATCACCGATTCGCGGTTTGCGGCCCATTTCGCTGGTGACCAGCAGGAGTGTTTGATCGAGCAGTCCGCGTTCGTGGAGGTCGGCGATGAGTGCGGAGAAGCCGCGGTCGAATTCGGGGAGCAGCCAGTCGCTCAGGCAGGAGAAATTGTTGCCATGTGTATCCCAGCCGCCGCCGCTGGCACATTTGCGTTCGTTCGAGGCCTTTTCATCCCCCATCCAGAACACCGTGATGAAGGGGACTCCGGCTTCCACCAGCCGTCGGGCCAGTATCAGGCTGGTGCCGTTGATTGACCGGCCGTAGCGGTCCAGCACTTCGGGGGATTCATCGGCCACGTTAAAGGCGGAGGTGGTGCGAGGGGAGGTGAGCAGCGAGAAGGCTCGTTCCTGCTGGGCTGTCCAGGCGGATATGCGGCCGGACTCTTCGAAACCGCGGCGGGCGGAGTCGATGGCCTTGAGCATTGCGGTGCGGCTGGTGAGCCTTGCGGGGGTGATATCACCTTCCAGAGTGATGGCCGGGGCCTGGAAATGCAGCGGTTTTTCGCGGCTGCCGTTGACGTACAGCGGGTCAAACTGAGTTCCGAGGCGGGCTGAAAACTGGCCGGGGCGAGTATAGGCGGGGGCGCCTTCCATGTGCGGTACGGTGATGGCGTTGGTGAGCTCCGGGTGGGCCGGTCGGCGAGAAGCCACCACGGCGCCCATGTACGGCCAGTCAGACGCGTAGGGCGTGCGGTTGTTGCCAAGACTTAAAAAGGTTGCATCCGGTACATGACCGGTGAGGTTGTAGTAGTAGCCGGCGTGATGATCGTTGGTGCTGACAGAGCCACCGATGCTGTTGACCACGGCGAGGTGATGGGCCTGCTGCGCCAGCAGCGGCAGATGTTCGCAGAGTCGGATGCCCGGTGCTGAGGTGCTGATGGGGCGGAACGGACCGCGGTATTCCAGCGGTGCATTGGGCTTCATGTCCCACGTGTCGATATGCGAAGCTCCTCCGCTGAGAAAGAACAGGATGGTGGAGCGAGCAGTACCACCGGCGTTGCCGTCTGCGGCAGGTGCAGCGGCTGAGGAGGTTCGGGGGGCAGCGAAGCTGTACCCGGAAACGCCCGCAGCGGAAGCGACGAGGAATCGACGACGATGCATGCCGGTCTCCTTATTGGCAGGCTGCAGGTTATGGGCTGTGGGCTGCAGTCTGCAGGGG
>JBEAUF010000342.1:0-10129 GCA_041161565.1 Planctomycetota bacterium | reverse complement strand
CCCCGTCTATGCAGAAACAGAACCAAATTCTTCCCGCGAACAGGCCGGCGAAGTGCCCGCGGACGCAGGTGTCATCAGTGGCTGCTTTCAAAACTCAGGTGACGCCGACTGGTTCCGAATCAACGCCCCCGCTGCCGGTCCACTGCTCGTCCAGGCCCGCACCCGGGATGTCTCCAGCCCCTGCGATCTGATGCTCGAAATCTTCAAGGAAGACGGCGGAAAACTGGGCGAATCCGACGACTCCGGCCAGCGCGACGCCGAACTCTCCCTGCAGCTGCCAGCTCCAGGCAATTATTTCATTAAAGTCACGGAACTGGCCGGCCGCGGCGGCCCTGAATGGTGCTACGCCCTGCAGCTCTTCCACACCCGGCCAGCCGTGATCGCCGCCGCTCCCACAGACCGCCTTAACATCCCCCGCGGCGGCAGCGCATCCCTGCCTCTGACCCTCAGACGCTTCCGCAGCGAAGGGCCCCTCCTCGTCGAACCCGCCACACTCCCCGCCGCACTCAAAATGGAGCCCGTCACCCTCCATCCCAAACAGACGGTCGTACCCATCACCCTCACCGCCGTTGACCCCGCCGCTGCACCCTCCGACGGCGACTGGGGACCCGTCCTTGTCAAAATCTCTGCCCCCGACGGTTCCGTCCCCGCCGCCATCCTGCAACTCAACCCTCCACCGCCCAAAAAACAGGATGGTGAACTCTTCCGCAGCCGCCGGACACGCTCCGATCTGTTCGCCTCCATCGTCCCCGTTGCCGAGTTCTCACTCGCCCCCGACCCCGTCGCTGTCCAGGTGACGCAGGGCACCGCCGCAACCGTCACCATCCGCGCCGTGCGGGCCGCCGAGTGGACCGAGCCCATCGAAATTGCCCTCTCCACCCCCGCCGATCAGCTGCCCCCCGGTCTCACTGTCACCGGCGGTTCCATGACCGCCACAGAACTCGCAGTCACCATCACCGCCGCAGCCGATGCTGCCCCCGGCCCCTGCACCATCTTCCTCCAGGGCAAATCCAAAAAAGACAAAGCTGAACCTGTTCGTCCGGTTCCCCCCATTCGTGTGGATGTGATCGCTAAGTAGACTTTTCTGTTCTCATTACCGTTGAACCAATTCAAGGGTCCTGTCATGAACTACCGTGCTCTGCTGCTGTGCATCGCTGCCTGGGGAATGGCCGCCTGCAGCGCCCCGGCCGATCTGCCCGTCAATTCCCTGCAGATCCTGCCGACAGAGGTCCGGCTCCAGGGTCCGCGCTCCGTGCAGCAGCTGGTCATCACCGCCAATGCCGACACTCCGGCAATCCACGATGTGACCGCAACTGCCCAGTACCAGTCCGATAATCCCGCCGTCGCCACGGTGGAAAACGGGGTGATTCAAGCCACGGGAAACGGCGAAACTCTCGTGCACGCTTCCGCCGGAAGTCAGAAAGTCTCCGTCAAAGTTACCGTCACCAGCTTTGAAACTCCAACCCCCGTCGCCTTCCACACCGAAGTCCTTGCTGCCCTCACAAAATCCGGCTGCAACATGGGTGCCTGCCACGGTTCTCCTTCCGGCAAAGGTGGCTTTCGCCTGTCGCTTCGCGGCTACGACCCGCCGCTGGATCTGGTCACTCTTCGCGGCGAATACTTCAATCGCCGTTCCAATGTGCTCAACCCTGATGACAGCCTGCTGCTGCAAAAGCCGCTGATGGAAGTCGCTCACGGCGGCGGACGCCGACTTGGATACAACGACCCCTGCCACGTGGTGCTCCGCCAATGGATCGCCGAAGGCATGAAAGTCCAGGCCGCTGACGCTCCCCAGCTCGTGCAGATCGAAGTCTTCCCGAAGCCTCGAGTGCTTCGCGATGGAGCCGATCAACAGCAACTCCACGTCACCGGACACTTCAGCGATGGAACTGTGCGTGACATCACGGCACTCACCGCTTTCGACACCTCCGACGAAAGCATCGCACGCATTACGCCCACCGGCGTGGTGACTCGCGAAGGCCGCGGCGAAGCCACAATCCTCGCCCGCTACCTCGAAAAAATGTCCACCACCCAAATCACGTTTCTCACCGAACGCCCCGACTTCCAGTGGCCCGCTCCTCCCGAAGACACGCGGATTGACCAACTGGTGTTCGGAAAGCTGCGCCAACTGCAGATCCAGCCTTCTGAACTCTGCAGTGATGCCGACTTCCTCCGCCGAGCCACCCTGGATCTCACAGGCCGACTGCCCACCCTCGAAGAAACCCAGCAGTTCCACGCCGACACCAGCCCAGGCAAACGCGCCGCTCTCGTCGACCGCCTGCTGCTCAGCGACGATCATGCCCGCTTCTGGTCACTCAAATGGTCCGACCTGCTCCGCGTCAACAGCAAACGTCTCACTCGCTCCGGTGTCCACAAATTCCGCCGCTGGCTCTTCGAAGTCGTTAAAAACGACATGCCGCTCAATAAGTTCACCCAGGAACTCCTGACCGCCACCGGTTCCACACAACAGCACCCCGCCGCTGCCTACTGGAAGGCCAGCCGCGATGAAATTGATGCCACCGAAACCACCGCTCAGCTGTTCCTCGGCATCCGCATTCAGTGCGCCAAATGCCATAACCACCCCTTCGAAAAATGGACACAGGATGACTACTACGGAACCGCTGCTGCCTTCAACCGCGTGGGCCGCAAGGAAACCGGGCTGCCCGACGATGAAATGATCTTCGTCAAAGCCGGCGGAGAAGTCACTCAGCCTCGCACAGGCCGCACCATGAAGGTCCGACTGCTCCTCTCCGGTGACGTTGATGTTCCCGCTGATCAGGATCGTCGAGTCGTCTTCGCTGACTGGCTCACCAGCAACAGCAACCCGTTCTTCGCCAAATCACTCGCCAATCGCATCTGGGGGCATGTCGTCGGCAAGGGTATCGTCGACCCCGTCGATGACTTCCGCGACTCCAACCCACCCTCCAACCCTGAACTTCTGGACTACCTCGCCTCCGAACTCGTCTCCAGCGGCTTCTCCGCCCGACACCTGATTCGCACCATCATGAACAGCCGCGTCTACCAACTCAGCTCACAGCGGAATAAGTACAACGCCGACGACGAAACCTATTTCAGCCATGCCTCCACACGCATGCTCACCGCTGAACAGCTGCTCGACGCAATCTGCGCCGTAACGGGACAGCCCGAGGAATTCCCGGGGATGCCCGCCGGCACGAAAGCCATCGACCTCGTGGATCCCCCCGAAGGTCACAAGTTCCTGCAGGTCTTCGGACAACCCCAGCGCGAACTCCCCTGCGAATGCGAACGCTCCACCGACAGCAACCTCTCGCAGGCCCTGCAACTGATCAACGGGCCCACAGTACACAACAAACTTCGCGCTGACGCCGGCAATATCCACCGCTGGATCACCGAAGGAAAAACCGACGCCGATATCGTCAACCTGCTCTACTCGCTGGCACTTAGTCGCCCCGCAACGAACCAGGAAATCGAAATCGCTGCCGCCCACGTCAAGGCCTCAGAAGATCGCACTCGAGCACTCGAAGACGTGGCCTGGGCCGTGATCAACAGCAAGGAATTCCTGTTCCAGCACTAATGCTCACGCCACACTCATCCCACAAAAAAGCCCGCCGGGAATTTCTTCCCGGCGGGCTTTTTGTATTCCTGCGATGCTCTTCAGCGACAGTCCTCAGGCGGCCTGCTCCAGACCTTCGTCGCCTGAATCCTCGTCGTCTTCATACACGAGGTAGTAAATGTTGCTGGCAGCCTCTTCCAGAAAGTGCTTCACATTCTCACTCTGCGCACCTTCAATCAGGCGGTCCAGTGCCTCCACAACTCGGTCCACTTCCTCGCTCCGGATTTCCTCGTAGTCGTCCGCCTCATCAAACTGCAGATTCTGTGACATGCTCCGTCTCCTTCAGCTCATCGCAATAAGACACAGCGCCCCTGAAGCACGCTGCACCGTCCTGCCGGTTTCTCCCGAATAAATCGGCCTCCCCGCCGAACCGGCGAAATCCAAACCGCAAATTTTTCCGCCGCCCACGACGTTTGCCGTGACAGGTTTATCCAGTCGTTCAGGTCAGCCGCAGCTGTTGTTCAAAACCCCATGGGAAACACCCCAAATCGGCAGAATCCGCCGCCCGGCCCGCCGTTGAATATCAGCCGGGAGACAGCAGCACCCGCAGTCAGCCGCCGCTGGTTTGCGTCTTTCACCCGTTCTGCTGATACTCCCACAGTTCAAGTTCTCCCACACAGGCAGGCCGCGAAGGGGAGCAGCAGAGTCACGGATTTCCGTGATGCAGCCTGTATGACCTTCCCTGGATTCCAGCAGTCAGGCGCGCATCATGCATCCCCCCGTTTCCAACTTCGTGACCGAACTCCAGCACCCCCTTGCACGACATCATCTGGCCGGCCTCCGCGCTGCCGATACTCCCCCCGCTCTGTTCCGTTTTCACGCCGAAGTCCTCGCCGGACTGCTGGCTGTTGAAGCCACTCGCGATCTCCCGCTGACTGCCACCGAAGTCCGTACACCGCTTGAAGTCACCACCGCCCACCGCCTCGCGGTGCGAATTGCGCTGATCCCCATCCTCCGCGCCGGCCTCGGCATGACGGCCCCCTTCCTGCAGCTCATCCCCGAAATCGAAGTGCGACATCTCGGCATCCGCCGCGATGAAGAAACGGCCACGCCGATTTCCTACTATGATCGCCTTCCCGCCGACAGCCCTCCGGATGTGGCCATCATCGTGGACCCCATGCTGGCTACAGGTGGCTCTGCAGCACACGCCGCCACATCACTTGCCGCATGGGGCGTCACCGATATTCGCCTCGCCTGCCTGCTCGCCGCACCAGAAGGCATCGCACACATGCAGCAACAATTCCCCAAAGCCCGGATCTTTACCGCCGTTATTGACCGCCAACTCAATTCCCGCAGCTATATCCTGCCAGGCCTTGGTGACGCCGGAGACAGAATCTTCAATACCCTCTGAACACCAGCAGCCGTCTCACCACGCAACGACTACTGTTCGTCCCGCAGCTCAAGGATCCTCAGCAGAGTATTCAGCCGGGGAGCTTCCACGACGGTATCCTTGCCGGAAGGCCACTGCACTGTGAGCCGCACAGGCTGCTCGTCAGCAGGAACTCCGAAATGCAGCACTGGCGAAGATGACGACAGATAACTCCCGCCCCCCTTCTGCAGCCGGATTCGTCGGCGCTTGCCGGTTTCCAGAATCACCACGGCCCCCACCGGATGCCGCGCCGAAACCATTCCGATTAACTCCACACGCAGCCAGTTCCCGGCGGGCGCTGATGAGTTCTCGTAGAGCTCCGCAGGGCTGTGAATTGCCGCCAGAGCAAGGTCCTGGCGGCCATCCAGATTCCAGTCGAATGACACCAGACCCCGACCATGCCTCGGAGTAAGCATGTCTGCACTGGCTGCCGCAGTCACATCCCCAAAATACTCGCCGTCGTGATTCTCCATTACCACCATCCGCTGCAGCCATGGTGAATGCGTCGGATACTGCACCACATTTCCGTTGCACACACTCAGATCCTCGTCGCCGTCATTGTCGAAGTCCCCGAATACGGACCCCCAGCCCACGAACTGATCACCCAGAGCAGAAATGCCGGATGCCTCGCTCACGTGCCGAAACAACATCGCCCCCTGATTCTGATACAGGGCAAAACTTTCCATCTCGAAATTCGCAGCCCAAAGATCCGGCAGCCCATCCAGATTGAAGTCCGCAGCCTCCACTCCCATGCTGGCATCCGGTGATCCCCGACTGCTGACACCAGCTCCACTGGAAATACTCGCGTCCGCAAAACCAGTCCCACCACGATTGTGGTACAGAAAATTCATCATCACGTCGTTGCCAACATACACATCCGGAAAACGATCCTGATCAAGGTCGGCGATGAGCACTCCCAGAGCCTTGCCGTCCTCACGCACACCCCACTCCCGGGATGCGTTCCAAAATGTCCCATCCCCCCCGCTCAAAAACAGCGTGTCCGGGACAGCCGCAAACAGCTTCGGAGAACAATTGTCACGCGTCTTCCCGTCTGCCGCATAGCAGGGTGGGTCGTTCTCAAATGACCAGTCCACATAGCCGGTCACATACAGGTCGGCGTTTCCATCGCCATTCACGTCACCCCAGGCAGCGGATGCATTCCAGCGCGACGCCTCTGTCAGTACCGGGACAAACACCTCAGCAAACGTACCGTCGCCACAATTCTCATACAGCCGCACCCCGCCATAACCCGTCAGCAAACAATCGGCAAAACCATCGTTGTTAAAGTCACTCACCGCCAGACCGTGACTGTAGAGACTACAGGGGCCCAGCCCCGCCGCTGATGACTCGTCCACAAACCGCTCCCCACTGCACCGGAGCGCCCGCAGCGGATGACCTGTGATTCGACGTGACTCCAGATCGCCCCCGCCAGCCACCAGCAGATCCTCACAGCCATCGTGGTCAATATCCACGACTGCCAGACCGCTGCCGAGCGATTCAAGAATGGTCGCATAACCATGTCGAGCACCGTTGTCCGGAATCACGTCAGGCAGAATTGCCGCATCAGACCGCCGAAAACTGATCGCTGACACCAGTGACGGAGACTCTTCGCCACGTAAATCCCCGACAGGCCGCTCTGCACCCGACGACTGCTCCGCAAGTGCCCCCGTCACCTCCTGCCCGACCTGGCCTGTCTCGCTGTCGCCCCCCGAGGTTTCAGCATCGGCACTGCAGCCTGCAAACAGAGTCGCAGCCAATGCCGCGAACAGCATCAGAAATCGGACTTCCGCCCGCTGCCTGCAGCTGCGCTGCCCCCAACTGTCCCCGCATCTCCCGCAGCCGGTGCTGCCGCAGCCGCTGCATAATCGGGGTTTCGGCTCAGAAAACTCTGCCATCGTTCCTGAATCCCGGCATCGCCTGGCGCCATGCCCAGAGCAGCTGCATACCACGCGGCTGCCATCGCGGGCTGCCCCAGCTTATCGGCCGTCTCCGCCAGCTGCAACCGCAGGTCGGCGTTGGTCAGGTCACGAACCGCAGACTGATGCAGCCGCGAAAAAGTCGCCCGCAACTCGGCTATCTCACCCGCTCGGCCGCGATACTTCAATGACTCATCGACCCGTCCGGCAGCCGCAAGCAGATCTGCCAGCCTCAGCACCGGCGGCAATTCCATCGGTGACTCCTGCACCACCTCCAGCAGACGCGCGATCGCAGCGTCCGTCAGACCCTCCCGCTCCTCGATCTGCGCCAACACCACTGAGGCGTCGGAATGTCGTGGTTGCCGGACCAGCGCAGCTGCAGCATCCGCACGAGCCTCTTCAAACCGCCGCAACGCAAACTTCGCCTGCGCTCGGCGAGCCAGAACGTCGGGCCAATCGCCAGCCTTCGACAACACATCCAGCGCCGCCTCGTACTTTCTCAGACGCACCAGGCAATCACCCCAGCCCGCATGCACCTCGTCGCTTGTACGCGAATCTCCCGGCACCCGCGCACCCGCCTCCCGCCAGGCCAGCTCCGCATCCCCGAAACGCTCGAAATCCTGGAGAATCGAAGCTTCCATGTGGTACGGACGAAAGTCATCAGGTCGCAGACGCTGCACTTCCTTCAGACTGCCAATCGCCTGCTCCATCGCACCGATGTCGTAACAGGCCGCTGCCATCAACTGATGAGCTTCAAGCCGGTCGGCATTCCACACCAGCACCTGCCGAAATAATGCCAGCGACTCCGCGTACTGCTTGGCTGCGTAACTCAGACGCCCCGCCTGAAACCAGGACTCCTCGCGAGTTCTCGCGTCACGATTACCGAGGCTGAATTCCAGCAACGCCAGTCGGGGTTTGTTGTCCAGACAATGCAGGTGGCCGCGGAGCACCGCACGCAACGGAGTCGCATCGTCATCGGAAGGGAGCGATTCAATGCACTCCAGCAGCCGCGCCCGGTCTCCCGCCGCGGCTGCCTGAAGTCCGTCATGATACAGCTGCAGAACATCCACGGGACGCCCGCAACCAACGCCGGCAAAGACCAGCAGTATGGCCGCGAACAACAGACCAGCCCGACGAAGACCCCTGCAGAAACTCCACATCGCCGTCAGTTGACGCTCAGGTCAAAGTCAAGCTTGTCACTGCCGCCTTCCGGTACCTTCACCGTCAACCCGGAAGTCTCCGGACTGCTGTACTTCTGCGGCACCAGATACTGAGTCTCAGGCTGCGGTGGCGCCTGACCGTCCTCGCCGGGCCCCGCCATCGTGCTCAGAGACATCGATGGATCCTCAGCCGGTGATGCTTCGGCCGGAACGGAAGCCCCCGGGCCGGCGATCTTGATGATCACAACGCGATGCTCACCCACTGGAGCACCGTCGTTGGCGTCGTAACTGGTCATCTGATACACCCCGCTGGAATCCGTCACCCCACTGCACGGACGCCCCCCGGCGACAGGCTGAAAACTCACGGTTGCACCCGCCACCGGAGCCCCCGCCAGAGTCACCCGGCCAGATGCCTTCGCAATCGCAGGACGGTCAGATTTGCCGCAACCAACGGCGGACAGCAGCAGCGGAAACAACAACAACAAACTGAAACGAACAACTCGGCGCATCGAATGGGTCCTGCAGAGAAGTCTCAAAGAAAAACCCCTGGCCACGCATGGCCAGGGGCACGAATTTCAAATCGCAGCAGCAGATCAGTCACCCGGAACCGTTACAACCTGACCGTCCGCTTTGGCTCCCAGTCGGTTGTAAGTCGCATGGTCAATGTTCTCTGAAATAAATCGCACCGCACCGTCACCCAGCAGGAACTGAGCACCGCCGGTGTGCCGAGAACGGAAACCAAACTCGTCCACCCAGTTGTTAATCCAGTTGCAGCCGGAACTCACCGACGTGTCACACGTGTTCAGGTTGATCGGATACAGCGTCGACGCCATCCCCTGACCATTGTTGGCCTCCAGCCAGCCCTGACGCATGTGATTACTGCACTCCGGACGAACCTCGCCCACGTAAATCGTGTTACTCAGTCCGTCCATACAGTCACGCATCGAATCACAACGGCTGTTACGGTAAAAGGGACCGGAGACACCATTGCCCGGAGTGGCCCCGATGCGGAAATTCAAATACTTGTCAGGACACGGTGGAGTCCCGTTTGGATTACCACCTGCCGGACTGCCCGCGTTCGATGCTCCCTTGCTGCCAGCATAGTTCTGCACCGTCTTGCGACCATTGAAGTTGTTCCCGGCCGTGTCGGAAGGACAAACGTAGCCGGGCACGAAGAATACATTACGCATCAGTCTCCCGTCCGGCAGCACGGCCTCGTTCACGTTCAGACTTGGAGCCGGGGGGTTGTTGAACGGGATCTGATTGTACATCGTCGCCTGCTCCATGTAGGGCAGCAGATGAGCCAGCAGACTTCCCTGCTGATACGTACGACCGGCATTCGACGCGTTCCAGAACGAACCCGGAGGAAACCGGTTGTAAGTGTCGTGGTAATTGTGCAGAGCAATCCCGATTTGCTTGAGATTGTTCTTGCATTGAGTCCGTCGGGCCGCCTCGCGAGCCTGCTGGACGGCAGGCAGCAGCAAAGCCACCAGGATCGCGATGATCGCGATCACTACGAGCAGTTCAATCAGCGTGAAGGCGTGTCGCCGCGGAGAATTTCGCAGGCTTTTCATGCAGTGCGTCCTTGGGGTAAATGGGTGTTCCGGTGAAAGAAGATCAGAAAACAGGGAAGAACGGTACAGGATACCGAAAATACCACGCCAAAGTCAATTCCGCGTCAGGCAACAGCGCCAGAACCGCCGCGCGAAATCGCGTTGAGCCGCAGGGCGGCAGCCCAATGGTATTGGCTCTCTGGCAAGACGCAGTGTCGGGAGGGCGAAGCTGGGATGGCGAAACGGTGTTAAGAACACCGGAAGTCGTTTTTCGGACTCCGCCCCCCGTTACAGGGCGTGCGGGGGATGTCAATCCACTGCTGTTAACGTGATTTGGCAACGTGCTCTTCCGC
Organism: Planctomycetota bacterium; assembly: GCA_041161565.1. GTDB lineage: Bacteria > Planctomycetota > Planctomycetia > Planctomycetales > Planctomycetaceae > SXXK01. The sequence continues at coordinate 186 of JBEAUF010000342.1, read as the reverse complement.
AAAAACCCGTGGTTTTTACACTTCGCTGTGTGTGTGGTGAAGTTTTCTTCTTCAGATTGCAGACAGGGAAGTCAGCATGGACGCCAATCTCATTTCCGATATTGCCGGCAAACTCCCACTCGGAGAAGCAGTTCATACCCTGCTTCGTGACTGCCTGGATCCAAAGCGACTCACTTCAATCTTCGA